>JBMZAP010000110.1:0-13072 GCA_049611445.1 Phycisphaeraceae bacterium | reverse complement strand
TCAGCCTTCTGCGATGACGACCTGATTCATCGTGTCGCCGCCTTCGATGGCGTTGACGACATCCTGGCCCTCGAGGATCTGGCCAAAGACGCCGTGCTTGCCGTCGAGCCAGTCGGTGACGATGTGGGTGATGAAAAACTGGCTGCCGTTGGTATTCGGGCCTGCGTTGGCCATGGACAGCGAGCCGACCTGATGCTTCTTGGCCAGGGCAGACTTCTCATCGTCGAACTTGTAACCCGGGCCGCCCGTGCCGGTGCCTTCGGGGCAGCCGCCCTGAATCATGAAGTCAGGGATCACGCGGTGGAAAGTCAGGCCGTCGTAGAAGCCGTCCTTGGCGAGCTTGATGAAGTTGCCGGTGGTCTCGGGGCAGTCATCGACGAACAGTTCGAGCTTGATCTCGCCCTTGTCGGTGTGGATGGTCGCGGTGGTCATAGGGTGTCCTTTCGAGTGGTTTGTTTTCAGATAAAGAAGCCCACGCCGTCACGACGTGGGCTTCGGGTGAATCGCGGATTGTATCGTTATTCGCCAGCGTCTTCCTTGTCCTCAACGATCGTCGCGGTCTTGATGGCATCCATCTTCGGGAAGTACTCATCGAGGATGGCATTGCCCTTCTCCGCGAGCAGGCCCTGGAGCTGGCGTGGCGGTTCGCCATAGCCGCTATAGAGCTTCTTGACGACCTTCATACCCGCCGCATCGACCTTGCCGAAGGGGGCGAAGATGGAGCCAACACGGGCTTCGTTGTCGAGAAAATCATTGTTGCCGAGATTGACAAAGAGCTGTGTCGAGCGGGTATTAGGCCCTGCATTGGCGAATACGACCATGCCCTCGGTGTTGGACTTCTTACGCTTGTCGTCCTTGAGGTTCACGGCTTCTTCGTTCTTGGGGTCGTACCAGGCGGCGTTGACTTCCGGGTCACCATGGATGCCCCATTGCACGACGAAACCTTCAACCGCACGGAAGAAGCGTGTGCCGTCGTAGTAGCCGTTCTTCACCAGGCTGTAGAACCGGTCGGCCCCGTTGGATGCCCAGCTGCGATCCACCTCGACAGTGAAGTCCCCCTGTGTCGTTTTGAAGAGTGCTTTAAAACTGTCCGGTGCGGTCAGGTTCATCTTCTCGTGCGAAGGGTCGGAGATGACTGCGACATCGGCCTTGCTTTCGGGGGCCTGCTTGGCCTCGTCTTTCGCATGATCGTCGGCCATGCCCGGCTGAAGGCCGATTCCAACGATCAATGCCGCCACAGCGGCCAGCAACAACACACTCGTAATTCGTCTTTGCATTGATAAAGTTCCTCTGATGGTGATCCGTCATGATAGACGCCCCGGCGGCGGATAGGATACGCCCATGGCCGACACACCCCAGCAAACCCTCTCCGAACAGGTCCTCGCCATCCTCCGCTGCCCGCTGACACGGAGCACGCTGACACAGGACGGCGACTGGCTGGTCGCCGAGCAGCCCGAGGGGGCCGGCCTCCGCTACCCGATCAAGGACGGCATCCCTGTGCTGCTCATGGAAGAAGCGACGCTCCCGGAAGGGGTCGAGTCGCTCGATGCGTTCAAAGAAAAGTACGCGGATGCGATCGCTAAGGCCCAAGGCCACCTCGCTTAAGCGAGATCAGCCAAAACGGGACACACTCACCTATTAAGTCGCGAGCGGCATTTGCTACCATGCCGCGCATGACTACCGAATTGCCCCTCAAGTACGGCTGCAACCCCAATCAGCCCACCGCACGCATCCTGTTCGACGGCGAAGGCGACTGCCCGCTCACTGTCGTCAACGGTAACCCCTCCTTCATCAACGCTTTAGATGGCCTGCGCGGGTGGGAACTTGTCCGTGACCTCAAGGCCGCGACGAATCAGCCTTCTGCCGCGTCGTTCAAGCACGTCTCCCCCGCCGGGGCCGCTGTCGCAGGCGATCTGACCAAGAGCTTCTGCGCTGCCAACTTTTACCCGAGCCCGAACGAGCACGACTACTCGCCCATCGCCGCCGCCTACGCCAAGGCCCGTTCATCCGACCGCGGTGCATCCTTTGGCGACTTCATCGCGGTCAGCGAAACCGTCGATGCCTCGCTCGCCGCACTGATCAAGCCCGAGGTCTCCGACGGCATCATCGCCCCGGGCTACGACGAGGACGCCAAGGCGATCCTGTCCGCGAAAAAAGGCGGCAAATACGTGATGCTGCAGATCGACCCCGGCTACGCCCCCGCTTCCGGCTCGGTCGAGTCCCGCACCTGCTTCGGGCTCACGCTCGAACATACTTTCAACGACGCGGTGATCGACCAGTCGCTGCTCGCCAACATCACGACCGAGCAGAAGGACCTGCCAGCCTCCGCGATTGAATCACTGCTGGTTGCGACGGCCACGCTCAAGCACACCCAGTCCAACTCGATTGCCGTGGCAATGGATGGTCAGGCCATCGGCGTCGGAGCGGGTCAGCAGTCGCGCATTGCCTGCACGCGTCTGGCCTGCGACAAGGCCGACCGGTTCATGCTCAAGCAGCACCCCAAGTCCCTGGCGCTGATCGAACTATTCAAAGAAGGTGTCAAGCGGCCGGACAAGGTCAATGCCGTAGACCAGTTTGTCCGCTATCTCGAACTGGACGACGTTGAACTCGGTGGGCTGCATGCCCTGCTCGAAACCAAGCCCGATCCGATCACCGCAGAAGAAGCCAGGGACTGGTGCGCTAACTTCGGCAGCGGCCAACTCGCCCTGTCCTCCGATGCATTCATTCCCTTCCGTGACAACCTCGACCGTGCCGCACGCTCCGGCGTGAAATACGTCGTCCACGCCGGCGGCTCGGCCCGTGATGACCTCGTCACCGACGCGGCAAACGAGCACGGCATGGTGATGGCGCTGTCCGGGCTGCGACTGTTCCTGCACTGACCCCGGACCCACCATGAACTGGAAAAAAGCACTCATCGTCGTGCCGGCCGGGATCCTTTTGTTGATCGCACTGTTTTTCGTCGTGCTCGGCATCAAGATGGTTTGCACCAATCCTCCCGGCCACCATGATTTCAAAGAAGGGCTGCTGGCGTTGATCCCGGGCTCCATCATGTCTGTCCTGATTGCATTGGCGACATGGGGCCTGCTAAAACTCGACTGGGTCAAGGGTAAAGGCAACAGTGAGGTGAGTTGCCCAAGTTGCGGCTACAACATGGCCGGGCTTTCACAAGCCAAGTGCCCCGAGTGCGGCCACGAGTTCACGCTTGATCAACTGACCTTGAAATAGCTTTCAGACCCGCACGCCCGTCGCGATCTCGATGCGCGTCTTGCAACCGTCGCAGACGGTGTCGCCCACTTCGGTCGGCATCAACTCATCAATCGTATCGGTATGCCGAAGCGCATCTTCAAGCGTATACCAACGCCCGTTGTGCTCGAGGCGCTGACACAAACCACACTGCAATAGTTCGGGGTGTTGTGAATAGGCGGTGTGCGTGAAGTAAATCGATCGATCGCGCGACTGCTCGTGCAGTAACTCGCTACGGAACCGAACGATGCCTTCGTAGCCTGGCAGCAGTGTCATCCGCATATAGCGGATCGCGCTGGGACTGTCGCCGCGGTAGTTGAAGGTGAGCTTGCGCCCGGTCTTGCGAGCGTTGTGGATCAGTGTGTCGTAGAGGCGTTGCGTGGCTCCGCCATGGATAAAGTCCCAGAGACTTCGGCCGAGCACCATCTCTTCATCCAACCGCATGGCCATGCGCTGACGCGCAAACTCGGACCACTGCGGGCAGACCTTGGACACACGGTCGCACCGATCCAACAGGTAATCCATATTGATCCGGGTTGAGCCATTGCGACTCACCATGTGAAAACCCCTGTTGAGCTGAAACGCAGATGTGAGACATGCCGTGAATCGACGGCAAAGAAAGCTGGACGATGTGAGCTCGCCCAAACGACGTGAACCTCCAGCTTAAACAAGGGCCCGCCCAAATTTCAAGGGTTTTATCGGCGGGATTTCAAAAACACGGCCTGATCGGCTCAAAACACCGGTGTAAATCGCCATTCCCGTGTCGGATGCGGGCTTTCAAACGATAAAATCAGGTCTCACAAAGCAAATATGCTGTAATTCTGGCCCGACCAGACGATCCATCTAGTCGAACCCACGCCGCCCATCGAGCAAAGGATCTATGCGCAAGACTGCCCCAATTGACGCCCTAGGCCTTTGCCTGATCGCAGGTATCGCGATCGCATGTGTATGGATACTCACTGGCAACGAACAAGCGAACGAATCGATCGAGGTGCAAACCCGCCCCGCCGCGGACAAGGCAGGTCCAGACGACCCCATCTCCTTTAACCGCGACATCAGGCCGATCCTTTCGGACAAGTGCTTTGCGTGCCATGGACCTGATGCAGCGGTTGCAAAGGGGGCCGGGGGCTTTCGCCTGGACATCCGTGAGGGCGCGATCGCACCGGCCGAGGCGAGTGGCAAGGTGCCCATCGTGCCCGGCGACGCAGACGCATCGGAGGTCATGAATCGGATCACGACGGCCAAGCCGAACCTCGTCATGCCGCCGCCCAGTTCTAAAACCAGCCTGACCGACAGCGAAGTCGCGCTGCTCAAGCGATGGATCAACGAGGGCGCCGAATACGAAGGTCACTGGGCCTACCAGACGCCGATCAAGCCCGAGCTACCAAAGACGAAGCATCAGGATTGGGTACGCACCGATCTCGACCACTTCATTGCCGCTGAGTTGGACCATGCCGGGCTCGAGCCGTCAGAGGAAGCCGACCGCACGACACTGATCCGTCGGCTTTCGCTGGATCTCATCGGTCTGCCGCCGACACCCGAGGAAATCGACGCGTTCGTCAGCGACCCGTCACCTGACGCATACGAGAAAGTGGTCGATCGTCTGCAGGCCAACCCACACTACGGCGAACGCATGGCACTGCCCTGGCTCGACGCTGCACGCTATGCGGACACGATCGGCTACCAGTTGGATCATTACCGAAATGCCTGGCCCTACCGCGACTGGGTGATCCAAGCCTTTAACGACAACATGCCGTATGATCGGTTCCTCATCGAGCAGTTGGCCGGCGACATGCTGCCGAACGCAACCGATGAGCAACGCCTGGCTTCCGCGTTCTGCCGGATGCACATGTCCAACCACGAGGGCGGATCGATTGACGAGGAGTTCCGAGTCGTCGCGGTCGGCGATCGGATTGAGACCATCGCGACGGTGTTCATGGCCCAGACCTACAACTGTGCCAAGTGCCACGACCATAAATACGACCCCACTTCGCAGCAGGACTACTTCAACCTCTTCAAGTACTTCCACTCGATCGACGAGCGCGGGATCTACACGAACAAGCCTGACCGCGCGATTGCGTATGCCCCGCGGATGGACTGGATGTCGCAAGAACAAAAGGCCCAACTCGCACAAGCCAAGGCGGCGTTGAAGCAGGCGGAGCAGACACGCAAGGCGTCGGCACCGAGCATCGAGCGCGAACGACTCGACTGGGAACAGTCACTGCGTCAGGCCCATAGCATCAAGTGGGCCAACGCCAAGCTTCAGGGCGCAACGACCACGCACCGCGGCGGAGAGATCAGGATCAAGCCGGATGGCTCGGTCCTGCTGGCCAGCCGAGAGGCCCCGCCCAACGAGAACATCACGCTGACCCTGCACACCGACCTGACAGGCCTGCGGCTACTGAAGATCGATGCGCTGCCCGACCCCTGGAACAGTAACCAGATCGGCCGCAAGGGCAATGCGCTGGTCACGGGTATCAAGGTCAAGGCGGTCTCACTCAAAGACCCCAAGCTATCCCAAGATGTGACGTTCAACTGGGCCTGGGCCAACAAGACCCAGCAGAGCAACGACCACGATGAACTGAACCTGCTCACGCCCGGGCATGAGACCGGCTGGGGCGCCGCGACGCATCAGGATGACGACCCACGCACGCTGCTGCTTTATACCGACGAGCCGTTCGGCTACGAGGGTGGGACTGAACTGCATGTCACCGTCGAACACCAGAGCAAGAAGTATGGCCGACTGATCCTCGGGCGGATCCGCGCGGATGTCGCAGCCGCCGATGGCAAGTTACTTGAGCGGTTCCCGGTTGTTGAGCGCGACTGGTACCAAGCGGGTCCTTACACGGCCAAGAATTTCAACGAAGCATACGACAAGGCGTTCGGCCCTGAATCGTCGGACAAGCCGCTGGGTAAGCGCGACGCGGGTGGCAACAAGCCATGGACGCCCAAGCCGGACTATGTCGAAGGTCAAACGCACAAACTCGGCGGCAAGAACAGCACGCACTACCTCGGCCGGACGATCCTCACGCCCGTTGCGCGGGAGATGAAACTCAGTGTCGGCAAGGCCGATGGCGCCCGCGTCTTCCTGAATAACGAACAGGTCTTTGAAGAAAAGAAAACAAGCAATAAGACGTTCACCATCAAGCTTAAGCCCGGCGAAAACCAACTGGTCGTCAAGCTGATCAACGGCAACGCCGGCTCGGAATTCAAGGTGCAGACCGATGTACTCGGCGACGCCCCGATTCACCTTGCGCCAATTGCACTGATCGATCCCGAGGCCCGCACCCCGCACAGCCACCGCGTCTATACCGAGGCATGGGGCGCTGTGAAGTCCCCGACCTTTTCAAAGCTGTCGAATCAAGTGCGCCAGGCACAGGCCTCGGTCCGGAAGATCGAAGCAGGCGCAACGCCGGTCTCGATCATGCAGGAGTTGGAAAAACCCAAGCCGATGTTCCTGCTGGAGCGGGGGGAGTACAACAAGCCGATCAAGGATCGGCCGGCGAAGCTGGAACTGCCGAGCTACATCGACCTGCCGCTCCCAGATGGGGCGCCAAACAACCGGCTCGGGTTTGCACAATGGCTGGCCCGACCCGACCACCCGCTGACCGCACGCGTCCACGTCAACCGCGTCTGGCAGATGCTCTTTGGCACGGGCATCGTCGCAACGGTTGAAGACTTTGGCAGCCAGGCCGAATGGCCCAGCCACCCGGAACTGCTCGACTACCTCGCCGTGATGTTTGTTGAGTCCGGCTGGGACCAGAAGGGACTGATCAAGCAGATCGTAATGAGCGCGACCTACCGGCAACGTGCGACCACGCAACGCGCCGCGATCGAGATCGATCCGACAAACCGGCTGCTGAGCAGCTTCCCGCGCAAACGCATGCCCGGCGAGTTGATCCGCGACCACGCGCTGGCCGCATCGGGCCTGCTCAACGAAACGATCGGTGGCCCAAGCGTCAAGCCCTACCAGCCCGATGGCCTTTGGCGCGAAGTCTCGATGGGCCCGCGTTCGAACACGAATGTCTTTAAGCGCGATAACGGCGACAAACTCTATCGCCGCAGCATCTACACCTTCATCAAGCGCAAGAGCCCCCCGCCGCAGCTACAGACCTTCGGCGCACCCAACCGAGAATCCTGCGTCGTAGTACGCGGCGTGACGAACACGCCACTGCAGGCACTCGTGCTGTGGAATGATGAGCAGTTCCTCGAAGCGGCACGCGTACTCGCACAGAACACCCTTGCCCAGGCGCAAGCCGACCAAGACCGGCTTAAACTGATGCATCGGCGATGCACCGGCGAGATACCCTCCGCCGATGAAATGGCCGTGCTTCAGGAAGCGTTGGCCTACTACCGCCAGCGTTACGCCCAAAGCCCCGATGATGCCAAAGACCTGCTGAAACAAGGCGAGTACCCCCTGCCTGAACAACACGACCCCAGCGAACTCGCGGCCTGGATGATGATCGGCAACACGATCCTCTCGCTGGACGAAGCCGTCGTCCGGGACTGAAAAGCCGCACCCACCCAATTTGCCGTTAAGTCCAAAACAGACCTTGACTTAGATCTGGCCTGTGTAATACTTGCGGCGGCAGAATGTCAGGTTAAAGAATGAAGGACCCCAAAATACATAAATCGCTGCTTGCTATCGGTGCATCCATGCTGCTGGCGTGGGTGGTCCTGTCACCACAGCAGTCGGCCGAGGGCGAGCCGAAAGCTGCGGCAGCGGGCCAGCAGACCCTCGAGTCTCAGGCAATGAACGTGCTGGATACCTACTGCATCTCCTGCCACGGGCCGGACCAGCAGAAAGGCAAGACGCGGTTTGATGCGCTAGAGACGATCGACACGGTTGATCAGCAGGCACTCTTCATCACCGCGCAGGATGCGGTGCACTTTGAAGAAATGCCCCCCGCCAAGGCAAAGCAACCAACTGCCGCCGAACGGGCGGTGCTGCTCAAGTGGTTCAAGGAGCAACTCACTGGTACCGCCGCGAACAAACTCGCAGAGAAACTCCGCCGCCCCGAAGCCGGCAACTATGTCGATCACCGTGACCTGTTCTCAGGCGAATACGCCGACCTGCCCGGCTCTACCGAAGACCGGCGATGGTTGATCAGCGAATACATCTTCAACGAGAAATTCAATCGCATCCTCAAGCACACGCCGCGTCGAGACATCGATGGCAAGCGTTACATGGTGCAAGGCGACAGCAAGCGCCATCTCAACCTGACCAATCCGTTCCTACTGCCAAACAATGCCGGCATCCGTTACTACGCCAATGAGACGCTCAACGGCGGGCACCTGCTGACGATGCTGACCAACGCGAAGGACGCGGCCGACTACATGCTCGAACTGGCTGAGCGTGACCGGAGCTATCTCTCGTCCGTCGATAGCATCCTCGCGCAGGAAGTCGCCAACCGTAAGACACTTGAGTCACGCCGGCAGTTCCTGAATCATCACATCGAGCGCGTGCTCCAGGACATCTATCTGGACAAACACGAAATGCTGCTGCCAAAATTCGTTCGCGTCGAGGTACCTGAACCAATCGCTGAAGACAGCGACGTCAAGAAAGCGCCGTATCACGCAGCAAACCCGGGCCGAGCCGAGGTGGAAGTCATCTTCCGCTCGATGCGCCGCCTGAAAAAAGAAGGCCAATCCAATCACCAGATCATCGAGGCCTGCGAACGCGAATGGTTCAACTTCGGACACGATGCCCGCAAGATCCAGGCCCGCATCACCTTCCTCAACAACTACTGGGAAGAGTTCCACAACGAAGCCATCAGACACAAGATGGACGAGCGGCTTCGCGTCTACGAGTACAGGCCGCTGGCCGAAGAAGAAATGCGGGTGATAAAGGAGACGATCCAAAAGCATCGCAAGGCTGGCGACCGGTATCAGGACGTGATCGACAAGTGCCTGACCGACTGGGAAGCAGGCTTTGAGCGTAAACGTGTCGCGGCTGGGCCGCCGACCGAGGAGCAGTTGACTGAACTGACCCAACAGCTTGTTGCGCTGATTCTCGAACGCAAACCCGGCGACCAGGAACTGCAGCAGTACAAGGCGATCGCCAATCAGTACACGGACCTGAGCCGACGTGACCTGATCAAGAAGATGATCCAGACGGTCATGCTCAATACCGATTTCGTCTACCGGTCCGAATTCGGTGTCGGCGATGCGGACGAGCACGGCCGACGCATGCTCTCGCCCTACGACGCGAGCTATGCCTTGGCATACGCGCTCACGGACGCGAGCCCCGACAAAGAACTCGCCAAGGCAGCCGCCGAAGATCGGCTCAACACACGAGCAGACTACGAGCGAGAAGTCCGCCGAATGCTCTCCAGGCGCGATCAGTACTACGTGATCGACGAGTCGGTGGACAAGAATGACGTGCCGAACTTTACGAACATGCCGATCCGCGAGATGCGCTTTTTCCGCGATTACTTCGGCTACGCCAAGATGCTGGGCATCTTCAAAGACAACAAACGCTTTGGCGGTAACTACGACAACACCAAGACGCGCGTCGTAGCCGAGGCAGATCGGATCGTCGAATACATTGTCGAATCAGATCAAGACGTCTTTAAGAAGCTGCTGACGACCGACGAGTTCTACGTCTACCACTCCGGCAACAACGAAGCCATGCAGGTGGGCTCGGACCGTATCAAAAAAATCTACAACTACTTCAAAGACAAGGGCTGGCGAGACTTCACGATTGAAGATCTGGCCAAGCACAAAGACTTTATCGCTGAGACCGAGATGCGCGGGATCGACCCAAAGCGCCTTGGTGGCGCCGCCGGCCGCTACAACCCGATGGGCGCATTCACCCGCCAGATGGAGAGCTTTGAAGTTCGCCTCGGCAAAGGCCAAACCGGTGCGGCGCCGTATCCTTCGTTTCCCTCGCACGGCTTCAACGGCGCATGGAACCGCTACCGCGGTCGGATGCAGTCACCCCAGATCGCGCGGATGTGGAACATCGACATGGCCAACTGGAGCTACCCCGCCCAGCAGCCCGCGAAGATCGAAAACCGCAAGGGCATCCTGACGCACCCGGCATGGCTGATCTCCTTCGCCGCGAATACGGAAACTGACCCGATCCACCGCGGCATCTGGATTCAGGAAAAACTCCTCGCCGGGACCATCCCGGACGTGCCGATCACGGTCGACGCAGTGATCCCAGAGAACCCAGAGAAAACGCTCCGACAACGGCTCGACGACAAAACAAATAACGACTATTGCATGCGTTGCCACGTGAAGATCAACCCGCTGGGCATCCCCTTTGAAATCTTCGACGATTTCGGGCGATATCGCACCGAAGAACGCCTGGAGTACCCCGAGAATCTCATTGAGAAAGTGAAGGACAAAGGCGAGCCTCACGAAGACCTGCGCGACCTTTACAAGACGCTTCCGATTGATTCAAAAGGCTACCTTGAAGGCACCGGCGACAGCTCACTTGATGGCGAAGTCGAGGATGCACTGGACCTGATTGACCGATTGGCCCGGTCTGATCGCGTTCGTCAATCAATCATCCGCCACGCCTTCCGCTACTTTATGGGCCGAAATGAAACCCTGAACGACTCAAAAACCCTGATCGATGCCGACCGCGCCTACCTCGAAAGCGGCGGCAGTTTTGACGAAGTGATCGTCACACTGCTGACCTCGGACTCGTTCATCTACCGCAAGCAACCGGACACGACGGAGTAACGTCATGGAAACACGCAGATCCTTCCTCAAAAAATCGGCACTGGGCGTCGGCTCGCTGGCGATGGCCCCGACCTTCGCCACCGCACTGGCACAGACCGTGCAGGACGGTGTCCCCGGCGTCGTGCCCAGCCTGCTCGGCGGACAAGCCCGCCGCTTCGTCTTCATTCGCAAGTCCAACGGCATCCGACCGAACGAAGTCGCACTGCCCAGCTTTACCGAAGAACAGGCAAAGCTCGACAAAGACAGGAAGGCGATGGAAGTCGACCTGCGTGACCACGAACTGCCTGAATGGCTGCAGGCACTTGCACCATATAAGGACAACATGTCGATCCTGCAGGGCCTATCCTCAAAGATGAGCGAGAACGGCCACTGGTCATACTCGTCGGTCATGGGCGCGTTCAAATCCGGTCGCAACTCGTTGAGCGGGATCAAACGCGCGACGATTGATTTCGAAATGGCCAAGCTCTTCCCCTCGCCATTTGGTCACGTCGAACTGTCACTGACCGGCAACTACGCTGCGTGGCGCACCGGGATCGTCTCGGGATACTCCGCGCCCGCTGCCCACCAGCGCAACTACTGTTATGCCGACCCGATGACGGCTTATAACGAGCTCTTCAAGACCGTCATCAACCCCGGTGCGGTCAACTCGGACAACGCGATGCTCGCGTTCCTTCAAAATGAAGAGAACGTTAAGGCTGAACTCCTCGAAGGCTACGAGAAGCTGAAGCTGAGTAACCACGTGGCTTCGATCGAAGAGATCCAGGCCCGCAACAAGAAGCTCGAGAGTATGTCGGGCAAGATCAAGCAGTACCTGCCTGAGATCGATGCGGTCCACGCCAACGGAGGCGTCAACGCGACGACCCCCGAAAAGCAAAAGGCGATGACCGATATCCTCATCGCCGCGCTCGCGACCGGACTGACCAATGTCGTGACCTACACGATCGACGAACTTTCAACGCCGATCAAGGGCCTGCCCGGCAATGAGTCGGACCATATCTCGATCCACGAGCTCGGCCACAACGGCGGCTATTCGGGCCGACCCGCAGACGACATCCGCGAGACGATGCGCGTCGGCCACGTCGAGCAGGTGAAAACCATCGTCGACAAGCTCAAGTCCATTCCCGAAGGCAAGGGCACGATGTTCGACAACACGGTGATCATCTACTTCCCCGAGAACGCTGAAGGTCACCACAGCCACGGCACCGAGGCCCCTCAAATCATCATGGCTGGCGACAACTGCGCCTTGAATGTGCTCGGCCGATACATCCGCCTGCCTTACCACGGCACGGAAGGCCACAAGACCATCGGCAACTGGTATACCACCCTGCTCAACGCTCACGGCAACCCGATCGAGCACTACGGCGACTTCGACTTGACGATGTCCCGTCTCAAGCTTGACCAGGCCGGTGCCATCCAGCAGCTGCTTGGATAAGACGCGTGATCATGCTTGAAAGGTAGCTTTTCAGCACCCAAAACTGTCAATTTGGTACAAATTGATAATCAATGCCACAATTTGCGCAATCAGAATATTCCGTGGCGAATTTTGGCATAATTCTTGTAATGATCAGAGATCAGGACTGGTCTTCACAAAGATATCGTGCGCAGTAGCGCATTTTAGAAGGAAATAATCGATGACCAATGAGACGGGTGACGTAGAAGCAATCAAGGAACTGGGTGAGGCACGCGACAAGATCGTGTCTGAGCTCAGGAAGGTGATCGTGGGGATGGACGACGTCGTCGACGAGATGATGATCGCAATCTTCTCCCGCGGCCACTGCCTGCTCGTCGGTGTCCCGGGCCTGGCCAAGACGCTGCTGGTCAGTTCACTGGCCAAGACCATGTCGCTGGGCTTCAAGCGCATCCAGTTCACGCCCGACCTGATGCCCTCGGACATCACCGGTACGGAACTGCTGCAGGAAGATCCAGAGACCCACGAGCGGCATTTCAAGTTCGAGAAGGGGCCGATCTTTACCAATCTGCTCCTGGCCGACGAAATCAACCGGACGCCCCCAAAGACGCAGGCAGCGCTGCTTGAAGCGATGCAGGAAAAGCGTGTGTCCTCTGGCGGCGAGGATTACAAACTCGACGAGCCCTTCTTCGTCCTCGCGACGCAGAACCCGATTGAGCAGGAAGGCAC
>JBMZAP010000109.1:0-13332 GCA_049611445.1 Phycisphaeraceae bacterium | reverse complement strand
GCGCGTCGCAGGGCAGACTGCTCGGCCTTCGCACGCGCGTCGATGTACTGGGCCAGGCGGTGGCGGTCCATCGGGGACTGGAAGGACTCAAACTGCAAACCCATGATGGCGGGTCCGAGTTCAGAAGCATCGGAGTGGACACGAACGACCCGGCCGATGGCTCGGAAGGTCGTGTGGCCGGCACCGGGGAGCATGCCGCGGATTTCAAGTTGGGTCCCCGGCTCGATGGGCATATCCAGTTCAAAGCGGACGCCGCCGAGGGAGACGTCGTAGATGTGCCCGGTCCAGTTGTAGCGGTTCGATCCAAGAACGCGTGCCCTGATCAGCGTGTACATGGCCGGGACCTTGATGCGGGGGTGCTGACGCTGGTCTCGGCTCGGCTCACTGATTGCGGACATGGCAACTCCTGTATGAATCTCTAGAAAGGCGGGAAAAGGCCTGCCCAAGGCCTACATCGACCGCGGCTGAATCCTGCTTAATCGGTAGGCATCCAAGGCCCGGAAACAAACGGTTTGCAGCCGATAACACCCACATGCCGATATCAGGGGCAATGGATCGGATGTCCAACAAGACCCAAGGGAACTCACCCGACACGCCTGTGGAAAAGCCGCAGACCGTGCTGATTGGAACCGCGCTCGCTATCCGCCAACTGGCACATACGCTGGGTGTCGCTCAGCCCCAGCCCGAACTGCTCGGCTGTGTGTTGCCAGCGATCGCATTTGAAGGAGAATCGGCCGCCAACCTGCCCTGCAAGACCCTTGGCCCGATCGATCAACTCGATTCCATCCTCGAAGAGCATCAGCCTCAACTGGTTCTGGTATCCCTGCCCTTGGCGATGCGTGATGCCATCGGCCGAGCCGCCGCCACGTTGGGTCGGCTTGGGGTGTCCTGGCGGTTCATGCCCACGCTCGACGACCAACTCGCTGGCCGAACCACCAGCCGGATCACTGGCGGCCTGCCTACCTCCCCCGCCAATACCGCCGGCCTGACTACCGCATCCTTCGTCACCGGCCCGATCGATCCCACCCGGCTGATCGATCGCAGCCCGCGCCCTCTGGATGAGCAGGCTCTGGCGAAGTGGATCGGTGGCCGACGGGTGCTGATCACCGGAGCTGGCGGGTCCATCGGAAGCGAGCTTGCCCGTGTGGTTGCCCGCTTCGAGCCCGGCCAATTGACCCTGCTGGAGCGATCAGAGAACGCCCTCTTTGAAATCGATCGCGAACTGGCCCGAACCCACCCGGACTTGCCAAGGCAAGCTGTGCTGCACGATGTGACGCAGCGCGACCGAACGTTTGATGTGATCAAACGATGCCAGCCCGATGTTGTGCTTCATGCTGCGGCACATAAGCATGTGCCGATGATGGAGGACCACCCTGCTGCGGCAATAGAAAATAATTTCTATGGTACGCGTGCGATCGCAGATGCGACCGCCGCGATTGGAGCCGAGCGGTTTGTGATGATCTCGACCGACAAGGCCGTCAATCCATCATCGATCATGGGTGCCAGCAAGCGCCTAGCAGAGCTCTATGTTCAGCACCTCAACAGCGTGAGCGATACCGCATGCTGCATGGTCCGCTTCGGCAACGTCCTGGGCTCGGCCTGCTCAGTCGTTCCCATCTGGACCAAGCAACTGGAGCATGGCGGCCCCATCACGGTGACCCATCAGGACATGACCCGCTATTTCATGACCATCCCCGAAGCTGCGGGCCTGGTGTTGCAAGCGGGTATGTTCAGCGGGACGATCCAGGCCGACGGCCAGTCGCGTGGCGGCGAAGTGTTCCTTCTGGATATGGGCGATCCGATCCGCATCCTTGACCTTGCCCGCCGATTCGTGCGTCTGCAAGGCTTTGAGCCGGACGTCGATGTACAGATCAAGATCACCGGCACCCGCCCCGGCGAAAAACTCTTTGAGGAACTCGCCTATACCGGCGAAGACATGCTCGCCACGCCGCACGACTCCATCCGCGTCTGGAAAACCCAGCCCCCCAGCCAGGCCCAGATGCAGCGTATCATCGACACCTTCGATCGCCTGCGCAACAAGACCACCGACCCCGCTCGAAACTGGCGAGACGCCCCAGCCAACGCGATCATCACTGCGCTACGATCTGCCGTGCCGGAGATGGTGCACGCTGCTGCGGGATAAAACGCAAACCTCCCCGGCGTGGTGGCATCTCAAGACTTTTTCTTTTGGTACACCCTGACGTACTCAATCTCGAAGCGTTTCGGGAAATCGGTTTTCTTTGGATCTCCCCCCGCCTCTCCTCCAATCGCAAGGTTAAGCAGCAGGTAATGCGGCTGATGAAATGGGTTCCTGGGCCCCCTGCGGGTTGGGTTCAGGGTCTTCGTCAGGTCGATCGTGTTGAGCAACTGATCGTCGACATAAAGCTTGATACTGTCTTTGTCCCAGTCCATTCGCCAGATGTGGAAGCGATCGGCCCAATCGGGGTCATCGAACGACGCAATCGGCGTCGCGACGCTATCCCATTCAGCCACCCACTGCGTCTTTGTACCCCAGCACGCATTGGCCATGAGTTTGCCGCCATAGCTTTCCATCAAATCGATTTCACCACAACTGGGCCACTCGCCATCGACACCCATGAACCAGATCGCTGGCCAAAGGCCGTTCGCTGTGCTGATCTTCGCCTTGATTTCAAAACGGCCATACTGCCAGCTCAGGTCCTTTGTATACAAGCAGGCCGAGGTATATTCGATGTGCTTACGGCTGGCTTTCCAATCCTTGCTCCCGGCTTGGAAATCCGGGTTCTCTTTACGCTCCCGCCGACCCTCGATAATCAACCGTCCATCCTTGCAGTATGCGTTCTCCGACTGATACCACTGCAATTCCTTGTTACGGACGTAGCCGCGTTCAAACGCCCAGTTCTTAGGGTTTGGCCTGCCTTCTTCTTCAAACTCATCTGACCAGACCAAGCGATATTCCGTCGCAGCATCCTGCGCCGCGCATGTAAAGGCGAGTAAGAGACAAACGATTACATCAATAACGGTGCGCTTCATCATGCTCCAATCCTGCCTGATGACTTACTCGCCTTTGATCAAATTGATTACTCTTATTTGAGTTCTCTCAGCTTCATATTCTTAAACAGCACCTTACTGCCAGGGTCATGCGCCTGCAGTGCGATCGTGCCGCTGCCAAGCTTCTTGGTTTTCTGAGACCAGTCGTCAGGCTCGGTCCAATCCTGTGCAAGCTTGCCGTCAATCCAGATCTTGATGTTTTTGCCCTCGACTTTGAGGTGATAGTGGAACCACACATCATCCTTGGCCGGCGACTCTTTGATATCAGCGAAGCTATAGATCGACGCAGTCTTGCGTGGGTCCTTGTAGCCGTTGCAGACCTGTGCCTCGTAGCCATGGGCAGGCCAGCCGGACTCTTGGAACTTGGTATGGAAGAAGATTCCTGAGTTGCTCTTGCCAATGCACTTCACGTCAGCCTTGAATTCGAAGTTTGTCAGCTTGGCACCACCCTCCTGGCCGTAATAAAGGTGGGCACGCTTGCCGTTGGTCACAATGCTGCCTTCTTCGACGCGAACAGAGTCGGGGTTGTCCGGGCTGCACTTCCATCCGTCAAGCGTCTTGCCATCAAACATCAGCGCCCAGCCGTCTTTCATCTCGGTGTCGGTCAGGGTGTTGTCGGCGGTTTTCTTGCCATGGCCATCGGCGTACAGGGTCGTGGCCGTGATCAGAGCGATCACCAGAGCGGGCAGCAGCGTTTTCATCCAATTCATCACAGAATCTCCAATTCGTGGTTTATCTATAGACGGCGTATAAGCCATCCCCTTACTGTTGAAACGGCATAGACACTACAGCTCTAAACCTGCACCTCCTGTGGCACTTCGGCTTTAGTCTGCTGGTCCTTCACTGCAGCCGCACGCATTGGTTCTCTCTGATTTCGCTGTGGCTGCAGTAGCTCAATTGTCGCGATCAAGATGTCATCCTGGCTGTCCTGCTGCACGAAGTCGTCGATGGAGAGCATGATCTCGTCCGCCAACGCGCAGGGGTGGGCGTTCATGCCTTGGCGGAGGACCTGCTGGATCAGGCCGACGGGCTTACGGACGTCGGCGCGGTCGAGCAGCCGACCCGACATGCGGCGCTGCAACAGCCCCGGGGCGCCACCGACCTGTTCCGAGGGTGCGGTCTGCCGACACGACCGCTCGATGATATTGCGCAGGCGTTCGGTGCCGATCGGTTCATCGGCGGGGCTGCGCGACTCGATCGCACCATCCGTCACCATCACCAGTTGATCCCCAGCAGAAAAGTTGAATGACACAGGTGTGCAGTCAAACGCCTCACGCTCAAAAACACCAAGCATCGGGCCGGCTGCATCGACCTCTCGAAGCCCTTCGCGGTCCCGGACATAACACAGCGGGTGCCCGGCATTTGCAACGGTCAGCCTGCTGTCCGTTGGGTCCAGTCGAACACACATTCCCGTCGCGAACAGGCTGTGCTCGGCCATTGTCAGTCGGACATAGTCGTTGAGGTGACCCAAAGCCTCGGATGGGCAACTGACATCCGCAGTGGCGAAATATTGCTTGAGTTCCGCGTGCAGCCGGTTAACCGTTAATGCGGAAGTGATCCCGTGGCCGGTCACATCCACGACCGTGAGATAGAACGCGCCGCTGTCCGCTCGGTTGATATGGATAAAGTCGCCCCCGATCTGGCGCATCGGGCGATATGCGTAGCCAAACCGCAGATTCTCGTCGGCGATCGGATCGGGGAACATTGCCTCGTGTACCCGCTTGGCGTTCTGCAACTCTGACAGCAGGCGGTCATCTTTACGGTTGCCGAACAACCTGCGCACATGGGCGTTCTGTACCAATTCAAAACAGCCCAGCCCGGCGGCGACCAGCCCGATGCCCATCCCGATCGAGGTGACGACCTGCCCTGCATCAATCGTGTGGCGTAACACCCACCATGCCCCGGCTACCAGTAGAACCGTCGGTAAAACAGAAACCAGCAGCACCTCGCGTCGGCTACTTAATACCGTGATACAAGCCAAAAAGAAACCAATGGTTGCTGAACCGAAGTGGTAGAGCACCTGTCCGGCCAGTAGAGACTCGCCCAACTGCAACGGCGGTGCTTCCCACCAAAGCCGAGGTAATCCAAACGTCACGAAATGCAAAGCGACCAAAGCGGTGGTCAATAAAAAAACCTGCTTGCGACCGAGTATCCAAGACGAAACCGCCGACCAACAAACAAGCGTCAGCATTGAAAACATCGCATACAAGACGGGTGTTGCCCAGCGCGCTCCACCCCATGCCCAGTCCGACAGGGCAGCAATACCCGACGCCAGTGCAAAGACACAGAGCAGGCCGCAAAACAAGGTAAATGCCGGTTGCGGCGAGGGTTGGAAAGAGTTTTCAAACGGGCTGGACATGCATTGCTCAGAACGGCGACTTAGACAGAGACCGTCATGATATCTCATCCCGTACTAGACGAAAATAAGTCTCGTTAAACAAAAACCCCCGCATTGCGGGGGCTGTTGTGATTGCTTGATCTTGTCGCGTATCGCCTTACATCTCGACCGGATTGAGCCACGGCATCATCGCACGCAGTTCCTTGCCGACCTTTTCGACGCCATGTTCAGCATTGGCTTCGCGCTGCTCGAGGAACCACTTAAAGCCATTGTCGTAGTCTTCGCGGAAGGCGTTTGCGAAACCACCCGATTGGATGTGGCTCAGGGCTTCCTTCATGCGATCTTTCGTCGCGTCATCAACGATCTTCGGACCGGTGTAGTAGTCACCGAACTCTGCGGTGTTGGAGATCGAGTAACGCATGTACTTCAGGCCACCCTTGACAATGAGGTCAACGATGAGCTTCACTTCATGGCAGGTCTCGAAGTAGGCGAGTTCCTCGGGGTAGCCGGCCTCGACCAGGGTTTCAAAGCCCTTCTTGATCAGTTCGCTCAGACCGCCGCACAGCACAACCTGTTCGCCGAACAGGTCGGTCTCGCACTCGTCCTTGAAGTTCGTGACGAGGATGCCGCCCTTGCCGCCGCCGACGCCGATGGCATAGGCCAGCGCGATGTCCTTCGCATCGCCAGTTGCGTCCTGGTGCACAGCCATGAGACAGGGGACACCGCCACCACGCTCAAACTCGGAGCGGACCGTGTGGCCCGGTCCCTTAGGCGCGACCATGCAGATGTTGACGCCGGCCGGGGGTGTAATGGTGCCGAAGTGGACGTTGAACCCGTGAGTAAACATCAGCGTCTTGCCGTCGGAAAGGTTCGCCTCGATCGACTCGTTGTAGACCGTCGGCTGAGCCTCATCAGGAAGCGCAATGACGATAACGTCGGCAGCCTTGACCGCATCGGCAACCGCCATGGGATCGAAGCCGTGCTCGATCGCGAGCTTGCCGTTGGCCGACTCCTTGCGGTTAGCAACGATGACATTGACGCCCGAGTCGCGAAGGTTCTGGGCGTGGGCGTGGCCCTGGCTGCCGTAGCCGATGACCGCAACGGTCTTGCCGCTGAGAGGCTGGAGGCTGCCGTCTTTTTCGTAGAGGGTGTCGATGGCCATTTTCTTGGTCCTAAAGAGGGTATTCCGGGGTTTCGTGTGCTTGTAGCGAGCCAAATAGAGTAGTTGCGCAGGACCTTATCGTCAAAGCCGTGCTCTCTGAATCGCCTTGTGCCATCCTGCAAGGGCCTCCGCGGCGTCATCGGCTGGAATCCCGGGCTCAAAAGTGCAGTCGATCATCCAGTTCGCCTCGAGCGAGTCAGTGTCACGCCAGAGCCCAACGGACAACCCCGCGAGATAGGCAGAACCAAGCGCGGTGGTCTCAGTCACGGTGGGCCGGACGATCGGCAGTTGCAACACGTCAGCCTGCATCTGCATCAGCAGGTCATTTCTGGACGCCCCGCCGTCGACACGGAGCTCAGTGATCATCACGTCTTCAGGCAGGTCGGACTGCATGGCATGCAGGAGATCGGCGACCTGATACGCGATCGACTCAAGCGCGGCGCGAGCCAGATGCGCCTTGGTCGTCCCACGGGTCAGTCCACTGATCAGGCCCCTCGCGTCCTGATCCCAGTACGGCGCCCCGAGGCCTGTAAATGCCGGGACGAGGTGGACCCCGCCGGCATCGGGCACACTCATCGCAAGCGCCTCGACCTCTGAGCTGGTCTCGATCAAACCCATCCCGTCACGCAGCCATTGCACGACCGCCCCGCCGATGAATACGCCGCCTTCTTGCGCGTACAACCTCTCCCCCCCGCGCTGAACGGCAACCGTCGAAAGCAAGTTGTTATTAGAGGGGACGATCTGGTCGCCGGTATTCATGAGCATGAAACAGCCCGTGCCGTATGTATTCTTCACCATGCCGGGGTGGGTACACATCTGACCGAACAGTGCAGCCTGTTGGTCCCCAGCAATACCCGCGATGGGGACGCCCTTTAGTTCGTGAATGGAGGCGACTTCCGCATAGGGGCCGAAGCTGTCAACGACCTCGGGCAGCGCATTGTGTGGCACCCCAAACAATTCGAGCAACTCACTGTCCCACTGGCCTCGCTCGATGTCATAGAGCATGGTGCGCGACGCATTCGAGGCATCGGTGATAAAGCTGTCGCCCCTGGTCAGGTTGTAAATCAGCCAGGCATCCACAGTCCCCAGGCAGAGTTCATCGGACGCGGCAAGTTGTTTCGCCAGTTCGTTGTGCTGCAAGATCCAGGCGAACTTGGATGCGCTGAAATAGGCGTCAGGGACCAGCCCGGTCTTTTGGCGGATCAGTTCCCCGTAGCCCTCGGCCGCAAGCTGGTTGATGTGTTCAGACGTTCGTCGGTCCTGCCAGACAATCGCATTCCCGATGGGCTTACCCGTGGTCCTGTTCCAGGCGACAGCGGTCTCACGCTGGTTCGTGATCCCGATGCCGGCGAGTTGTTCAACGGTGATACCGGCCTTGCCGAGCACCTTCACTGCGGTGTCATGCTGGGATTGCCAGATCGCTAGCGGATCGTGTTCAACCCAGCCGGGCTGCGGGTAAATCTGCTCGAATTCCTGCTGTGCGATCGCAATCGGCTGGGCGAAAGGATCGAAGATGATGGCGCGCGAGCTGGTCGTGCCTTGGTCCAACGCGAGGATATAGTCCTTTTCCGGCATGAAAGGCTCCTATCGGTCGGCACATCTTACTATCCTGTTCTGGGCCCCACGTGGTCCGAATCGATTCAGCAACGAGGAAACGTATGAGTAAAAGCAAGCACTATCTAGCCATCGACCTTGGCGCATCATCAGGTCGAGTGATGGACGCCCGCTTCGACGGCACACGAATCACCCTCGATGAGGTCCATCGCTTCGAGAACCGCGTCGTTCATGTCCATGACGGCAGCGAGCAGGGGCGTTACCACTGGGACTTCCTACGACTCTGGGACGAGATTGTTGCCGGCCTACGGCGGTCGTCCGAGCGCGCAAGCGAGGTCGCCTCGATCGGCTTTGACACCTGGGGCGTGGACTACGGCCTGATCGGCAAGTCCGGCAGGCTGATCCATCAGCCCACGGCCTACCGGGATCCAAAGAAGAATGACCTGTTTCAAGAGGTGCGCAACAAACTGAAGGATGAGAAGATTTACGAGCGCACGGGCATCCAGTTCATCACGATCAACTCGCTCTACCAGCTTGCGGTCGATGCACAGGACCCGGACCGACCACTAGAAAGAACCGAGTCGATGCTGATGGTGCCGGACCTGTTGGCGTACTGGCTGACGGGCGCTAAAGCCAACGAACATACGTTCGCCTCAACGAGTCAATGCTATGACAGCTCAACCTGTACGTGGACAGAGGACCTGCTCACTGCGATCGGTGTGCCCACATCAATCTTTGAGCGAATCGTCCAGCCTGGCGATCGCGAGCCACTGGGGACCATCAACAAGATCGTGGCGGAGGCGACGCGCCTGCCCTCCAGCACACGCCTGAGCGCTGTCGCATCCCATGACACTGCCTCGGCCGTGGTCGCGGTACCGATGACGGACCCGACCACCTCTGCATATATCAGCAGTGGCACCTGGTCGCTGGTCGGTCTGGAGCTGGATGCGCCTGTGCGGAGCCCCGAGGCTTTGGCAGCCAACTTCACCAACGAAGCGGGCATCGAGGGGACGACACGATTCCTGAAAAACTGTGCCGGGCTTTGGCTGATCCAGGAGTGCCGACGCGTTTGGAGCGAGCAAGGCAAGCAATACAGCTTCGCGGAACTGGCGGCGATGGCGGGCGACGCACCGGGGCTCCACAGCCTGTTTAACCCGGACGACCCAAGGTTTGCGACCCCGGGCGATATGCCCGCGCGCATCCGCGAGGCGTGCAGGAAAAACGGCGAGCCAGAGCCGGCAGACGAAGGCGCACTCATCCGAGCGATTCTTGATTCGCTCGCGCTGCGCTATGACCAGATCCTGCGTGCTGCAGCAGAACTGACCGGCCGGACGCTCAAGACGCTGCACATCGTCGGCGGCGGCGGAGCCAATACCGTGCTGAACCAGATCACTGCAGACGCGACAGGGCTCGAAGTCGTCGCGGGACCGCATGAAGCAACAGCCCTTGGCAACGCGGCGGTGCAGGCCATCGCATGTGGAGACCTGGGCAGCCTCAGCGAGGCACGCGCAGTCATTGCTGCTTCTTCCGAGCCGATGCGGTACCAGCCGCGCACCGATGGTTCGAGGCAGGCAGACATCGCTGCAGCACGTGACCGCTTCGCCAAAATTTCATCTTGAACCAATAAGCAGTGCTTAGTTAAAAGTGCCCTGCTCAAACTTGCTGTCGTTGCGCTTGAGGTTACCCGATGCATCAGGGATCAACTCGACACGATAGAGCCGTCGGCTATTACCCTTGATTGCAAGTGAGTACAGCAGGAACGGCTGGGTCGCATCATTGCTGATGTCGCCATCAATCTGATCCTGATAAGCGTAATAGATCGTCACACCATCCAGCGTTGCAAATAGGCGCCAACTCAGATTGGACGCACTGGCTCGCCAAGTGGTATCGCCATCCAGTGTCTTATGGAAGTAATCCAGGGCATACTGCGCCGCAATTCGAGCCTCGGCCTGATCCTGTTCCAACTCGTTCTGCCTCAATTCACCGCGGGCGATCTGCACCGCCGTCAGGCCAAGTGTGACCAGCAGTGTCGTCATCCCGAGCACCATCACCAATGCGGTACCGCGCTGTTTTCGATATCGCTTCATCAGTAGCCCACCCCCGCCGTGTCGTAGATGTCACTGCGATAACTCGTCAACTTGGCAACTTCCTTTTTGCCATAGTGGACCGTAACGGTGATGCGCATCATGCCTTCGTCGCTGCTCGTCGTTGTTGTCGGGCTCGCAAGCCGCACATAGTCCGCCTGGACCGATCGGGTGTACCCCTCGGTGCCGGCGACGGCATTGCCATTCGTGTCGGTCGGCGGTGTCGATGACCAGGTGGCATAGTCATCGAGGTCATCGAATAACGAGCGATTGCCGACGCTTTCACCAATGTCCCGACCGGGCGTGCTACCTTCTTTGTAGGTCTTGCTGAGGATCTCCGCCATCATGTCCTCGGCCAACACCATACCAAGCCGCTGCTGGGCGGCGATGGCTTGCGAAGCACGGGCCCCCGCAATGGTGTTCAGCGACGCAACGAACGCACCACCAATGATCAACATACACAGCACGGTCTCGATCAGTGAAATACCGCATCGACACAGACACTTTGTATTGTTCCGTGACTTCTTCATCATGGTGATGTCAGTTTCTCAATCATCAGATCACGCAATCCTGGGATGAGGTCGCTGGTTCCACTTCGGGAGGTCTTGGAATACAAGCCCCCTGATCGGATCGTGATCGAGCCGAACTCGGCCACCCCACCCGATGATCCAATACGTATTTCTTCTTCGACACTTCCCGGGTCCGAAGTGCGGTCAAGCAGAACCGCGACTTTTTCTTCGTGATTGACCTCAACACTTAAATAGTCTTCACCCGGGATCACCGTCAGCTTGATATCAACCAACCCCGCAGGCAGGTCGGGAATCACGAGAAACTCGGCCGTCATCTCCGCGTCGTTATAGATCACCAGTTCCTGACCGGTCAGCCCGTCGCTACGCAACTGCGTGATAATTGGCAGCAATTCGTCGCTCTCATTGATCGTGTGCGGGCCATAGATTGCTGGGCCCAGTGTGTCGTTGGATCGCATACGAGCAGTCACACTGATCGAACTGAAAGATGAGAGGTCGTCCGGGGCAAACGTCAACGTGCCATCGCACGTCCAGATACCGTTGGTAATCGATGACGCCGGAAAAGGCTCTTCACTGTGCTCCCATTCCGTTTCACCGTTGCCATCAAGGTCCATCGTGGTCGGGTCCACATCAAAACCGATCTCCGCAAAGGCCTCAAGCTTGGAGGGAGCAAGCATCATGCGGACTTTTCGCTGTAGCGGCGAACGATTATCCGCGACACTCTGTAATGAAAGACTCACCGTCTTCAGATGCGCGTGAACCGTGCTGTACTGTTCTGAGTCAGCGACGATCTCCTTGCCATAGAAACGGTAGACAAATGTCTTGCCGTTATCCAGGCTCCAACTGATTTTGTCTCTGGACGACAGATGGCCCCCGTAATGCCCTCCATAACTCGCTGCAGCACTCTGACGGGAGATCTCAAAAATCTCGTTCTGCCCAGTCAGGTGGCTGATCTTCATCGCAAGAGGTTGGTCCGGCTCAACAAAAGAAACATCAGATAAGCTAAATTTGTTCCAGTCCCTGGAAGTTGTCAGCAAGGTCTCCTGGAACGTATGGGTACCATAGACCTTTGTCCCCGGCGCACTGTCTGTGCGGTCCACCAGATCAATCAGACCTGTACCGTTGTTCGGTGGCTTACTGGAGCCAAGCAAGTCAATTCGGGTTGGGAGGAAGCCCAGTGAATTTGCATCGAGTTTCAGCGTCATCATCTGGCCATACGACTCACTACTCGTGAGATTCTCGATGTTCCAGCCAGTTGTCGTTGTAAACGCGTCGAGAAGCGATTCATCTTGAATCGATACCGCCGTCGGCATCACGTTCGACTCCGTATCGTTCTGATAGACAAGGGAAAACACCGCGACTTGCTCAATCAGGGTCGTCTCGCTGCCATCATTCAGCTGAATGGTGAGTGGGTCGCCGGCCTTGCCGGACCATGCATAGCGGATGCGGTCGGGGATGTTGTCGCCCGTGCGATCGGCGACCACAACCGTGACTGCGTGATCGCTCATTTCAAGGACATACTTCGCAACGGACAAATCCTCAGCGATCTTACC
This sequence comes from Phycisphaeraceae bacterium, assembly GCA_049611445.1. Lineage (GTDB taxonomy): Bacteria > Planctomycetota > Phycisphaerae > Phycisphaerales > Phycisphaeraceae > JAHQVV01. Next base: position 1,084 of record JBMZAP010000109.1, on the reverse strand, counting down.
GATGACTCGTCCATCCGTAGCCAACGTAGCCTCGACACTGTCTTCACCCGGCGCGGCGCTGGAAGCGAAGATCACCGCCGAGCCGACCGAGACCGCGATGATACTCAACAGCGTGATGCTGAGGACAACCTCCAGCAAGGTATGGCCAAGATGCGAACGTCGATGATTAATGCGTTTGCTCATCGCCGTACCTCCCCACTGGCTTCCAGATAAATCGTCACCTCGTCGCTACCCAGCGATAAGGTCACAAATCCGCTGTCATCAGGTACACCGAATCCGTTGAATGATGCCGTCTTGTTTGTACCGAACTTCGCGCTTTTGACCTGCACGCCGTAGGGTGATTCATCGAGCTCGACAACCATGGCATCGCCGCCCACATTGTTGAACGTGTAGTTGTCGTTACCCGTCCTGAATCGAACCGTGACGGGCTGGCTTGCCGCACGGGCACGTGTACTGGCAAGCTGCAGGTCGGCCATCACCCGGTCGGCAGCACTATTGAGCTGCTGTCGTGAGGTCGCCTGCGAGAATCTTGGCACTGCGATGGCCCCAACAATCCCGACGATGGCCATCACCACGATGAGCTCGATCAGAGAGAAGCCATGCTGCATATGCCGGATTGTTTGCGATTCTCTTCTCAATGCTTTTCTCGAATAAAAAACGCCGCCCACGATCCTGCCGGACAGGTGGGCGGCGTTAAAGTCGTTCAGCCGGTCTCGGCTACGCTGAAGGTCTTAACCGATCAATAGTCGGTGTAGAGCTTGTTGCTCGCGTCCGTATCGGTGCCGGTATTGGCAACGATAGTGCCGGAAGTCTCGTCGTAGACCCAGGCCACACCTACGCCATCTGATGCGGCCACGGTGTTACCACCCTTTTCGTCGCCGACCTTCAGGTTCGGAATCTTACGGATGTAAGGGCCATAAAGGTGCGTCGCGTCCTTGGTCGCGCTGGTGGCGCCGGTCGCACTGGTGTACTGCGTGAGCTGTGCTTCAAACGTTGCGACAGCGGGGAAGTCGCCACCATGTTCGGTTGCGTACAGGTCGATGGCGTTTCGCATCACGGCGAGGTCACCGGCCAAGGCCGAGTC
>JBMZAP010000108.1:0-13390 GCA_049611445.1 Phycisphaeraceae bacterium | reverse complement strand
GGCCTGAGTTTGCCTTCGAGGTGCCGCATCAGCGGGTCTGCACTTAACGGCTTACCCGTCACGTGTTCAACCAGATCAGCCGAGCGATAGCGTTTGCCATGCGCGTGAATGTTTTCATTGAGCCAGCGACGCAGCGGCGCAAAGTCTCCAGCTGCAAACATCGCATTCAGATCACCGAGTTCCTCTCGCGCGGCCTCGAAAAACTGGGCACAGTAGAGATTGCCCATCGTGTAGGTCGGGAAGTAGCCAATCGCACCCATCGACCAGTGGATGTCCTGCATGCAGCCACGACGGTCGTCAGGCACATCCACCTGCAGGTACTCCTTGTACTTCGCATTCCAAACCTCGGGCAGGTCATCTACATCAAGTTCACCCTTCATCAGGAGCCGCTCAATTTCGAATCGGATCATGATGTGCAGGTTGTAGGTCGCCTCATCTGCCTCGACGCGGATCAGACCCGGATTGACGATGTTTGCGCCGCCATAGATTTGTTCCTGCGTTAACTCTGCCGTCGCATCGCCGAAAAACTCGGCCAGCTTCGGGTAGCACCAGGCCCAGAACGCTTTACTGCGACCGACCTGGTTCTCCCACATCCGGCTCTGGCTCTCATGGATCGATAAGCCAACCGCCAGCCCCATCGGCGTACCGATGTGCTCTTCAGGCAGACCCTGCTCGTAGATGCCGTGGCCTGATTCGTGAAGCGTCGAGCCGAGCGCATCATTGACGTTGTCTTCGTGGAAACGCGTCGTCATCCGCACGTCATTGCAATGCGACCCCGAGCAGAATGGGTGCGTCGACTCATCCAGCCGGCCCCGGTCATAATCAAAACCAACTTCCGCACTGATCGCCTTAACGAACGCCTTCTGCTGATCCACGGGCAGTTTGAGTTCATTAAACGTATTCGTCGGCCCGGTCTTGCTGCCGAGGATATCGCCCAGCAGATCGACCAGACGCTCACGCAGCGGCGTAAACACCTCGGCGACCGATGCCGCGGTCATCCCTGCTTCAAAGCTATCTGCAAGCGCATCCCACGGCTCGCCGTTCTCGCTGTCCCAGCCAAAGCACTCGGCTTTACGCTGATTCAACTCAACAACCTTCGCGAGCCAAGGCTTAAAGTCCTCGTATTTGTTCGCCTGCCGCGCCTCGGCCCAGGCGTGCTTGGCCTGACTGGTTGTCTCGGACATCTCGACGACCAGTTCCTCAGGCAGCTTCGTCGCCTTGTCGTAATCCCGACGCCATTCGCGGATATTTACAGCCGAGGCGCTGATTGGATCACCAGTCAACGCTTCATCATCCTCGCATTCATCGAGCCACTCGCCGATCTTCGGATCGGTCTTCATCTGGTGGGTGAGCTTGGCGATCTGCGCGAGCTGCCTGGTCCGGTGAGCCAGTCCCTTGGGCGGCATAAGGGTCTCTTGATCCCAACCCAGAATCGAGCCGGTCGAGCCCAGCAGGTTGGCCTGCTTGACGTGTTCAAGAAGTTGATCGTAATTGGTCATCACTGCGGTGGTCATCATTGGTCCAGCCATTTGAGTCGAGAATGATGCAGATTACACGATAGTCGATTGATGATGGCAAATCGTGAAAAAAGCAGCCCTATCTGCGCGAATGCGACTGTCAGTGTTTGAATTCCACGCTCATCGCAATCCACCAAACGCTCTTCAACTCACGCGTGGTTGGCTTGGCTTGCCCTCGCCACAAAGTGACTGCCCATAAGCGGGTCGCTTTTCTTCGATTCATACGGCTATAACAATTTGAACGTTTTGCCTTCTTTACACGAAAAGGGATTGAGACAGCCGACCCGAGACGATTGACATGTTGACCTGATCCTAGCCGCGAAGTCTTGATACGATTGCTTTCATTAGAAATTTTTTAAAAATCCCAGAAAATGCAATAAACCGATCGAGAGGTAATCGCACATACTGGAAGAGACGACGTCTGCGAGGCCATGCCATGCCGATCCAAAACCCCAGCCAATCATGGGATCCACTGATCCGACTGGCAACCATGGCACACCTATCCGATGGTGCAACGCTGGGTAACGACGTAGCTGAGCGTCGGGCCAGACAGATCGAACGGGCGGCTGCAGGTTGTAATCACGCACGCTCAACTTTGTTACGCGAAATCGAATCCCCCTGCTATCGCTTCTGCCTCATGCAACTTGCCTGCCCGCACCGGGCCCGCGACGCAACACAGGAAACCGCGCTTCGGCTGCTCCGATCGCTGCATCGCTTCCGTGGGGAGTCATCGCTGACCACCTGGGCCTTATCGATCGCGTTGAATGTCTGTCGCGAGCAACAAAGGCGCAAACGATGGCTACCGCTGCCGCACGGACTGGCTCCAGCCGACCCCGCACCTGGGCCTCACGATCGGATCGATCACCGCGAGCAGCAAAGCCAACTGACGCTTGCCTTGCAACAGTTGCCACGTCGTCAACGCGAGGCCGTAACGCTGCGGTATCTGCAGGGACTGAGTACGGCTGAAACTGCAAGAGCCATGCGATGTGCCGAGGGAACCGTCAAGGCGACGCTGGCCAAAGCGATCAGAAATCTGCGACAAGCATGGGGGCCGAACGATGGATAAGCGCCCCAAGCAATCGATCAAACGTGCCCTGATATCCAGGAAGCAGGCCCTGTCACAGGCGTCTTACCCGGGCGACCTTGCCAATGACATTCTGAGAGATCACTCGCATCTCCTGACTGGCAGACGCCTGTTCCCCCTTGCCACTGCCGCCACCATCATCGGACTGGGCACAGTCATCGGCATGCTCATATTGCAGGAAGACTCCACCTCACGAGTCGTCGACCCTATCGCCCACAATCAGCCGAATGAGCTTGAGCCTGAACAAGAGACAACACCACCAGTCGTGGAGAACATCCAGACACACCCCACTGCCACGAGTACCAAGGCGGGCTTACCTGAGATCGACCGCAGCCTGCTGCCGCTGAAACGTGTCGGCACATCGACGTGGCTTTCCAGCCCCGTCCCGCATAAGCAACAACTCGACAAGCAGAGCCAGCTTGCCCAGCATCCAAGCTCCAGCAAACGCCTTCGAACCACATTGTCTCCCCCCAACCGCCGGGCGATCGACCGTACGTTGACACGCCCACTGAATTTAAAGCCCACCCCCAAAACGGAAAGGACCTCCTGATGAATCAACTTACGACGAGACTACTACTGCTAGCACTGATCGCCACATGCTGCTTTGCCGTCGGCATGAGCTTCTGGTCGCCGACCGCCGTCGCACAAAGCCAAGGCACGTACTGCGATGATCACGAAGAGGAAGAATTTGAAGGCGAAGATGACGAAGATGAAGAAGAGTGGGAAGAATGGGGCATGGAAGAGGCCATGTTTGAGGTGGAGATCCTCAACCAGCACCTGGAGATGGTCAATAAACTGATCGAGATCGTCGAAGGTACCCGCGAGATCACCAACGACGCCACTGCCACTGCGCTCATGTCACTGGTTACTTCGAGGGACTTTTTTGAAGAGCCGGAAGAATACGTCCACTTCCTTGAGCAGGAACTGCCCAAGGTCAAGGACGTCGCCGTACGCCGCGCGATTCACCTTCAACTTGCCGAGTCCTACGTCGAACTGGAGATGCCGGACAAGGCCAAAGAACACTTGAGCCTGCTGATTCAGGGAAAGAACTGATCCAATCGCGTGTTATGTATAAAAAAGCAGCCCCCACCTGAATGGCGGGGGCTGCTGTTAATCTCACTTGATACGTATTGGCTTAGACCGCTGCACCAGCACCGAGGGTCTTGCCCGTCGAGTGCAAGTCATCACAAGCCTCCATGACGCGGTCGGCCATGGCCTGCTCGCCCTTCTTGAGGTAGCTGCGCGGGTCGTACTGCTTCTTAACGCCGACTTCGCCATCGACCTTGAGCACGCCCTCGTAGTTCTCGTACATGTGACCGGCCACGGGGCGGGTAAAGGCATACTGGCAGTCGGTATCGACATTCATCTTGATGACGCCGTAGCCGAGGGTCTCTTCAATCTCGTGCTTCTCAGAGCCCGAGCCGCCGTGGAAGACGAGGTAGAACTTGGCGTCTTCGCCGAACTTGGCTTTGATGGCGTCCTGACCTTCCTTGAGCAGCTTGGGACGCAGCTTGACCGCGCCGGGCTTGTAGGCACCGTGAACGTTGCCGAACGTCGCGGCAAACATGTAGGTGCCTTCGACCTTGGACATCACTTCGTACACGCGGACCATGTCTTCCGGGGTCGTGTACAGGTGCTCTTCGGGCGTGTCTTCCGATCCGGCGGCGCCGTCTTCTTCACCACCAACAACACCGGCCTCGATCTCGATGATCTGGCCGATCTTTGCCATACGCTCGTAGATCGGCACGGACAGGGCGAGGTTCTCTTCGAGCGGAAGACCCGATGCGTCGAGCATGTGCGAGTTGTAGAGCGGCAGCTTGCCCTCGGCGACGCGACGCTCGGATTCCTCGATCAGGGGGACCATAAACGTGTCAACTGCGTCCGGCGGGCAGTGGTCCGTGTGCAGAACGATGTTGACGTCGAGTTTCTCGGCCGCGCGGTGGATGTGCTCGGCGATGGAGATCGCACCCATGACCATGTCGCCGTTGATCAGGCCCGAGGCGAACTTGCCGCCACCGGTGGAGACCTGGATCATGCCATCGGACTTGGCGTCGGCGAAGGCCTTGAGGGCCGCATTGGCGGTGACCATCGAGCTGACGTTGATCGCGGGGTAGGCGAAGTTGTTCTGGAAGGCGTTGTCCAGCATGCGGACGTAGGTGTCGTAATCGGCGACGGGCATCGCGGGCTCCTGGGGTTGGGTGGTTGTCTGTAGGTTTTGGGTCTTGGATCGCAGGCTGCGGCCAAACCCCGATTATACTCTTTCGCCATGCCCCCATCACGCCCCACCTCTCTGGCCAGCATTACCGTCCCACAAGGCTTCATTGCCGCAGGCGGCTGCTGTGGCATCAAGGAGTCAGGCAAGCCGGATCTGGCCCTCATTGCTGCGGATCGTCCATGTGCTGCTGCCGCGGTATTCACGACCAACCAGTTCAAGGGCGCCCCCGTACTCGTCGGCATGAAGCACCTGAACAACCAAGGCTACGGGAGCGCCCAAGCCATCGTCTGCAACTCAGGCAACTCAAATGTTGCCACCCTTGCGTCCGGGGGCGAGCAACACGCCATCGATATGTGCAAGGCCGCCGCGGACATCGTCGGATGCGACCCGCATGATGTGCTGCCCGCATCGACGGGTGTCATCGGTCGGCCACTGCCTATCGATAAAGTCCTAGACGGCATTACATCGCTCAAACCAAATCTAGGCCAAGGCGAGCCGCACGACACAGCTGCCGCCCAAGGCATCATGACCACCGACCTGGTTGAAAAGTGCGCACTGCAATCATGTGAGATCGATGGGAAAGCGTGCACCATCGGCGGTATCGGCAAGGGCTCAGGCATGATCGCTCCATCAATGGCGACCATGCTCATCTTCTTCACCACGGATACGGCGATCGCACCAGCTGCGCTGCACGAAGCACTATCAATCGCAAACAGCAGGTCCTTCAATCGGATCTCCGTTGACAGCGACACGAGCACCAGCGACACGATCTATATTCTCGCCAGCGGCGCAGCTGGCAATGAAGAGATCACCGGACCAGAAAGCAAGGGCTTTGATGTATTTACGGATGCATTGACCAAAGCCTGCAAAGACCTCGCCGAGCAGGTCGTTGTCGATGGCGAGGGCGCAACAAGAATCTTTGAGTTGCATGTCACCGGCATGCGTTCTTTAGAAGACGCCGATGCAGTCGGCCAAGCCGTGACCAACAGCCCTCTCGTCAAGACCGCTATTCACGGCTGCGACCCAAACTGGGGGCGTCTGGTCATGGCTGCAGGCAAGGCGGGCGTGCCTCTGGACCCGGCAACATTCACCGTCAAGATTCAGGGCGTGACGGTCTTCGAGAACAACACCCCGACGGTCACCGAAGCCGAGCCTTTGGAAGCCCTCAGCCAGCAAATGCACACGGACCGAATCGTAATTGAATTGGATGCGGGCCTGGGCGCGTCTTCAGCGGTCTGGCTGGGCTGCGACCTGAGTCGGCAGTACATCGCGATAAACGCCGATTACACGACATAAGTGACAAATTTCCTACGAATCCCTGAAAAAGTGCGTGACATCAGGCCTTGCTGGCGGTAAGGTTCAGGAAGCATATGAAAGCCCGGCACTCGCCCGGGTTTGGAAGGGAGTCCAGCCATTTCATTGTTTCGCGATCCTTTTCTAGGGATGTCTCATTGTCACCGCATCAACGTGGACTAAGCCTGATTGAAGTCGCCATCGTTTTCACCATGATCTCGATGATGATGTTGTTGTCCCTCCCGATGCTCAGCAGTGCGAACGCGCGAGCACGGTCCGAACTCTGCCAGCAGAACCTCGTCGAGATGGGCCAGGCCGTCGTCCATTACGCGCGCGACACCAACTGCCTGCCAACTCTCTACAACGGAACATCTCAGGACGTCGGCATGTCGCTGGCTGAATTTATCAAGCCACGCGTCCAAACTCCCAATGCCCTGTTCTGCCCGAGCGATGAGACAGCAGAAAGTCAATCACTTGGCACCAGCTACACATGGGGCACCGCCTTCAACAACCAGACGCCGGACGGGATCCACCAACTGCTCGGAAAAACCATGCTCGCGGATAGAGAGACATACCACACCAACAGCCAGCGGCCGATCAATGAAGTAGCCATCACCGAAGACAACAATGACTACCTGCTATCACTTCTGGCAATCGACCCGGAAAGCAAGGCTGGCTATTCCAAGCCCATCCTGGTCCTGATGAACAAGCAGGCTGATCAGAGTGATGATCACCACTCTGACCGGGGCGACTGAATTATCAAAGCAATTAATTGGGGGCGGGCCGCTTCACGCGGACAAGCACTTTCTCAATGAGCTGCCGAGCTGTTGTAAGTTCTGCGAAGTCATACCGCGGCAGACCATCCGCTTCCGCCCCGCCGCCATGCGCGGTCTGCACCATCAGGTAATAGTCCTGGTCACTTTTCAGATCAATGAGTGCGGTATACAGCACCGACGGTTGGCCAAGATGCTTGTCCGGATAGGCCTCGTTCGTATCACCTGCCGCGTTGAATTCAAGGCAAATCACGATCTCGTCATCATCAGAAGCCAATACCTGCTCGATCGAAAAGCTGTGATCGGGTGTCGCGGACGTCACCGCATCGGTATCACCGGTGGGATCGACGCCATTGATATCGCGGTATTGGTGCCGCCAGATCGGGAGGATGTGGTGGCGAGGTGCCGCCTGCCCATGCCATGTTGGCGTTGCACTGTAAGCCAGTGAATGATCGACGTAGAGCGTCTCGATCATTCTGCCCGGGACACCAGTCGATTGCGCCCAGATCGCAGCAGCAGGCTGCTTGTCCAGATCCGCGCGATACTCGACCTCGACTTCAATCAAGACCTCACCCTTCTCGGCAGACAACGACGCGACACGGACCGATTCCCCGATTTGTTCGTATGCGGTCTTCGGCGATGCGCGAAAGATTTCTGCGGCATTGCGTGCCTCGTACCCAACTGCAATCAGGTCCGATGCCGGACGTGTGCCATAAAACGACGCTGCAAGCAACCCGGCCCACACCATCACGACCCCGACGACGAGTCCGCGCGGCACCTGCGGCTTCTTACTGGCCTTGAAATTAACGGACTGCTTGACGACCCGGGCAAAGTAATCCAGCCGTGTGGCCAGGTGCATACCGACGAGGACCAGCGTGACCAATCCGAAGACGATATGCACTCGCGCGGTTGTGATCGAAAACGGCAACACAAAAGACATGACCCCCGTTACCGCGAGCGTCGTAAACGCCAGCAGCAGCCCGAGATTCGCAATGTGTCGAATGAGTTGTTTCAACGTCTTTAGCGTACCCGATCAGCCGGGACAATTCCGTCGTATTGCCCCAGTCAACCCAGCCACCTTCCAGCGTCCTGCAAATACGTCGCTATGCCTATGCCTGCGTACGACTGACACAGCAATCATGGACTTGCAGATGAATTATTTGGTCCTGAACGTGTCACTGGCTACGAGATCAAGAATAAGTTCGCGGAAGCCGTCATCGCTGCCGACGTTGTTGTTGACAATGGCCTTGAGTTCGTTTAACTCGGCGTGATTCAATTCCCGACCCGTGCCGTAGATCATGAGTTTGCTGGCAACATTCATTGCGAACTTCTCTTCGTTCCGGACCACCCACTTCTTGAAGTCGACCACATCGTTGAGCTTGGTGCCGTCGGCGAGGACTCCCGCTGGATCGATCTTGTGTTTGGTGCCGGGCCATCGCTCTCGCCAACGGCCGACGGGGTCATAGTTTTCGAAGACGAAGCCTATCGGGTCGATGTGCTTGTGACAGCTGTAGCAGTCCGGGTTGTTGGTGTGCTTGATGAGCGTATCGCGCGGCGTCTGCGCGCCACGGATATCGGGAGTCAGTGCAGGCACATCTTCCGGCGGAGGCGGCGGGTGGATGCCGAGAATATTTTCCATCACCCAGACACCACGCAGTACCGGCTGGGTATCGACGCCGTTGGCCGTGGTCATCATGATGGCCGACATGCCGAGCAGGCCACCTTGGCGGGTACCACGCGGGAACTCGAAGCGTTGGATGCGTTCACTCTTTTTCTTCTGCGCACCCCACGACTTCAGCTGCTGCATCTGGTAAATGCGATCCGCAAAATAGGGTGCGGTATAGGTAAACCCGGGATCGATAAAGTCACGGATCGGGAGGTTCTTCACGAGCATTTCCGTGAAGAACATCTCAACCTCTTTCGTTGCGACGTGGATTTCATCTTCTCGGAATTTAAATTTGGGATCGGGCATGATCTCCGGCAACTGGTTCGTCCCCAGCCACTGCCCCGTGAAATCACGCACAAAAGTATGCGTCTGGCCACCCATTTGGGTCGGCAGCAACCGCGTCGCCTGCTTACGCAAAATATTGGGGCTGGACAGCCTGCCCTCGTTCGCAAGCCTGACCAATGTGCCGTCCGGCGGACTCTGCGTGAGGAAATACGAGAGCCTCGTCGCCAGGTCGTGGTCATCCAGTTCACCGGGACGCACCGCGCGATACAAGAACTGCGGCGCGATGAGTATGTTGCGCAGCATCAGATGCATGCCTTCGTTGAAGCTATGCCCTTTCGCCCAGTGGTCGGTCGCGATCTGCAGGAACGAGTCAATCGTCCGCTCATCGATCGGCCGCCGAAAGGCACGCGGCAGAAAGTTTTCGAGCATCGTGCGGGCGTAGGCTTCGTCACTGTCGACCTTGTCCCGACTGACACCTGCGATACGGTCGGCAAGCGTTTTATCTTTCTTTTCCTGCGGACTGTCGACGAGTTGGGATGGGCCCTCAATTGAGAAGCTGTGCAATTCAAGCGAGGGGCCGTAGTTGAAGTAGTAATGGGCCAGCGCGTCGGCGTAATTGAAGACCGCGTAGTTCTTATTGCCAAACAACTCGAGCAGCTTCTTGGTCATGGGGGCATCAAGCGTGGCCTGGCTCATATCCAGGCCAGGGTCCTGCATTGCCTCGTGGAGGATGGTCCAGCCATTGAGTCCGCGAAGCTCCGTGTTCCTCGCCCTGCCCTTGATTCCATCGGGGAAGACGGCACGCTGCCATGCGGCGAGGAACCGCGGATCGCGTTTAAACCAATCGCGCATCATGCCGGGCAGCTTCAGGTGGTCATGACTCAGCTCAGCGTTCTTCCACTGAAACATCAGCGTCTGACCCTTGTACAGCTCAGCTTCAAACGTCACCGAAGTCGTATCTTTGGGATCAACCTCGAACTCTTTGAGCACCCTGAAGCGACTCGTTTTCGCACGCAGAGAGGAGTCGACTTCCCGGGCAAACACGGTCAGGACCATGGGATCAGCGTCTTTTTGGGGCTTGAAACTCGAGGCCTTGACCGTAATGGTGTAGACCCCGGAGGTATTGACAGCCGCACGGGTCGGCCAGGCGCAGCTGCGCATGATGTCGACGCTGCTGGACGCCAGACGCATCGTCCCGTCCTTCCTCGCGGAGGCCGAGAAACTCAGGCTCAACTCATCAGGCCCACCCGTCTGCAGCTTCGACGGAGGCAACGCCCTTGCCTGCGGGTACAGCCGCTCGGCGATCTGGGTCGCGACGTCGTTGTACGCCGCCATATGCGTCGTGGATAGAACTAAGCCTTCGCTGACATTGTTAAACCCATGCACCGCTGTGTCACCCGGAAACCCGAGCGGCAGCTCGTAATCTGGCATATCCATCAGACTACGGATCGTGTTGCGGTACTCAGTCTTATTCAGACGTCTCGGCGGGGTCCCGCCGATCTCGACCTGCCTGGAAAGCTCCTTATCAATCCAATCCGAGAGGATCTTTCGCTCTTCAGCGGTCGGCTTATCGACGCCGTGTGGCGGCATGAATAAATGGTCGTTCACATACATGGCCTTTTGCCAGGCCTCTTGATTCGCTTGCTTGGACCAGTCGATCGCGGTCACATCAAAATTCAGCCCGCCCTTTTTGAGGCCCGCATCATGGCAGTCCGTGCAGTAATTAAAAAGCACCTCTGCCGGGCCCGGTGGGATGGGCGTGGCCTTCGTGACAGATGCATCCTTGACGAGCAGTACACCGCCCGCAGCCTCCGCCTGAACATCGGACCGGCCAGCTTCAGGGGGCGCACTGTCAGGCTCTACGGCCTCGCGACTCAGGACAAAGAACAACAACGCACACGCCAGCAGCGGCAAAGGCAAGCCAATAAATAGTCGGCGACTCATTAGGAAAAGACCTGATTAATGTTTCGCGACGCATTGGAGAACGTATCCATCTCCAGCCCCAGCCTCTGCGCGATCGTAATGAACAGGTCGCCTAACAGCGGCCCGCCTTCACCCTTGATAGCAACATGGCCCTGGTGCTTGAAGCCGCCTCCGGCGACAAGCGTTGGCAAGTCTCTGTTACTGTGTCGGCTGGCGTCCCCCATGCCCGTGCCAATCATGACAACCGTGTCGTCAAGCAGCGACTTGCCATCTGCGGTCGTCTTCTCTTTGAGCTGTTTGAGGAAAGATGCGAAGCCTTGTATGTGAGCGGTATCGAGCAGGACGAGGTCATTGATCATTCGCGGGTCGTTGCCGTGATGCGAGAGGCCGTGATAGCCCGAGCCAAGTGCTCGACCGTTGATCGTAAAAACCTGCCCAAGACCGTCCAGGAACAGCGTCGCTACGCGCGTCTGGTTGGCCTGCAACGCAATCGCAATCAGGTCGTACATGATCACCGAGGCCTCCAGTTGAAGGCCGGGCGTGATCGGGTCGTTGTCAGGCAGCTTATAGCCCGGGTCGTCCACCGGGTCATTGAGCGTGTTCAGCTGACGCTGCATCTTGCCCTCAAGACCACGGACCGAGTTGAAGTATTCGTCCAGCTTGTCCTTATCGTCTGTCGGCAGGGACTTGCTCAGGCGTTTCGCCTCGTCGACCACGTTGTCCAGCGAACTCTTGCCGCTCTTCAAGAGGTACTCGGTGCGGGCTTTGTCTTCCTTGGAGATGAACATCTTCCGGTACAGCGCGCTGGGGCGCTGGGTCATCGGCAGGTACGTGCCGTCCTTGGAGAAATTCATCACATTCTTGCCGTTGTTCTCACCAGCCCCGGTCACCAGTTGCAACGAAGCAAAGCGGGTTTTCTGTCCGATCTGGTCGGCGACCATCTGGTCAAACGAGTACGACCCGGCGTGCCGCCCACACAGGAAGTTGCTCCAGTTGTGGTGGCCATTGCCTGCGCGATGGTCCATGCCGGAGAAGACCGTAAAGTCCTCGCGATAGTCCGCCAGCGGCGTGAGCGTAGGCGGTATCTCATAGTTCTTACCGGCCTGCTTCGGATAGAACGCGTTCTGGTGCCAGCCGAGGTATGAGCCGATGGCCACAAAGTTGCGTGGCCCGTCCTTCCTGGCCGCCCCCACCAGCGGAGCCACAGCCTTGTCGGCAGCAAAAGCCGAAAGCGAAGGCAACGCGATCATCGCCGCGGCCCCGCGCAGGAAGTGCCGGCGGTCAAGAGTGGTGTGGATATTGGGCTTCATAACAAAGTACTGATTGAGGAGTTAACTCGGGGGTCGTATGACGCGAGCAATGATGAAAACTCACAGCCTGCCTTAACGCCTGCTTTACGCATACCCGATCAACCCACGCAGTTCCTTGATGTGTGACTTGCCGACCTCACGGGGCAGGGCCTTGTGCTTCTTGCACATCGCCGCGGCGTAGCCCACCGCGACACCCATCTGCGCACAGGTCAGCATCACACGCGGACCACCCAGACCGATGTGCGAGCAGCTGAAGCAACGGCCGGCCATCATCAGGTTCGAGATGTTCTTCGAGTACAGGCAGCGGAACGGAATGTAGTACCGCGGCGTGTGCATGAACATCGCCTTGGACAGGAAGTCCACATTCAGCCCGTCGTATTTTCGCTGGTAGTGCCCGTCGAGTTCGCGCACTTCTTCAACAACCGCGTCGGGGAACTCGGTGCCCTTCGTCGCATCCTCCTGCTTGAAGATGTAGTCGCCCATGAGGCGCCACGACTCACGCTTGCCGCCGACGTAGGCGACCCACTTCAGCTTGATCGTCGCATTCTTCGGGTCCTTCTTCGCGTTGGCGAAGCTGCCATAGATCGCGCGGAACATGTGGTCGCGGATCTGCTCGGCATCATCGATCTGGTTCAGCTTGTTGTCCGAATACTCCCAGTACCACTCTCCGTTGATCGCCTTGTGGTCTTTTGCGACCGGTGCGGCCCAAGGGACATCGGGGAACGGCTCAGCCTTGTTGCTCTTCTGAGAGTTCCACAGAACGCTCGTGCCCATGACACGGTTGTCCGCCTTCTCAGGGCTCCATCGCTCGCCGAACTTGTCCCAACCCTCGTTGAATTCATCCTTGGACTCTCGGCCATAGCGTTTCTCAGCACCCGACCACTGGCCCAGCCAGGCGTCGCCGGTGCAGTCAATGAAGACCGGGGCTTTGAAGCGTGTGATATTCCCGCTCACGGTTTCACGCGCATCGACACTGACAATCTTGTCGCCGTCCATCTCCAGGCCGACCGCCTTGTGGTCGGTGAAGATGCGGACGCCGGTCTTCGCCATCTCGCGGTCGCGCTTGGCCTGGTCGGCGATCGCGCCCGCGTTGCCGTTGGGCCAATGCTTGGTATCGATGCGGCTGATCAGCGGCTTGTTCTTGCCGTGGATGCCGATGGTGTGGACACGGACTTCAGCCGAGGCGTTGCCGCCGAGCATCGGGCGGTCCTGCACCAGTGCGACCTTGAGTCCCTGGCTGTCCGCCGCGATCGCCGCGCCGCAGCCGGTCATCCCCCCGCCGACGATGACGACGTCGAAGTCGTGCTCTTCAGACGGCGCGGGC
>JBMZAP010000107.1:0-13556 GCA_049611445.1 Phycisphaeraceae bacterium | reverse complement strand
TTCCGCAGGAACCGCACATCGTTCTCGAACAGCCAGCGGATGTCCTTGATCGCGTGCTTGCGCATCGCCAGGCGTTCGATGCCCAGGCCGAACGCAAAGCCGGTCCATTCTTCGGGGTCGTAGCCGACCTGTTCGAAGACCGCCGGGTCGACCATGCCGCAGCCGCCGATCTCCATCCACTCCGGGCCTTTCCCCAAATCCATCTTCACGTAGAGTTCGGCACTCGGCTCGGTGAAGGGGAAGTAACTCGGAACGAGATCGATCTCTGCATCCTGCCCGAACATCGCGCGAGCGAACTGGTACAGCGTGGTCTTCAGGTCGACCATGCTGACCTTCTTGTCAACGTACAGGCCCTCGACCTGGTGGAACATCGAGTAGTGCGTCGCGTCGTGCTCGTCGGGACGATACACCCGGCCGGTCGAGATGATGCGGATGGGCGGCTCAGGCGTCTGCTCCATCACGCGGATCTGCACGGTCGACGTTTGCGAACGCAACAGCGTCGGCGATGGGCCGAACGGGTCGCTGAGGTAGAAGTTGTCCAGCGGATCACGCGCGGGGTGCGTCTCCGGGATATTCAGCGCAATGAAGTTGTGCCGGTCGTCTTCGACCTCCGGCCCCTCGTGGTGGTCAAAGCCCATGCGGGCGAAGACCTCGATCAACTCATCAATCGTCTGGCTGATGATGTGGCGTCGGCCCAGAACCGGTGCGCTGGCGGGCTCGGTGATGTCGAGGATCGGGCCGGAAGGTGCAGCAGAGCCGGCACCGCTGCCGAGGTTTGCTTTCTTTGCCTCGAAGGCTTCCTGGACGGCTTTCTGCGCGGCATTGGCGGCTTGGCCGAAGTCACGCTTCTGTTCTTTAGGAACGTCCTTGATCCAGCCCATCATGCCCTTGACCGCGCCCTTGGAGCCGAGGTACTTGATGCGGGCTTGCTCCAGCGCATCGGCGTCGGCGACGCTTTCAATCGCGGCGAGGGCTTCGTCTTTCAATGGGGCAATCTTCTCTAGCATCAGGCCGAACAGGATACCCCCAAGTCGCCCGCCCTTCACGCAACTGGCCTGAGAATGACACAATTCCGCCAACGTCTCGTTGGCCACAACGGCGTGGTAGCCTGTGCATTCACAGAACAAAGGGGTGTGCCATGCAACATGATTTACGGAGATGGTTAGGCCAGGTCATTACCGCGTTGCTCGTGCTGGCGTGCGTGGGTCCGGCGGCCGCAGATGACGCAGAGTCGATCAAGCGGGTCGCGATCCTTGGCTGCCACAAGCAGAACCGACCTTCGCCTGCGCTCGAAAAATACGTCGAGGCGAAACCCGACCTGTGCCTGTGGGTCGGCGACAACGTCTACGCCGACACACGCGACGACCCGTCTTACATCCAGAAATGCTACGACACCCTCGCCGCCAAGCCCGCGTTTCAAAAACTGCGCGAGCAGTCCACCTTCATGGCCGTCTGGGACGACCACGACTACGGCCTGAATAACGAAGGCAAGAACTACCCGCTCAAAAAACAGAGCAAGGCGATGTTCCGCAAGTTCTGGCAACACGAACAGCGTATCCCCGAAGACCGCGACGGCGTCTACCACGCGGACATCCTCGGCAAGGGCGACAACACCCTGCAGGTCATCATGCTCGACGCACGCTACAACCGGGACAACCCGGGCGACGACGGCGACATGCTTGGTGAGCCGCAATGGCAATGGCTCGAAGCCCAACTGAACAAGCCCGCGAAGGTCCGACTGATCGTGTCCGGCGCGCAGTTCCTGCTGGACCGCGACAGTAAGTTCGAAACCTGGGCAAAGTTTCCCAAGTCGCAGAAGCGGCTCTTCGAACTGATCCAATCAACCGAGGCCAAGGGCGTGGTCCTCATCGCGGGCGACCAGCACTACGGCGAGGTCAGCCGGGTACGCAACGCCTACGGCTACGACGCGATCGAGCTGATGTTCTGCGGGATCAACCAGTACGAGCCACACGTCCTGAACCGTTCGCGCGTCTCGCCTGTCGCGCACGCGAAGGACGCCTACGCCCTGATCGACATCCATTGGGAAGAAACGAAGGGGAATGATGCAGATGTGCCGCACCTGTTGTTCCGCTGTTTTAACGCGAAGACGGACGGAGTCGAGTTGACGTATCGGATCAACTTCGACGAGCTGAGATAAGCCGTGTTGCTGATCCGCTGCGTGTGGTAGACAATCCGTCGATGCAAGACGCAGAGCAAGAGCGGGTCGGGCTGGCAGGACGGTTACTCAATGGCATCGAGTGGGCGGGCAACAAGCTGCCGGACCCGGTGACCTTGTTCGTGATCGGAGCGCTGCTGGTGCCGGTCGTATCGCACCTGGTTTACGCGATCGATTGGCAGGTCGCGCTGATCGAGCCGGCGACGGTGGATGGCGAGTCGGTGCTGCGTGAGACCGGCGAGGTGCTGACCGCCGAGCCGATGCTGACGTGGGAAAACCTCTACGGCCTGGTCAAGGGGCTCAAAGACAACTTCATCAACTTCCCGCCGCTGGGCGTGGTGCTGGTGGGCATGCTGGGGATCGGCGTCGCGGAACGCAGCGGGCTGATCGGCGCCGCACTCAAGGCACTGATGCTCGTCGTGCCCAAGCACCTGCTGACCCCGGCGATGGTGTTCGTCGGCGTGATGAGCTCGGCGGGCATGGATGCGGGCTACATCGTCCTGCCACCGGTCGCGGCACTCTTGTACCTCTCTGTTGGTCGTTCGCCACTGGCAGGCATCGCCGCGGTGTTCGCGGGTGTCTCGGCCGGATTCTGTGCGAACCTGGTCGTGACAGGGCTGGATCCGATGCTGTCAGAACTGTCACAGTCGGCCGCGGCGCTGGTCGATGGCAACTATGCCGTGGCCGCGACGTGCAACTGGTTCTTCGCCGCGTTCTCGACCGTGTTCCTGACGTTGATCGGCTGGGCGGTCACCGCATGGTTTGTCGAACCACGCCTGAACGCTCGCTCCGCGGAGCACGGCGGGCCAAGCGATGCGGACACGCTCGATGAGCACGCTCAGACCCTTGACGCCAACGAAAAGCGCGGCCTGGTGTGGGCGTCATCCGCCCTGCTCATCTTTGCAGGCATCGTCGTGGCACTCATCGCCACACCCGGCTCACTGCTGCATGGCAGCGACGCGGCCTACCACGACTTCTCCAAGTGGGTCGTCGTCATCGTCCCGCTGATTTTCTTTGCCTTCCTCGTCCCCGCGCTCGCTTACGGCATCGGCGCGAAGACGATCCGCAACGACAAGGACGTCGCGAAGATGATGAGTGAAGCCATGGCCGCGATGGCGCCGATCATTGTCCTCGCCTTTTTTGCCGGACAGTTCATCGCCTGGTTCAGCCAGTCCAACCTCGGCACGATGTTCGCCATCACCGGCGGGCGAGCCATCGCCGAGTCGGGCCTGCCGACCTGGGCGGTGCTGATCGCGTTCATCCTGCTCGTCGCGGTGATCAACCTGTTCATCGGTTCGATGTCCGCGAAGTACACCCTGCTCGCCCCGGTCTTCATCCCGATGTTCATGATCGGCGCCAGCATGAGCCCGGAACTGACGCAGGCCGCCTACCGCGTCGGCGACTCGTGCACGAACATCATCACGCCGCTGAACGCATACCTGATCATCATCCTCGTCTTCGTACAGAAGTACGACAGACACGCAGGCATGGGCACGATGATCGCGCTGATGCTCCCTTACTCGGTCGTGTTCCTGATCACGTGGACGGCGCTGCTGCTGGGCTGGGTCGCGTTTGGCTTCCCACTCGGGCCGGAGGGGCCGTTGGAGTATGTTCCGGCGGCAGGGAACTGAATCCACGCGGTGTAGCGGCTCTGTCTTTGGTTAATGCTTTTTCGCTTCGCATGACGGGCAGGGGTGGCTGACCGAGGTCTGCTGCTGTTCGTTCTGTTTCTTCGGCCGGGTATTGATGTTCTTTAACCGCTCAGGCCACTTGAAGCTTGGGGCCTTACCGAAGTCCCATTGGGCGAGGTGGGCTTTTTCTTCGCGGTCCTTGGGGAAGGCGTATTTGTATTCGTTGTCGCCGAAGATCTCTTCGAGCAGCTTGTACATGCGCGGATCGTAGTCTTTGAGCTCAGCTCGGGTGTTGATATCGGTGTGGTCGTGGCGGGCCTTGGGTGGGTTGCACTCGAACCAGACCTGGACGATCTCGGCCCAGTATTCGCTGCGGTTGGTTTGGCCGTAGCCGCCCTCCCAGAGGCCTTCCTTCATGGCGAGCTTGTAGTTCTCGGCGAGCCGGTCTTCAAACGCTTTATCAATCGCGGCGAGGCCGACGTCGTCGATGACGTGGGCGAACTCGTGAATGAGGATGCTCTCGTCGTGATAGGGGTCGCCCTTGTATTGCAAAAGGTTTTCGACGCCAACGGACATCGCGGTGCGGTAGCCGGTCGCGCCCAAGCCACGGGCTCGGCGGTCCCACCAGTCTTTGCCCTTGTTGCTCTTGGCCAGCCGGGCGTGTTCGGGGACATCGGTGGTGAATTCGTTCTGGTTCATAATGACCAGGCGGATCTGTGCCTTGGCGATGGCCTTGCGCAGGTCGTCGCGTCCCTTGAGTACCTGGTCGATGAGGTATGCCGCTTCACGGAAAGCTTCGTCAGGGACTTTGTCCGAGCCGAGCAGCAGCAGGCCGTCCGCGTCGAGCACCTTGGTATAGAACGCGTCGAGGGCATAGCTCTCACGAAGCTCATCAGAAACAGCCTGGACCTTGCGCTCGGCGAGGGCAGGCAACGTGATCAGACTCATCAGCAACAATGACGCGAGGGGTTTGGACATGATGTGCTCCATGGATGACGGCATCATTCTATGACAGAAGCCCATGCCGTCACGGCATGGGCTTCGAGGGATTATCTACCGAAATGGTTGCGTGACTACATCACACGAAAGCCGATATCCCGCCGGAAGAACGCACCTTCGAAATGGATCTTCTCACAGGCGGCGTTGGCTTTTTCCTGGGCTTCCTTGAGCGTCTTGCCGAAGGCGCAGACGTTCAGGACCCGGCCGCCGTTGGTGACGAGGGTGCCATCCTTAGTGAGCTTCGTGCCGGCGTGGAAGACTTTGACTTCGCCGCCGGAGCCTTCCTCGGCTTCCTTGATGCCGGTGATCTCTTTGCCCTTCTCGTAGGCGTCCGGGTAGCCGCCGGAGCACATGACGACACAGATGCAGACGCGTTTGTCGAAACTGAGATCGACTTGGTCAAGCGTGCCCTCGCAGCAGGCGACGAAGATGTCGTAGAGGTCGCCCTTGAGGCGCATCATGAGTGGCTGGGTCTCCGGGTCGCCGAAGCGCGTGTTGTACTCGAGGACCTTGATGCCCCCGGCGGTCAGCATCAGGCCGGCGTAGAGCACGCCCTTGAAGTCGATGTCGTCGCGCCTGAGCGCATCGACGGTTGGCACCAGCACTTCTGCGTTGATCTCTTCCATCAGCGCTTCATCGACGAGCGGGGTCGGGGTGTAGACGCCCATGCCGCCGGTGTTGTTGCCGGTGTCGCCCTCGCCGACCTGCTTGTGGTCCTGGCTTGGGTCGAGGACGAAGATGTTTCGGCCGTCAACAAGCGCGAGGATGGAAACTTCCTGCCCGATGAGGCGTTCTTCGACGACGACCTTGTCGCCGGCTTCGCCGAAGGCGCGGTCGTCCATGATGAGTTTGAGCGCGGCGAGGGCTTCTTCGGTCGTCGAAGTGACGATCGCGCCCTTGCCCTTGGCCAGGCCCGCGGCCTTGACCACGACGGGGTACTCGCGTGCTTCTACGTAGGCGCAGGCCTGCTCGTAGTTGGTGAAGGTCTTGCTGTCGGCGGTTGGAACCGAGCAGGCTTTCATCAGGTCCTTGGCGTAGGCCTTGTCCGCTTCGAGTCGGGCACCGTCTTTAACCGGGCCGAAGACGTGTCGGCCAGGCGCCGCAAGACGATCGGCCAGCCCAGCGGCAAGCGGGTCTTCCGGCCCGATGACGATCATCGAGACGCCGTTGTGTCGGCAGAAGTAGTCGATCTCATCCACGACCTTGGTGGTGACGTTGGTCGGGTCGATATCGAGGTTCTCGCCGATCTTGGCGGTCCCGCCGTTGCCGGGTGCGAAATAGAGCTTGCCGACCTTGGGGGACTGTTTAAGTTTCCAGCCCAGGGCGTGCTCGCGGCCGCCTGAGCCGAGGATCAGAACGTTGGTGGTAGTCTTGGCCATAGGGGGCAAAGGGTAGCA
Source organism: Phycisphaeraceae bacterium (assembly GCA_049611445.1). GTDB lineage: Bacteria > Planctomycetota > Phycisphaerae > Phycisphaerales > Phycisphaeraceae > JAHQVV01. The sequence continues at coordinate 7,353 of JBMZAP010000107.1, read as the reverse complement.
AAGAAAAACACCCGAGGCACCCATCAAATGCCTCGGGCGTTCAAATTGGCTTTACGAAGCGTCAGGGATCAGCCGCTGACCTTGAATCGGCCCACCATCGACCGCATCTGCTCGGCCTTCTGGGACAGGTCATTGGCGGCAGAAGCGGCCTGAGTCGCGCCCTGGCCCGATTCACGGGCGACCGAGGCGATCTGCTCGGCACTTCGGCTGACCTGCTCGCTTGAAGCGGACTGCTCCTCGGCAGCGGCGGCAATGGACTGGACCATCGACGAGACCTCGCGTGCGCTGGTCACGATCTTCTCGAGGTTTTCGCCAGCCACGGTCGCACGCTGCACGCCGACCTTCACCTGTTCGGTGCCGCCCTGCATGCTCTTGACCGCTTCGGTCGTACCGGTCTGGATCGCTGTGATCGATCCGCCGATCTCTTCAGTCGCCTTGGTCGTGCGGTCAGCGAGTTTGCGGACCTCGTCAGCAACCACCGCGAAACCACGGCCGTGCTCGCCGGCTCGTGCCGCCTCGATGGCAGCGTTCAGTGCGAGCAGGTTGGTCTGGTCGGCGATGTCGTTGATGACACTGATCACCTCGCCGATACGCTCGCCGAGTTGGCCGAGCTCCTGCACAGACTCGGACGAGGCGGTGACGGCCTGATCGATGCCTTGCATGCCATCGATCGTGTCACGCACGACCTGCCCGCCGTCTTCAGCGACTCGGCCGGCATCTTCAGCGGCACCTGATGCGTCCGAGCTCATCCGTGCAACCTCGACCACCGATGCGGACATCTCTTCGATCGACCGGCTGATCTCATCAATTTGCGAGGTCTGGCTGTCCATCCCAGCGGCCATCTGTTCACTGCTCGCAGCGATCTGGGTCGCGGCGGTGGCAACATTGTCGGCCACACCGCCGAGGTCAACGATCATCGTCTCAACGTTCTGAACGAACTTGTTGAACCACTGGCCCACTTCGCCCATCTCGTCCCTGCGCTCATCATCCATCCGCTGGGTCAGGTCGCCCTCGCCCTCGGCCATGTCGCGCAGTCGTTCGATCAGGCTGCGGACCGGCTTGATCAGAGCCATCGCAAACAGCAGGCTCACGACGACAACGATCACTGCGACGATGCAGCCGGCGATCGCAATGCTGGTCGCCAGGCTGACCGCGGGCTTGGTCAATTCATCCAGGTTCGCCTCCGCGATGATCGCCCACTGCAGGCCTTCGCTCAATGCGGGGACGGGGTTACCTTCGCTGTCGTTGAAGTGCAGCGGCGTGAACGCGCTGAGCACCGCTTCGTCCTGATAGTCCGTCGTGTCGATCGCGCCTGTTTCGCCACGGAACGCTGCGGCGACGGACTCGGTGTCCACCTGCTGGTTAAAGATCGTGGTCGTGCCTTCTTCAGCAAATCGGCTGTTGGAACGCATCCGGTTGTCGGCAGCGACGAGGAAGGTCTCGCCGGTCTTGCCCAGTCCGCTGGCCTGCTGCATGATGCCGTTGATCTTGTCGACGGGCATCTGGAAGACCGCACATCCGACGAGTTCGCCGTCCTTGAAAACAGGCGAAGCGATAAAGCTGGCCGGGGCACCGTAGCTGGGCTCATAAGGCTTGAAGTCTTCGATGAAGATCTGGCCCGGCTCGGAAGCGGCAAGTGCCTTGCGGACGACGTCGCCGAAGTTCGTTGTCTTGTACGGGCCGGTAAAGAAGTTGGTCGCGTAGTCCGTTTCCTTGAAGACGGAGTACGTGAGGTTGCCCTTCGTATCGAAGAGGAAGATGTCGTAGTAGCCAAAGCTCAACAGGAAGCGGCGGACCTGCGGGTGGTACTGCGCGTGGTGTTTGTTGTAGGCCACATCCGAGTCTGCGCGATCCAGTTCGAGCTTGGAGCCGACGGGGTGCGGGTTGCCGCTGATGTACCAGTGCTGCAGGATGCGGCCGGCGTCAGACTGCGGGACGTAGCTGGCAGCACCATTGAAAGGTTGGCCGGCGTCACGCAGCCGCGGGCCGAACTCGTCCTGGTAATAACCGAGGACAGACTTGCTGACCGTGTCCTGGTCGTCTTGTTCGGTGCCGACCTCCTTGGTGAGCGAATCAAACGCCTCGGCGAAATTCGCGGTCGCTTCGACCACCATCTGGTTCTGGGCGAAGTTATAGATCTGCTCGTGGATCCCCACGAAGTAGTCTTCGATCTGTGCCTTTCGGCCGTCACGAATCGCAGAAATGCTGGTCGCCTCGAACTTATGAAGGGCCTTGGAACTGTTGGTCGTAGCGATGATGCCGATCGCGAGGACCGAGCCAAGCCCGATCATCAGCCCCAGTGCGACGATTTTGTTACGAAGCGAAAGCCGGTTGCGAAATACAAAGACCGCGACAGACATCGCAAGAAATACGATAAATGCACTGATAGAAAGTGTGGACATGACGTGCCTCCGTCCTGGTTCATCAAGACACGGCACGCGCCGTATCCCCCCATGCAAAACGTTCATCGATCGAAGGCCGTGCCAACTTAACGATATTTTGTTTGCGCATTGCGACCGTCCTTTCACGTTATGGGGGAACCCGGTTGTCGTATGAACGACGCTACAATGGTTCAATGGCCTTAAATAAGCCTGGGACCGGCAAAAAAGTCGTGCTGGCGATGTCTGGCGGAGTGGATTCCTCCGCGGCTGCGGCACTACTCAAAGAAGACGGCTACGAGGTCGTCGGCTGCTTCATGCGCCTGGGCAGCGAAGACCCGGAGGAAATCGCCGACGGCTATGACAACCTTGCGGCCCAGTCCTGCTCCACCGGGAAGCAGCCCCGCAAGCACAAGCAGGGCTGCTGCTCGGTCAATGATGCCGCCGACGCCCGCCTTGTCGCCGCGACGCTGGATATCCCCTTCTACGTGGTCAACTTCCGCAAGGACTTCGGGCGGATCATGGACTACTTCGTCGCCGAGTACAACGCGGGCCGAACCCCCAACCCCTGCGTCCGCTGCAACGACTGGCTGAAGTTCGGCAAGCTGCACGCCTACGCCCAGTCCATCGACGCCGACTATGTCGCCACGGGCCACTACGCCCGGACAGACCTGTCCGACCCGGCTCACCCGAAACTGCTGCGTGGCGTGGACACCGCCAAGGATCAGTCGTATGTGCTCTTCGGCAGCCCGCGCGACCAACTCGCCCACATGCTGCTGCCGATCGGGCACCTTGAGAAATCGGTCACCCGCGAGATCGCCGAGAGCCACAAACTGCCGGTCTTTAATAAACCCGACAGCCAGGAAATCTGCTTCGTCCCGGACAACGACTATGCGAAGCTCGTCGAACGCCGGACCGAGGGGGGTTTTTCCTCCGGCAGCATCCTCGACCATGAGGGCAACGAAGTCGGCCAACACGAAGGCCACCAGCACTTCACGCTCGGTCAACGCCGTGGCATCGGCGTCGCGCTGGGCTATCCGATCTATGTCGTCGATAAGGACCCGCAAGCCAACACCATCACCGTTGGTCAGAAGGACGACCTGATGTCGGTCGGCCTCACCGCCGGGCAGACCAACTGGCTGGTGGACCTACCGCTGGACTGGATCGATTGCCAGGCAAAGGTGCGATACAACTCCCAGCCTGTACCCGCACGGGTCCGGACGTTCACGGACGAAAACGGGGCTGATGCGCTGGAAGTGCGGTTTACCGATCCGGTCGAGGCCGTCACCCCCGGTCAGGCGGTGGTCGCTTATGGAAAAATCGGTAGCCCGCTGGAACAAACTGTTTTAGGTGGCGGTTGGATCGATGAGGCGATCCGCGCCTAAACTGCCCTATTCAAATCAACCACGAACCCCTCTGGGAGACTTATTCATGAAATTGTTCGCAACTTCCGCCCTGGCCCTGTGTCTGACCCTTGCGATCGGCTGTGCCGAGGGCAACACGACCACCCCGGAGGCCGCCACCCTGATCGCCAATGCGACGAACAAGGTCGAGGCCAACATCGAGGGGATGGACTGCACGGGCTGCTCGGGCTCGGTCGTTGCTGCTGTTGAGCAGATCGAAGGCGTCATGGCCGCGTCAGCCGACGTCGCGACGGGCGATGTCAAAGTCGCGCTTGAGGATGATGCCGATGGCGAAGCGAAGCTCAAGGAGATCGAGGCCGTCCTCGCCAGCCTGAGCGAAGGTAAATACACCGTGATCGAGATCAACGCCTTCACCGCTCATCAGGGCGATCCCGAGGCGGGCGAGGCTCAAGAGACCGCCCCCGCTGAGGAGCCCACCGAAGACGAACAGGCCAGCACTCAAGAGCAGGTCAGTGTCTTCGCGTCGTACAAGGTCAAGGGCATGGACTGCTCGGGCTGCAGCTCGCAGATCGTCAAAGCGGTTGAGCAGGTCGACGGCGTCCAGAAGGTCGAAGCCGACCACATGACCGGCGCGGTCAAGGTCTCCTTCGACGACCGATTTGATGACAAGAAGAAGACCGATGAGATCAAGGACCTGATCGCATCGCTGAGCAACGGCAAATACACCGTGAGCAACTGAGCCACCGATTGAAGCTGACTACGAGAACCCCGCACTGATCTGCGGGGTTTTTTCTTGCGCGGAGGGTTCAAAGACCGATCCACACAGCATCGCCCTCTCACACTACAATCCCCGCCATGCCCGACACGGACGCCGCGCAGCTTGACACCCTTCTGACCGACCTGGGCATCCGCCACGAGATGGATGCGCCGCTTGGTCCCCTGACCTGGTACAACGTCGGCGGACACGCCCAGTGCCTGGCCCACCCTGCATCCACCGCCCAGCTCTCCGAACTGGTCAGCCAGTGCCGATCCAACAAGATCCCGATGCGCGTGCTGGGCAGCGGCGCCAACATGCTGGTCCGCGAGGCCGGCGTCGAGGGCGTCGTGATCCGGCTGGACGACCCGGCCTGGTCACAGATGTCCGTCGAGGGCAACGTCGTCACCGTCGGCGCGGGCTACGGCCTGATGCGGCTGGTCGCGGAAACCGCAAGGCTTGGACTCGATGGGCTGGCGCAGGTCGCCGGCATCCCCGCCTCCATCGGCGGAGCCATCCGGATGAACGCGGGCGGCACCTATGGCGACGTCGGCCAGGCCGTCAAACGCGTGCAGGTCATGTCCGCCACCGGGCAGGTCTACCACCGCGATGCCGACGACCTGGAATTCACCTACCGGCACTCCAACATCGATGCGCCCTTCATCCTCGGTGCCGAGTTTGAACTGACACCGACAGACCCCAAGGAGTTGTCCAAGCGGGTCAAGGAATATTACTTCTTCAAGACCAACAGCCAGCCCTTCTCAGACAAGAGTTCGGGCTGCTGCTTCAAGAACCCGCAGGAAGACGATGACCACTTCGACGGCCGACCTGCCGGCATGATCATCGACCAGTGCGGCCTCAAGGGCCATCGCATCGGCACCGCCGAGGTATCCGACGTCCACGCGAACTTCATCATCGCGGACAAGAAGGACGCAAAGGCCGAGGACGTCTATCAGGTGATCTGCCACGTCGAGAAGGAAGTCCTCGATCAGACGGGGATCAAGCTGCAACGTGAAGTGGTGGTCTGGCCTTGACAGGATCAGCCGTTAACCTTGCAGCCGTGTCCTTTACCATTTTTGCGATTCTTTGTGTTGTGGGCTGTAGCAGCGAAACTGATTCTGCCACTACTGATATAGACAACAATACACTGCCGATTGAAAATCTCGGTGCCTCTATCGGGATTACCCCCAACAATCATCCTTATCTCGAGTTCCATGGTGACATCTTGTTTTCCTACACCACAAATGCTTCACGCTTTACGGTGAATGCTAAGACAAAAAAGGGCAATCCAGTCGCTTCTTTAGAAGGTCGGATCTGGATAACAGATTATGAGCGCGACATATTTACACTTGAATGCGATATCACAACAACTCAAGATTTTGACCTGAAAATATTAGGCGCAAAATCCATTGACTCGACTCACCAGTTTGACGAGCAAAAATCAATCCGGCTCGAATCCGGAAAACACGCTATCGAGGCGACGATCATTTTTGAGCACGTTTACAAGTGGGACCAATAGTCTGAATTGCAGTTAACCCGCCTCACAATGCAACGCGAAGTGGTGGTCTGGCCTTAGCCGCCGGGCCACGCCCGGGCGGATGCGAGCGCGTCTAGGCACTACGATCAGGACTCACCAAACGTCATGCGATTCGTCCGCCCGCGTGTGACGCGGCGGCTACATCACTAGTCCTGCATCTTCGGCTTGATCGGCCAGGCGATCGCGACAGAAGCAATGAAGAGCGACGCCGCGCTGCCGAAGGACAGCCAGGTCCAAAGCGAGGATGACTCAACCGCGGCCCAGATACCCAGGCCGGTGAGACCGAACATGCACAGGACCGTGCTGGCTAGCGACAGCCAGCGCTGCGGCGGGCGGTGCTGGATCAGGTAGCCCCACGCGAACTTCGTAAACAGCATCAGGCAGACGGTCGCGATGATGGCCGGCCACCAACGGGTCGTGACCAACGCACCAATCATCGTCGCAAGCGAGAGGATCGCAGGCCAGACCAGGCCGAAGCCCAGTCGAAGCGGCGGCGGGGTATGCGACATGGCCTGACGTGCACGGAGCTTGGCCTTGGGCGCGACATGGAAGGTCGCGGTCGCTTTGCCGACCTTGCGCTCTTTCTCGTCTTTGTGGTGCACCGCCTGGACGATCTGCATGTTGACAGTCACATTGAACTCGAGCTTATGCTTCTTGAGTTCAGCGATGTCGTCAACGGGTGTCACGCGGTAGATCGCCGGGCCCACACAGGGCAGGCGGAACTTGTAGTTGAGCTCTTTGCAGACGACCGTGTATTCGGGGCCGACCTGATTGAAGATGTACATCCCGCCTGCGACTTCGGAGTTGCCCAGCAGCGCGGCCCCGGCCATGGCGTTGTACCAGTTCTTATTGAACGAGGTGAAGGGCATCACCACGTCGTAGGTGCCCGTGTCGGTCTTCTGGCCAAGCTTGATCCCCGACCGGTAGGCCAGCGGGAGAAAGACCCACGCGAGGAACCGGTGCCAGCGGTTGGACTCGGTCGATTTCTCGGTCAGCCAGTTCTCAAACTTGCGGTACTTCTGGCCAAACCACCCGGTAGGCGGATCGCCGGCCATGAGCATGTCCGTGGTGACAACCGGCGCGTCCGCCTCGGCAGGCCTGGTGTCCTGCTCGTCACGGTCACGCTGATCGTTCGTCGGGATGGCGGGTGATGCTTCGGTAGCCATCGTGCAAGTATTGTAGGCGATGGCGGAAGAAGAGGGGAGTATTGATTTGGCAGGCTTGGGCTCCTTCTCCCTTTCAGGGAGAAGGCGGGGGATGAGGGTGCGGCGCGGTACAAACCAAGGCTTACTCAATGCTTTTTTGTAGATACTTAGCCCT
>JBMZAP010000106.1:0-13567 GCA_049611445.1 Phycisphaeraceae bacterium | reverse complement strand
CTCCATGCCCCGTGATATCCGCGATACAAAACAGCCACGAATCGTCCGGGCCGCGCAATATATCGAAGTAGTCACCAGCAACGTGGTCTGCCGCCTCATGCCAGTGGACAACATCGAGTCCGGGCACCGAGACGCCACCACTCTGAAGTCGCTGCTGAAGGCGGCTGGCCTTTGACATCTGCATCCCGCGATCATGCTCGGCTTTTTGTAGTGCCAGACTCATCTGATTGAGGTCCGCCGCAAGAGACTGAAACTCTTTACTGCGAAATTTGCCCGTGGTGACACCAAGCTCGCCTCTACTGATCTGACTGATTGTGCGTGCGAGTTCAGTAAAGGGTCGCACGACCAACCGAATTAGCAGCAGATTGATGAGTCCTGTTGCGAGCAAACCGAACAAGACAACCTCTGCCAATCTCCATCGCGCGTGTCTTGCACTGACTGCGTGCGACTCTTCCGCATTTCGGAACAAGTACACACTAAGGTCCCCCGCCTTTGCTTTGCTGATCACCCACTCGTCTGTTACGGATGGTTTCGCATCGCTCATGCCTTGAATTAACGTATTAACCTCCCCGATTGGCATACGACTGCTTGAAGGCAGGAGCATATCGTCACCATCAGCAACGACAGCAAAATCGCGAGCAGTCAGACCTTCTAGCCGGAGCACGTCAGCGGCGTGATCAATCAGCGATTGAACGGCGTTATCATTGTTAGGGTCTAGGTGATTAATCGCCTGCGCTAACAATTCTGTTTCGCGTTTTGTGTCAATTGTCAACTCAGCCAGGTGAGTCGATCTCTGGTACTGGATATCTAAATATAGAAATAATGCGAGCACGCTGATAAGCGTAAGGTTCACCGCGAGCAGAAATTGAAATCTTAGCGACATGTTTCGAAGCTCCTGGACGCATGTAACTATCTTCCGAATCCATAGAGATAGCCGGCGCGCATGTGGGGTCATACGCGGAGCATGCGATTACTTGGTTGGCAAGGACCAGGTAGCCTTACCTCTTCGTCAAATCAAAGAGACAGCGACTTAGCTTCGCGATCTCCCTCCGCAGGTTCGACCTCGATCCACAGCATCGCGTTGTCGGGCAGCTCTGCCGGGCATGTGGCGTCGGCGTGGTAGTCGCCGCTGCCCGATGCCTTGCCCTTGCTGGTCAGGACCTTGCCCGAGTCATCGCTGACCCAGACGCGAATAGCGGCGGGAGTCGGGCCGCTTTCGAGTTTGATGTCGATATGTAGCGTGGCATTCGGTTCGGGCTCACCACCAACAGAGACATCCAGCACGCTGCCGGCGATGGTGAGTTCACCTAGCCCATGCTCGGCACCGTGGCCGTGGCCATCGTCTTCATCGCCATGGTCATGTCCATCATTGTCAGAGTGCTCTGTGTCGCCATGACCTTCGTGGTCATGATCGTCTTCACCTCCGCCGCACCCAGTCAGTGCAAGCGAGCCGGCGATCATCGGGATCAACAGTAGTTTCTTGAGATCGGTCATATCAGGTTCCTTTGGTCTTGGCCGAGCGGTTGCGCCCGACGAGTCTAGAAAATAGCCCCGGGCCCTTTGCCCGGCGGGGTTCGGTTTGGTGTCTGAATACTAGCGCGTAGCCGGCTGGCACCACAATGAGGTTTAAGAAGGTCGAGGTTAGTAGCCCACCAAGGGTCACAATGGCCAGCGGCGCAAGCAGTTCACTGCCAGGCTTACCAACCGCCATCGCGAGCGGGACAAGGCCGAGTGCCGCCGAGATCGCAGTCATAAGAATAGGCACGAGGCGTTCCATCGATCCCTGCACAACCGCCTCGGCCGGCGCAACGCCTTCTTCGTGCATCAGGTGGTTGTAGTGGTTGATCAGCAGGATGCCGTTACGTACGGCGATGCCGAACAGCGTGATGAAGCCGACCATACTGGCGATCGAGATCACCGGCGGGATGTAGGTTCCTCCCAGCCCGAAGAGCGCCATTGTGTTCGACACCGCACCGCCACCCTGCGTGAGGTAGATCGCGAGAATGCCGCCGATGAGTGCCAGCGGCATGTTAAGCATTACGAGTACAGCAGCTCGCATCGATCCTGTGGAGATCTGCAAAAGCAATAGCATGATCACGGCCACGACGATCCCCGCGACGAAGATCGTGCGCGAGGCCGACTGTTGGGCCTCGAACTGTCCGCCGTAGGACACGGTCATCCCCGCGTCTGCGATGATCGGATCTACGCGGACACGGACTTCGGCAACCAGGTCGCCAAGGTTCGAACCCTCGTTGACGTTGAGAGAAACAACGGCTTTGCGTTGAGCATTCTCGCGCGTAATCAGGTTGCTGGACCGCTCGGGACCAATGTCTGCGACATCGCTGAGGCGTACGGTTGCACCCCCGCGACCTCGTAGAAGAAGGTCACGTACTTGCTGGAATGATTCACGCTCTTCAGGAGCCAGACGAACGACTAGGTCGTACTGCCGGACACCCTGGTTGACCGTATCTACCACCTCGCCATAAAGCGCTTCGCGCACTTGCTCGGCGGCATCGGCTGGGGTGAGTCCCGCAGCAGCAAGCTCGGCATGCCGATACCGGATCGGTAGCGTATTGATCATCACCTCGCGGTTCGCATTGACGTCGCGTGCGCCAGGCAGGGATTGCAGCTCTTGCTCGATTGCTTTGGCGACTTTGCGTAACTCCGTGAGGTCCTCGCCATAAACATTAATCGTGATCGCCGCGGGGGTGCCGGAGAGTACGTGGCTCAGGCGGTGCTCGATCGGTTGGCCGACCATGGTGGTGATTCCAGGGATCGAACCGAGGATACGATCAATTTCCGCACGTACTTCATGCCGGTCACGTCCCGCAGCGACCGTTACTTCGATTTCAGAGTTACTCACTGGCTCGGCGTGCTCGTCGCGCTCAGCACGACCTGTTCGGCGAGAGACTGAACGCACGCCTTCGATTTCCACAAGCTGCTTCTCGACTTCCGTCGCAAGCCGGTCGCTCTCGACGATCGAAGTGCCGGGTGGTGCGAGTAAGAAAACAGTGAATGTCCCTTCATTAAATGAAGGCAGGAACGACGTGCCATATGTGCCCGCAAGCATCAATGCACCGATCGTTGCAAGGCCCGCGACACCAATGACCCAGGCGCGGAAGCGGATCGCCCCACGCAGCATCGGCTCGTATACGCGTTTAAGCTGACGGACCAGTAAGCCGTCCTGTTCTTCATGCTTACCGCCGAGTCGTCCTTTCAATAGGAACTTGCATAGCGCCGGCACGACGGTGAGCGCAACCAGCAGCGACGCACCGATCGACACCATATAGGTCAGCGCAAGCGGCTGGAAGAACCGGCCTTCAAGACCCTCCAATACGAGCAATGGAACGAAGACCATCACGATGATGAGCGTTGCGAACACCATCGCCGGGCGAATCTCATTACTGCCGTCGAAAATGACCTCGACGTAATCCCGTCTCTGGTCCTCGGGTCGTGCACGGTTCTGTTTGAGCCGTCGGAACACGTTCTCGACATCGATGATCGCATCATCAACGAGCACACCGATCGCGACAGTCAGGCCACCCAGCGTCATCACGTTCAGGCCCAGGTTCAGGCCGTCCATGATCAGCAGGCCCACGGCCAGGGAGATCGGGATCGCCGTCAGTGTGATCAGCGTCGTCCGCACGTTCATCAGGAACAGCACCAGGATGATGACAACGATCACAACCGCTTCCAACAGCACCTTTGTGACGTTGTTGATCGACCGATCGATGAAGTGTGACTGGCGCATCACGTCGCGGTTTAGCTCGACACCTGCAGGTAACGCGGGCTCGACTTGGTCGTACAAATCATCGAGCGCCTTGGTGAGCGCGAGCGTGTTAGTGCCCGGCGACTTCTGGATTGACAGGATGACCGCGGGCTCAGCACCCTCGGACGCCGTACCACGTGTAAGGGCGGGCCCGAGTTGGACATCGGCGACCTGTCCAATCGTGACGGGAACGCCCTCGTGGTACTTAATAATCGTGTTCGCAATATCTTCAGGTCGAGTGACACGGCTCTGCTGACGAATCGGGATCTCAAACTGGTCCACATCGACTAGGTACCCACCGCTCGCGGTGCTGTGCGAACCGCCGGCCGCTTCAACCACATCCGAAATTGTCAGATCGTAGAGACGAAGACGCTCTTGATCGACATTGACCTGGTACTCCGGAAGCTCCCCGCCAATGGGTACCACTTGGGCGACGCCCGGGATCGCAAGGATCTTGTTCCGCAGATCGAACTCGGCGTAAGCACGCAGGTCCATCGGGCTCACTTCGCCATTGGGAGACGAGAGTGAGATAAGCATAATCTCACCGGCGATCGAGGTGATCGGTGTAATAAAGGGATCGACATCCTCGGGCAGGTTCTCACGCGCGGAAACCAGCCGTTCAGAGACGAGTTGGCGCGCGTCGAATTGGTCCGCGCCCCATTCCAGGTCGACCCAAACGATCGACAATCCGATCGCGCTGGTACTGCGCACGCGGCGGACGCCGGTCATGCCGTTAACCGCAGTCTCGATCGGGAAGGTAACGTACTGCTCAACCTCGTCGGCGGACAACCCGCCCGACTCGGCCATGATCGTAACGGTCGGCGCGTTGAGTTCAGGGAACACATCGACCGACATCTGTGGCAAGCGGTAGCCGGCATAAGCAACGATTAACGCTGCTGCGATTAGCACGAGCCCCGAATATTGCAAAGAAAAGCGTATGACTGCTTTCAACATGGCTTAGTCCTCCCCTTCGTGGAAGGTGCCGTCAGCGTGGAAGTGTCCACCCTTCTGGATCGATCCACTGGTAGACAGCATGAGCTGGAACGCGCCATCGAGGACGATCTCGTTGCCATCACCGACGCCGCTGAGTATTTCAACCCATCGTCCGTCGTCCTTGCCCAGGTCCGCTTCCATGCGAAGCACTTGGTCAGGATTGCCGGGTGTACGGCGGAAGATGTACGGCGTCAGTCCATCACGCTGCACTGCGGCAAGCGGGATTGCTAACTCGGGTTCGACCGATGCGTCCGTCACGATTTCAAGCTGAGCCGAGACACCGGGGCGTGCCCAAGCCAACAGCTTGTCAGGAACCACAAACAGCTCGATCGTTCGATCGTTCGGGTCGCCCTCTAAACCAACCATGAGTTTGCCGGTCATTGAATCACTGATCGGTATCGCTCGGCCTGTAGCCGTTGGCGTCGGCGGGACAATACGTGTCGAGAGGCCGTCACCCAGCGCTCCCATATCGCTTTGAAGTCCCGACGCGCGGAATCGAAGTTTGTCAGGCTGCACTACCGTCAGAACGGGCGATTTTTCGTCGGCCCATGCACCATTGGTCAGGCCCATCTCAGAGACAACGCCCGCCAGATCCGAACGCACCAGAATCTTGTTGATCGTTGCCCAACGCGGCTCTGTTACGCCATCCTGATCAACCGACTCTGTCAGATCATCGCGATTGATTGAAGTAATCGCTGCTGCTGAATCGAGCAAATAATGCAAGCGGAACTTGGCCGCACGGACGCCTGCCCGCGTCTGCTCTTGGTCGGCAAGAAGCTGAGCTTTTTTCTCGCCGACCTCAGCAAGGTCTGCCCGGGTACCCGAAAGCGATGCGCGGGCCTGCGTTAGCTCGTCCACTCGGCCGCCGCCCGCCTCACTCAGGCGTTCGAGACCCTCTACCCTTGCGGTCCAAACCTTGATCGTGTCATGCAGGCTTTTCTCGTGCACTTCATGCGCCTCTAGAAGCGGCTCATACGTTCTGAGTTGGGCCTGCAACTGATCGATCTGCGATGTGGCTTCAGCAAGCTGTTGCTGTAGTTCACGCCAGCCCGGCGAATCGATGCTGTAGAGCAAATCACCACTCTCAACGCGTTTGAACTGATCGACAAGCAGCTCGACCCGCCCCGGCATCGGGGTTCGATACTCGCGCTGGGCCGTCGGTAGATACTCGAAACGCCCCGGCACACGCAGTGTCTTTTCGACGCGTCGACGCTGAACTTCGACAAAGCTGATGCCGAGGTTCGAGCGTACGGCGGAGGGGATGTCGATCAGGTTTGGATTGCTAGAGGCCGATTCACCGGATGATTCATCCATGTGGCCCGTGTGATCATCGTTTTGGCCTGAATCGCCTTCGCAAGCGATCGTGACCATCAATACCATCATTAAAAAGGTCGTCCAAGCGACCCGGTTCATCGTGTTCATCGTGAGACTCCTTCGCCGGCGTTCTCGACACCGGTCGTTGTGGTTTTTGTTTTTACGGAGGCAGAAACAGGCGAGGGCGTCGCCGGCTCATCCGGACCAAGCAATCGGACGACCTCGATACGCGCCGCCAACTCAGCAAGATTGAGATCAAGGATCCGGTCCTTCGCCTCGAACCGCCGTGTCACTGTCTCTAGCAAGATCAGCGTGTTGACCTCGCCCAACTCGGCCAGGCGATCGATCTCCGCGGCCTGCGCGTCAAGCATCGGCACCAGTTCGTCCTGAAGAACTTCCTGCTGCTTTTGTGCGGCTGATAAACGGGCTTGGGCACCGGCCAACTGAAACGCCAACCGTTCAAATTCGGTCTGGGCCGTCGAACGAGCGAGTTGACGCTCCGCACGAGCCGTCGCGATGCCACCACGGTTAGCGTTCAAGCTAGGAATCGGCAGCGAGACGCCCAGCAGCAACCGGTCGTCCTTGTCCTCGCTACCGTATCCCGCACCGATCTCGATGTCCGGGTATTGCTTGCGGACCTCCAATCGCAGGCTTTGCTCCGCGACTGCATAGTCCGCCCGCGCAACGGCCAGCGTGGTATTCGACTTTATCAATCGATCCGTCGTTTGTGAGGACTCAGGCAAATCAATCGTCGATAGCGAAGGGACTAACTCGACGCGCGTGGTGGGCAATAGCCCCATCAGCGACATGAGTTCAAGTCGGTTCTGCTCGGCCTCTGCCTCGACCGAGGCTCGTACCACACGCAAACCGATCCGCTGGGACCGCAGCAATCGGGCCTCGACGCGCGTGAGTTCGCCGGCCTTCTCCAGCCGATCCGATACAACGCCAATTCGATCGATCTGTTCGGCGACCTCGTCGATCAGTCGCATCCGTTCAGCGGCAACCGACCAGTCCGCCCATGCTTTACGAACCTTAGCCCGCATCGACCACTCAGCATCGACAACGCGGCGCAGTTCCGCTTCGTAGGCTCGATCAGCCTTGTCCTCTTCGACGCCCAGACGACCTGAGATCGGGATCGTCAGGCTCAAGGTAAGTCCGTACTCGAACGGACCAGAAGGCGAAAGTAACTCGGCTCCGTCGAACCCGAACACCGGGTCCTCCCATAGCCCAGCGGTCTGAGCATCCGCCAAGGCAGCGCCGGCACGCAGTCGAGCCAGCCGCAGGTCGGGGTTGTAAAACAGCGCGATGACCTCGGCCTCGGCCGAACTGATGCCATTGCTGGTATCGAACGGATCATCCGTATCGGTATCACCGTCAGCCAGACGTTCGGCGAAGGCTCGGAGGGACTCTTCTTGGGCGAGTCTGGAGGCAACATCGGCCTGGTGTTCAGCGAGATCAAGTGGCAAGGGCTGGTAGCTCTGGCACCCTGCCAGTAGCGCCACGCATGCCAGCGGCACAACGTGCCACGGTATCCGCGCATCACGCGGAAGCGTTCGGTTGTTCATGTTTCAAGTCCTGATAGTGTTCCAAGGGATAGCCAGCAACAGCCATACGAGGGCGTTGCAAGTGCTTGGGAAAACTATCAGTGCTAGACAATCAGACGAGTCGTCGAGAGGTCGGCGATACGCTGCGTTCCGCTAGGATCAAACCACTTTGGGACAGGTGGCGGACTAAGAAGATACCCCGGCTCAACAAGCGTAATCGCAAACAACTCCACCGGCGGCAACAAGACGTCAGGCAGTGCCTTCGCATCAAGCCGAGGCAGTGGCGTCAGCAACTCGGCGATTGACAGGTCAAGATCAACACAACTGCAGTCACCATGGGGTTCGCCGACCGCTGCGGGCAGCGGCATGCTTTGCGTCGCGTGGCTGCAATCTAGCTCACAGCTCTCAGTCGCGGCTTCTTGAGGATGTTCATGCCCACCACCTAAACAGATCGTCCCCGCACCTGCAACCGCCCCAAACAGGGACTGAAGCAGCACGGCACCGACGAGCAGGATGGCAAAAGGCTTTGGCATCACAATCACTATACGCAATATCGGGCAGAAGGTTCAACAGATATACAAATAGCAGCTGACTTTTATTCCCGAAGCTCTCCAAACTTGATCGCAGCAGCAACATCCGCAAGCGTGTCAGCATCAATCTCGCCCATCACACACATCCACAAATCGCCGTTATTTCGCATCACCATCGGCATGCCGGCGTGATCGTGGCCCTGCAATTCGATGCCCGAGGGGTGGTCGATCGGGTGCATGGGCTGGGCGAAGTCTTCGCCTTGGGCGATGATGATCGTGGCAATGCCCCCCGGCTGCTTGAGGACCAATGCGGCTCGTAAAGGAAACTCGCCTTCGACGAGACAACAGGACTCGACGTGTGTACCGTCGATGATGGGCAACGATTGCTTGCCGAAGAGTTGGGCGTCAATTAGGGACTGGGCTTGGTCAATCGTGTTTGCGAGATAGGCTTCCTGCGGGTCGTTCAGCAGGTGGTCGTGAAGTTCGGCCACGGTCATCGTCTCAGCGATGGCGGTTTGGGGGCCGACGCCGAAGAACGCGTAGTAGGACGCGCCAGCGATGCCGATCATCAGCAGGATGGCTGCGGCCAGACGCATCCAGCCCTGGGTTGCGGCTCTGCGTGGCTGTTGCCTTGCCGGCTGAGGTCTTGGAATCTCGTCCGCCATCTTCTGTTCGAGACGAGACAGGTCCACCGGCGTTGATTCGAGCTTGGCCAGTCGGTCGCGTGTGGCCTGGTCAAGTTGTTTGTCGTGCTCACTCATGGCCTTTTCCCTTCTGAACTGCGTCGGCTCTGTCCCCCAGCCAGCCACGCTCGGATGCGTAACTGTGGAGTTGGCCTCGTAGCATCGCCCGGCCGCGGTGCAGCCGGCTCTTGATTGTGCCGGGCGCGACATCCAGTGTCTCAGCGGCTTCTTCGACCGACAGCGACTGCACATCGACCAGCAGCAGCGCCCAGCGGTAGCCCTCGGGTAATAGACGCAGCGCGTCGATGATGTCCTGGTCACCAAATCGAGACATCAACGCTTGTGGGTCGGCCCAATCTGCGTCGTACTCGCCGGACGGCTCGGTCTCTGCCGAGGGTTCTGCGACATTCTCTAAGTCTACGGCGTGCCCGTCGGGGCGTCGCTCACGCTTGCGCCAGCGGTCGATCCAGATACGGCGGAGCATGGTGAGCAGCCATGCCTTAGGGCTGGTGCCAGGCTCCAGGCGATCGATCGCCTTATACGCCTTGAGCAGCGTTTCCTGCACTAAGTCCTCGGCCTCGGCGGCGTTGCCGGAGGCGGGTGTCAACGAGATGGCGGTTCGCATCAGCATTTCAGCCTCGGGCCAGACCTCTGCATAGAACCGTTTGGCACGCGTTTCATCCGTGTGCGAGTCGGTTGGGGGTTTGGTCATGATCCACCTAGGTAAACGAGTGCGTGCTGTCGCGAGGTTCCATGGCTTTGGATTTTCTTCGCTAAGCCCTTGATCGTACCTAACACCGCGCTAGGCATCGAATATTTCAACACTCATGGAACCGTGAAGTCCGCCACACACGTTTAAGTAAGCGTTAGACGCCCCAATTACCTTCAGACACGGAGACTTTTACGATGCGATTAAGCCGGAACTTGATGACAGTGATGCTTGGAATGGCAGTGGTGCTGACCTTTACGGGCTGCAGCCAAGCCAGTGGCGACGCCACAGATGATGGGCATCAGGGCCACGACGATCACGCCGGTCATGGCGATCACAGCCAGGCCCCGACAGACAAGGATCAACCCAAGGAGCAGGCTCTGGCGAACTATGTTGCCGAGCCGTACCCGATGCAGACCTGCGTGGTCGCTGGCGGGAAGCTTGGCTCAATGGGCAAGCCGACCTCGCTGGTGCATAAGGGCCGGGAGGTGAAGTTCTGTTGTGCGGCTTGTGAGCCGAAGTTCAAGGAGGACCCCGACAAGTACCTGAAGAAGATCGACGAAGCCGTCATTGCCAAGCAGTCGCCGACGTATCCGCTGGACACATGCCTGATCAGCGGTGACCCACTCGGTGATAAGCCGGTCGACTTTGTGT
Organism: Phycisphaeraceae bacterium; assembly: GCA_049611445.1. Lineage (GTDB taxonomy): Bacteria > Planctomycetota > Phycisphaerae > Phycisphaerales > Phycisphaeraceae > JAHQVV01. The sequence continues at coordinate 3,371 of JBMZAP010000106.1, read as the reverse complement.
TTGAGAACCGGCTGGTTCGTTTCTGCTGCGAAATGTGTGTCGATGGCTTCCTAAAGAACCCGAACGCATCGCTGGCAAAACTCAATGATGCGGCGGTCAAGGCACAGCTTAAGACGTACCCGGCAACGAAGTGCCCCGTGGCAGGTGGCGACCTGGGCTCGATGGGCAAGCCGGTCAACATGATGGTCGGGCACCGGCTGGTCCGATTGTGCTGTGCCGGCTGTGACAAGAAGGTCAAAGCAGACCCTGTCGGCGTGCTCAATAAGGTTTACGGCGCACCCGATAAGCCCGAAGCGGAGTAAGTGCAGCGATGCGTTTGATCGGATCACAATCAGACACTTCGTCGGTCTTGCTCATCGCTACGCTGTTGCTTGCCCTTGCGGGCTGCAGCACGAGTAGCGGCGGGCTGGACTGGGAGAGCGATGCGTTCAAGCAGCGGATGGCACAGGTCCGTGACAACGGACTCGCGAATGAATCGGCAAGGGTCAGTGTCGAGGTCGCGGTGGATGATGGTTCGATGCAGGCGATGGTCGAATTGGCGCTCAAGCACAACCCGGAGATCAAGGCCGGCCGGTTGCGAGTGGAACGGATGCGTGAGAAACCAGCTCAGGCCTCGGCGTTGGACGACCCGGTGTTCTCGCTGACTGCCGGTGAGTTGGCGCAGACCGCGGCGGGCCAAGTGGACTACATCGTCGGGCTGACCCAGGCCTTGCCGTTCCCCGGCACGCTGGATGCACGGAAGGCAGTAGCTGAACAGGCCGTGCTGACCGCCTCGGCAGAACTGCTGGATCGGATGGAACGCGTGGCCGCAGACGTTCGGCGGGTGTATTGGCGTCGGTACGCGGTCGCCCAGGCGATCGAGGTGACCAAGCAAGACAAGCAGGTCCTCCAGCAGGTCAGCCAGATCATCGACGCCAAGGCCAAGGTCGGCGACGCCGAGCAGGCGGACCAGTTGCGTGTGTCGCTTCGGCTTGCAGCGCTGGACCAAGAACTGGACCGGCTTGAACAGCAGATGCGATCGCTGGATTCGATGATGAACCGGCTTCTGAATCGTAGTAGCGACGCCACGCTGCCCTGGCCTACCGAAACGGAGTGGAAGCCGCAGGACATTGATCGTAAGGAAGCCATCGCGCAGGCTGAACGCAACAATCCGGCGGTACAGGTCCAGCGACGACGGGTCGAGGGGTATCGGCAGCAGTTCAATCTGGCGAAGGCAGAGCGTAAGCCGGACTTTCGTGTTGGCTTGCAGTACGCCGCAGTCGGCAGTGACGGCATCGCGGGCTCGGCGAACGGCGACGACCAGTTCGCAGTGACCGGAGCGATCTCGATCCCGCTGAACAGTGACAAATATGACGCGAGGGAACGAGAAGCGCTCCGTGGCATCGGTGAAACGTTGGCCGACTTGGACGCGGCCCAAGGTAAGGCGGCGAACCTGGCGGAGGATGCGTTGGCACGGATGGACGCTGAGGTCTCGATCCTCAACCGCCTTAAGAAGCAGATGCTGCCCGACAGCCGGCGTACCTTTGAATTGGCACTCACCGGTTACCGGGCGGGAAAGGTCAGCTTCATCCAGATGATGGACGACTGGCAGCGGACGCTGGACCTGGAACTCGCTGCCCACCGAGCACAGGCCCGGTACGAGCAGGCCCGCGCCGACCTGTCTGCGGCGCTGGGTGAAGTCGCGGCAGACGCTTCGGAGGAGCGTGACGATGAATAAGAAACTAGAGCAGTTTGGCGGTGCGTTGAAAGCTGCCTGGAGGCGCGTTGGTGACTTGATCGTAGTCGTGCTGATCGTCCTCGCCCTCGGTGCGGGGTTTGTCTTCGGCGGTGGCTTAGGTTCAGGCGATGAGCAGGCAGCCAGCGGCGACCAGTGGTACACCTGCTCGATGCACCCCGACATCCGGATGCCCGACCCCGACGACATGTGCCCGATCTGCAACATGGCGCTGATCCCCGTTGGATCAGACGCCTCGGCATCACTCGGGCCGCGCGAAATCGAACTCACACCCGAGGCCGCCGCGCTGATCAACGTCGAGACCCTGCCGGTCCAGCGCCGTTTTCTGCAGCGCCCGGTGCGGATGGTCGGCAAGATCGCGGTGGATGAGACAAGACTGTCCAACGTCACCGCCTACATGCCCGGTCGGCTCGACAGGCTGTTCGTTGACTACACCGGCGTCACGGTTCGTAAGGGCGACCACCTTGCCGAAATCTACAGCCCCGAGTTACTGGTTGCCCAGCAGGAACTCATCAACGCGCATGAGGCAGTGCAGGCGATGGGCGACGACGCCTCAGACACGATCAAGCGAACCAACAAGTTGCTCTTCCAGACCGCGAAGGACAAGCTGCGTCTGCTCGGATTGACCGTCGATCAAGTCGAGGCGATCGCCAAGCAAGGCGAGACGACCGATCACATCACGCTCTATGCCCCGGCGGCAGGGATCGTGACCGAGCGTCACGTATCGGAAGGTAGCTACGTCAAAGAAGGCGATCGGCTGTACACCCTCACCGACCTTTCGAAGGTCTGGCTCATGCTCGACGCCTACGAGTCCGACTTGCCCTGGCTGCGGTATGGTCAGTCGGTCTCGTTCAAGGTTCAGTCGTTCGGCGATGAGGTATTCACCGGTCGTGTCGCATTCATCAGCCCTGTGCTGGATGAGAAGACGCGGACGGTGCGGGTTCGGGTCAACGTCGACAACAAGGACGGCCGACTGCGCCCAGGCATGTTCGCCCGTGGTGTGGTTGATGCGGTTGTCTCCAGTGGCGAAAAGGTGGTCGCCAGCGAGTTGGCTGGTAAATGGATTTCGCCGATGCACCCCGAGATCATCAAGGACGGCCCGGGCAACTGTGACATCTGCGGCATGAAGCTCGTCAGAGTCGAAGAACTGGGTTACGAAACGATCGAGGCCGACGACGTTGAGCCGCCGCTTGTCGTGCCCGACAGCGCGGTGCTGCGGACCGGCGAGCGTGGCGTCGTCTATGTCCAGACTGGCACCAAGGAACAGCCGAAGTTCGAGGGGCGTGTCGTGAAGCTTGGCCCGTCGGGCGATGGCTACCTGATCGTGACCGAAGGCCTGGCCGAGGGCGAACTCGTCGCGGTGCGAGGCAACTTCCTCATCGACAGCGCGCTGCAGATCGAGGCCAAGCCAAGCATGATGAACCAGGACGGCACCTCGGGCGGTGGCGATCCACACGCCGGCCATGGCGGACACGCGGGGCACGACATGCCACCGGCCAAAGGTCGCTCGGACTACTACGTCCCGCCACTGCCGACCACATCGTTCCCCGAAGGCTTGCCCAAGCTGCTTGAGCAGTACGAGTTCGCCAAGCAGGCGGTCTGGGGCAGCGACATCACAAAGGCCCGCACGGCCTTG
>JBMZAP010000105.1:0-13662 GCA_049611445.1 Phycisphaeraceae bacterium | reverse complement strand
TCGGCCCGAGTGGCGCAGCAAACGAAATCGGCGCAGCCGTCAGTGCTGGTGTTGAGGCCCAGACTAACTGGAACAACCTGCTTGGTGGTAGCGTCGGTGCGACCCAAGTCACCGATGACAGCGGCACGCTGCTCGCGACGACCGTCCAGGTCCAAACGCAGTGGAGCTACACCACGGGTGCCGGTGGTGGCGGTGGTGACCAGGTCCTGATGAACACCGCCTTGGATCACGGTGGTGGCGAGATTGGTTTCGTCATCACGAACATCCCGTACGCTGTCTATGATGTCATTATCTACCACGAGGGTCAGAGTGATGCTGGTCGTGGCGGAGACTTCTTCGTCCGGGACACGGACAATGCTGGCAACATCGTTGCAACGCAGAAATCCTACGACGTGACAGCCTTCGATGGTACATTTATTGACGCGAGCACCGTTGGCATCGGCGGCAGCGGCCTGGATGGCGACAGCAATCCGGTCGAATCTAACTATGTCCGGTTCAATGGCCTGACCCTCGCGAACATCGGGCTCCGCTCGGTAGGTAACAACCCCCCCGGTATTGCGACCAACCGCGCACCAATCACTGGCATGCAGATCATTGAGGTTCCCGAGCCCAGCTCGCTGGCCCTCCTCGGTCTCGGCAGCCTCCTGATTGCCCGTCGCCGACGCGGCTAAGTCAGCTCGTCTGCAATCAAATCTTAAAAGGCCTGCCCCTGTCAAAAAGGGGCAGGTTTTTTCTTGGTGATTGTCTAAACCTGGCTAAGCACTGAACTGACCTGACGCCGCCCCAACATTAAAGCTGTAGTTGGCCAGCTATGATTCCGAAAAGATAGATATCACCAGGCCCTTCTTCAGAACCCAAGCCATGAAAGATCAACGTCTTCCGAAAGCACGCCAGCATGACCGAGTCACATCGAGCCATGCTTCAGAAACGAACGAAGCGATCGCCTCTCGCAATCGCGCCATCTCGATTGTGCTACTTATCGTCGTGGCCGGGTTCGTGTTTTACGGGGCGATTCTTATGCTGGGGTCTTCCGAGCCGACCGGGGCCGGCGTTGAGCCTGACGGCAAGGAACCCGTGGACACCGCCACGTCGCAGCGGGTCACAATCTCAAGCGATTTAGTACGGGGCCAACCTGTCGTTGGCGATTCGCAAGGCTTGGAAGGAAGAAAGCTGGCTCTCCAACACTGCCAACGATGCCACATGTTTGTCGAGCCCGAGGTCTTGCCCAAAGCCATCTGGGAAAACTACGTGCTGCCCCGAATGGGCGCGTTCATGGGCATGCACCATGCCGGCGTCAGAACACGGATTGAGAACGGCAATTACCCGGGCGAAAAGCAATTTATTGATGATGCAGAAATCTACATGTCCAAGGCTGCGATGCCACTGGAAGACTGGCAGGTATTAGTCGCCTATTTCATGGAGCATGCCCCCCGGAGACTCGACAAACCTGCCGAACTTGCCCCCATCGAAGCGAGCACTGCCTTGTTCCAAGAGGCAGGCTTCGGCTACAAGCAGCCTAACCCCAACACGACATTGATCCATATCGATGAGCAGCGCCAACGCCTGATGGTTGGCGATATGGTCACCACCGAGTTGTCCATTCTGCAACTCAGCGATGAAGAAGCTCCGCAAACAGACGCGGGCAGCGATCCTGCCCTCCCCGTGAAGGCCCGGGCCCTGGTCCGTCGCCAAAAAATCAGGTTGGGTACCCCGCCCGTGCATGTCCAACGTGTGAAGGATCAGCTTTGGGTGACCAAAATCGGGATTCTGAATCCCAATGATTTACCGGGCGGGCAGTTGGTTGCGCTACAGGAAAATCTCGGGACGTACACGAACATTGGACAGAGAAAACTCGCCGGCTTGCGAAGGCCAACGTATGCGTCGTACGCGGACATGAATCAGGACGGATTGACCGACATCCTCATCTCTGAATATGGCCATCAAATCGGCTCATTTACGTATTACCAGGCGAAGACGAACGGAACGTATAAAAAGATTGAACTCATCAAAGAGCCTGGCAGCATGGCCTCGCATATCCACGATTTCAATAACGACGGTTGGCTTGATGTCGCCGTCGTCCTGGGGCAGGGAAGAGAGGGATTACACATCCTCTACAACCAAGGCGATGACAGCTTTACTCGGTCCTATGCTTTGCCACTCCCGCCCCACTACGGCAGTTCCAGCATGTCTTTTTACGATTTCAATGCTGACGGATCTCTCGATATCCTTGCAACCAATGGTGACAACGGCGATTACCCCGCTCTCTTAAAGCCTCACCACGGCGTTCGTATTTATCTGAACAATGGGAAGAATCGTTTTGAAGAAAGCTATTTCTTCCCCATGAACGGGGCGTTCAAGGCTTTGGCAGAAGACTTTGACTTAGATGGCGACTTAGATATCGCTGCGATATCGATGTTCCCCGATTTTGCCGACAGGCCGGAAGAAGGATTTGTCTATCTAGAAAATGATGGCAGAATGAACTTTAGTGCAAGCACCATCAAAGGCGTCAAGTCCGGCAGGTGGCTTTGCATGGATACTGGAGACTTGGACGGGGATGGCGATCAAGATATTGCGATCGGATCGTTTGTTCGCGGGCCCAGCGAGGTTCCACTTTCATTTATGAAGGCTTGGGAAAATAAAGCTCTACCCGGTTTGATCTTATGGAATCAAACCAAGTAATATTGAGAAACGGTAACTACAATTAGGCCAAGTGAGACACGGCCGTATGCCAAAAAGTACTGATAACAAAAACGAACACGAACAGAAGACGCATGGCAAGCGTTGGCTTTCAGCTATCTTGCTGGTCGTCGTGATGGGGCTTGGCGTCTACGGTGCCAGCCGCCTGATAGGACCGAGTGATCCTGAGCGGCAGGATGAGGAGTCCACAGACATCGCCATCGTGGATGCCGAAGACCCAACCGTTCCGACCATCACCGGGAAATCATGGGATGAGATTGACGACCCGTCCAAAGACGGCTGGGATACAGAAGTATTCAATATCGAAGCGGGCAAGCAACTCAAGAAACTGGGAGAGTTGCTGACAAATCTCAAAGATGTCGACGCTGCCGACTTTAAAAAGCTCGTTACGGATGACTTCGCTTGTGGTCCGCTGCGGCCTGCTGACGTCGTAACGTTGCTGGATGACCAGCACCTGAAGGTGGATCGAATTGCCACAGCACTGAACGATCGCAGCTATACGGAACGGCCGGCCTCGACTTCCGAACTTCAGCATCGGGGAGCTGATCAGTTTGCCGATGTCTTATATGCTGCCTTTGAGCCATTCAAAGACGCGACCAATCTCCGATTTAAGGCCAAGGTATTCCGTATTGACGCGACGGCGGATGGCATTGCGTCGCGTCAGTATTTTTCGATCTCCGGAGAAACCCCGACAGGTAAAATTGAGCAGAACGCAACATGGGACATGGGGTGGGCGCCGGGGGAAAATGGTCAGCCCCCACGTATGCGATGGCTCTATGTCGTAGATTTCGAGCAAGTCACGTCCCGCCAGCCTGGTGGAGCGATGTTTGCTGACTGCACGAAATCTGTGCTCGGGGGAAACCCGATTTATAAAGAACAATTTCTACGCGGTATGAATCACTGGTTTCAACGAATCCAGGATCGCAGCCCATTAGATTTGTTTGGCAATCCAGGCCTGGCGATCGGCGATGTTAACGGCGACGGTCTCGATGATTTATATGTCTGTCAGGAGACCGGCCTTCCCAACCGCCTGTTCATCCAGAATGCCGATGGCACCGCAACAGAGGAGTCCGTCTCCTGGGGCGTCAACTGGCTTCAATCATCTCGCAGCGCACTCTTCCTGGACTTGGATAACGACTCTGATCAGGACCTGGTCGTGGCAATCCATGGTGGCGTGCTGCTTGCGGAGAACAACGGCCAGGGCCGCTTTCAGATCCGGGATGTAATAACTGCCACAACTGACACGATGTCACTCAGTGCAGTGGATTATGATCTCGATGGAAGATTAGATCTCTATGTCTGTGGCTACAACCAAAGCGATCGGGTGAGGAGTGAGGACAGCGGACTGGGGGGCTCGAGTTCAGGCTTTGTCGTGCACGATGCCCAAAACGGCGGCAACAACAGTCTGTTTCGCAATCAAATTTCGGATGGTGTCTGGGAATTTGCCGACGTGACCGCTGATACCGGATTGGATAAGAACAATAACCGCTGGAGTCTGGCAGCATCTTGGGCTGACTTTGATCATGACGGGGATCAGGACCTCTATGTCGCCAATGACTACGGTCGCGATAATTTCTATCGAAACGATTTAGTCCCAGAGAAGGGCCGCAGGTTTGTCGATATCTCTGACACCGCGAATGTCGAAGATAGCGCGACAGGCATGTCCGTGACATGGGGTGATTATGATCGCGATGGATGGATGGATACTTTAGTCAGCAATATGTGGTCCTCAGCGGGTAACCGGATTGCATATCAAAGCAAATTCCTGAAGGACTCGACGGAGGAACATCGGCAACGGATTCGTCGCTTGGCAAGAGGGAATACCCTGCTCAAGAATCAGGGCAACGGATCATTCTCCGACCAAAGTGGTCCGGCGGGCATTGAAATGGGGCGGTGGGCCTGGGGGTCACACTTTGTCGATATCAACAACGATGGCTGGGAAGACTTGGTCGTTTCTAATGGCTATATCACGACACAAGATACAGGGGACTTGTGAAGTTTTTGGTGGCGGCAGGTCGTGTCGCAAGGAAGAGCAGATAGTCAGTCCTCCACCGGTCGAAACCTAGGCCGGGCTGGTCGCGAACTGAGCCAGATGATCGCAGAAGGACGCTCGTTTAGTGGCAATGAGCGGAACTGTGTATTTCTCAACACGGGGGCATATGCCGCTGGAGGGGGGCGGTTTGCAAATATCTCGGCGATCAGTGGACTGGATTTCCCTGATGATGCACGGGCCGTAGCACTCGTGGACTGGGACCATGACGGCGACCAGGACATGTGGATTTCCAATCGCAATGCCCCGCGGTTGCGATTAATGCGGAACGACTCGCCTAAAACCAATCACTTTCTCACACTGCGACTAGTAGGCAATGGCAAAACAACTAGCCATGATGCGATCGGCGCCCGAGTTGAAGTGGTCGTGGCAAATGCGAATCCGGACACAACAGATCACCCGCGATCGGTCAAGACACTCCGAGCAGGTGAAGGTTTCCTGGCGCAGTGCAGCAAGTGGCTACACTTTGGACTCGGCGCGGCAGAAACAATTGATAAGGTGATCGTGCATTGGCCGGGCGGTGAAGTCGAGCAGTTTTCAGGTGTCGATATCGACCGCCGCTACCGTCTGGCACAAGGCACGGGCACACCACAGGATGTCACCGAGCCAGATCGACAAACGGAATTAACCCCATCGGTCCAAATAGCTCAATCCCCCACTCAGGCCGCGAGAGTTCCGCTGGTGGACTTGCTACCGGTCGCCAGTTTGACATATCTGGACTTCGACGGAAAACAACAAACTCTAGCATCGAAACCAGGCCGCTCGCTACTATTGAATCTCTGGGCGAGTTGGTGTGGCCCCTGCCATGCTGAACTAAAAGAGTTCTCCCATCACTATGATCAGCTGCAGGCAAAAGGTGTCGACATAATCGCGCTCTCCGTAGATGGACTCGGCGACGATAAATCCGGAAGAGAAAACGCAGCACGCTTAGTGTCTACTCGAAACTATCCATTCGCTGTAGGCGAGGCCACGGATAAACTTGTGAATGCTTTCCAGCGTCTTCACAACCTGCATATCCCACTCAATGCGAAGTTATCACTACCTTCGAGCTTTTTGATTGATTCGCAGGGACGACTTGCTGTGATCTACAAGGGCCCTGTAACGGTTGAAACAATATTAGAGGATATAAACCACAGCAAGGACACTCGTGTAGAAAGATTCGCAGGATCAGCCGCGATCGAAGGTGAATTGATTCGCCATAAAAAGCTTGAGCAGGCTTCCATCAAGTCTGCAGCCTCGTTTCAGGTGAAGTATGGACTGGAATTGCAAAATTCCGGCAATAACGTGCAGGCAGCAAGGCTTTATAGCGAGGCACTCCAACTAGATCCAAGTAATTCTGAGGCTAATCATTTCCTGGGTCTGATTCGCCATGGCGAAGGAAGGCAGGCTGAGGCTATCAAGCATCTTGGTGCTGCCGTGCGACTTAATCCAGATGACGCCTTGGCACACAATAGCTTTGGTATTGCGCTACTTGAAAAAGGGGAAACAGAATTAGCAATCAAACACTTCAGACAATCCCTGAAGTTGGAGCCGGGGTATGCCGCCGCGCACAACAGCCTGGGCGTTACGTTCATGCGGCAACAAAAATACTATGAGGCGATTGAGAACTTTCATTTAGCACTTAAGAGCGAGCCTGACTGGAAGTCTGTACGCGAGAATCTGGGGCTCTGCCTGCAAAGGCTCGCTACTGAGATCCGCGGCAATCCGTTCCAAATAGAAAAGGGCCAGCCCGATCATGCGACGATGCACGCTGCTCTGGGAAATACACTCCGTGATCGATCCGATATCCCTGAGGCCGCAAGACACTTTAAGTGGGCTTTAAATCTGAACCCGGATCTTCTTCCAGCCTTGAATAACCTGGCATGGATAAGAGCGACACATGCTGATGCGAAGTTACGGAATGGTACCGAGGCAGTTGAACTGGCCGAGCGTTGTTGTCAGCTGTCAGGCTATCGAATTAGCGCAACACTTGACACCCTTGCGGCGGCGTACGCGGAGACCGGCCGGTTCCCCGAGGCGATCACGCAAGTGAAGAGGGCTATCGAGATCGCCACGTCGCAAGGCGACACAAAAATGGTCAAAGATCTCAATATACGTTTGCAGGCCTATGAATCCGGCAAGCCATGGCGTGAGAAGTAGGGACAGCCCAGCCTATCCGTCGAGGTCACGCAAACGCCTGCACTAAGGCATGGACAAGCGCGTCGTCCTGACCGGGCAACAGGGTTCGCACGTCCAAATTCAGATGCTCGTCCTCGACATAGCCAATACACGCGGGGGTCTGTGAGGCCAAGGCTGTAGCGAATTGATCGGCCGAGAGGTTATGTGGCCTGACTTGAAGACGCACGGAGGGTAACTCCGTCTTCGGTAATGCTCCGCCACCGATACGTGCAATACTTGGTTGAATGGCGACCTCGGCAGGAAGATCGGCGAGTTGCGCCGCGATACGCTGCGCCCTCTCGGTGAGCTGATCAGTTTGGACATGCATCATCGCTAGTACAGGGATCTGATCGCCCTGTCCGGCAAGATGCATCGCAACGGTCTGCTCCAATGCGGCCATACTCATCTTGTCACAGCGTAGAGCACGGAATAAGGGGTTGGCTTTCAGTGCTTGGATCATCGATGCCTTGCCTGCAATGATGCCTGACTGAGGTCCGCCCAGTAATTTGTCGCCGCTGAACAACACGAGATCTGCACCCTGCTTGAGCACCTCTGCTGGAGTGGGCTCGTGTTCACCAGCCCATGGCTCTGTGGGGAACATCGCCCCGCCACCGAGATCTTCGATGAGCACTTTCCCATGCCGCCTAGCCAGATCGGCGAGATCACGGGTCTCAGGCGAATTGATAAAGCCCTCCATATAAAAATTGGATCGATGGACTCGAAGTATCATCGCAGTCGCGGGACCTATCGCCCTTTCATAGTCAGCCGGGTTGGTTTGATTCGTTGTGCCTACCTCGCAAAGCTTGGCCCCAGCGGTTTCAAGCAACTCGTGAATTCGAAATCCTCCGCCAATCTGAACCATCTCGCCGCGCGAGAGAATAACTTGATTATGCTCGGGCTTAACAAAATGCCAGATCACTAGCGCGAGCGTCGCCGCGCAGTTATTAACGACAGTTGCGGCCTCGGCTTCACAAAGCGCTGCCAGCGACTGCTCCAATACCGCAGCTCGCCCTCCACGTTTACCAGTTGCCAGATCCAGTTCGAGGTTAACGTAATGACCTGCAGCCTGCCGCGCTGCCTCAACCGCTTGACTGGCCATGGGACTGCGGCCCAAGTTTGTATGTATGATGACACCCGTGGCGTTGATTACCGGTTGAATTTTGCGGGAATTTACAAGAGCTATACGCTCACGGACATCAGCTAAAACAGCATCTAAGCCGACATCGGGACTTTGTCCTGCGAGAATCGTTTGCCGCAGTTCGTCTAATGACTCGCGCACACTCGCCAACACAACGCTGCGTGGCAAGTTCTGTTCGCCGAGCATATCGAGAATTCGGTCAACGGAGGGGATTGCCCTCATCAAGTCTTTAGGGTTGGCGGAGCACATCAGTGGATCACCTGTCGGCTTGAGCGAGGCTCGCAGACTGCATCAAACAAGCCAAGAACGGGAGTGGATGGGAATCGAACCCACCTGAGCGATGAATCACCACTCACAACGGATTTGAAATCCGCGGCCGCCACCAGGCGTGCTGACACTCCCCTATTGAAACGCTGCAATTGCATCATAGCTGATCGTCTCTGTATGGCATCGTTGCTGGTTAGGGCTGATTGAGAAAGCGCAGGTCCCCGCGCCGCGTGGTGAAGCCGATGCGGTCGAGGTATTCGCAGAACGGCGTCGCGTGTTTGCGGGTGATGCCCAGCGTCTGGCGGATGTCGCTGACCTTGACACCAGCGTGCCCGATGCTTTGCTTGAGCTGAGTCAGCATCCGGTCGTGTGCGGCGGGAGACAGGCAGTACGTGCCGTCGAGGCGGAGCAGCTGCCCGGCAGCGGTTGCGTAATCGATGAGCAATTGAAGTTGCTTCTCGCGGAGCCCCAGGCTGGCCGCCAACTCGCTGATGCGTGGCGGCTGCAGACCCGCCTGTGTGATCGTCTCAACACACTCGCTGAGTTGGTTCTGCTGGGTTTTGTTCAGCTTGGGTCCACTGTTAGGCAGGGCGACCGCAGCCTTGTCACCCTTCAAAACACCCGAGCGGCAGAGGATGTCGAACAGTTGCGGCAACGCCGCGCCCTGCAGCCGATATCGGGTTGCAGCGACGAGGCGTGCGACGGGGATGGCCGGCTCCAGGGGGTGGGCCTTGTGCAGACGCTTCATCGCCTTGATGACGATCTGACGCGCATCGTCAAAGACTGTGCGATGGGCGTAACGGCCGGCGGTCTCGTCCAGCGTGATGAGTGTCTTGGAGTTGACCAATTCATCGCATGCCTGCTTGAGCGTCTCTTCCTCATCGGGCAGGCAACGCCAGAGCTCGCGCAGGTTGCAGCCAGCCAGACCATGCAACGCAACCGCAGCGGCAATACGTTTGTTCGAGTCGACTTGATTCAGCTCGGCGAGCCAGTTGGTGCGTTCAGTGTCACGTCGCCGGAAGGACGGAGCATCGGGCAGCAGGACCATGCCGCCGCCTAGCGTGATATTGGGGGAGACCGCGCGGAGGACGAAGGCATCGCGGCCTAGTGACGTGACGGGCTTAGCGCATGAGAGGACCGCCTGCACGGACTCGCCCGGCTGAATCATGCTGCCACTGAACAGTCGGACGTTGGCGATGACCTCATCGGTGCCGATATGGAGGCGATAGTCGGTGCGGTGACGGATGGGCAGCAGCGCGTCTGGCAGGGCCGCGAGTTGGACAGCGAGCCTGCGAGAGGGCGAGAGCATGCCCGGGCTGGCAAGGATCTGGCCGCGCTCAAGCACATCGAGCGGAACTGAGGCGAGGTTGATCGCGGCGCGCTGGCCTTTTGCGATCTGGTCGGCGGGTTGACCGTGCTGCTGGAGTTGGCGGATGGTGACCGGCTCACCGCGCGGCAGCAACTGAAGCGTGTCGCCGACCGAGGCGATGCCAGCGTTGACGGTGCCAGTGACAACCGAACCGTGGCCATGCGAGGTGAAACGCCGATCGATATTGAGGCGGAAGAAAGGCCCTGGGTCGGTGGGGGCAACCGAAATGGCCGTCGCGATGATCGCATCCTTAAGTTCGCCCAGTCCCCGCCCCGTCGTCGCGGAGACGGGAACGATCGCCGCATCTTCCAGCCCGCTGCCCTTGAGTAGCTCCCGGGTCTCGAGCATGACCAGTTCGAGCATATCGTCGTCGGCGAGGTCAGCTTTGGTGATCGCGACCACGCCATGACGGACCCCCAGCAGGTTAAGGATGCTCAGGTGCTCACGTGTCTGGGGCATGACCGACTCATCCGCGGCGACGACCAGCATCGCCATGTCGATGGCCGAAGAGCCCGCGAGCATGTTACGGATAAACCGCTCGTGCCCGGGGACATCGATGAGGTTGAGCCTCACGTCGCCAAGGTCCAGGTGCGCAAAGCCCAAGTCGATCGTGATGCCTCGCTGTTTTTCTTCAGGCAGGCGATCAGTGTCGATGCCAGTGAGTGCCGCGACCAATCGTGTCTTGCCGTGGTCAATGTGCCCCGCGGTGCCGAGTACCAAGTTCCGTTTCATGGTTGTCACCTCGCCCACCTGCGTGCTATGGCCGAACCAATCTCACAGAGCACGACCAGCACAACGGTCAGCCCGATCATAAACAGCATCACGTCATACCGATCGCGAGCGCGCGCATCGCTGACCCAGTAGCCAAGCGTCGCAAGTCCGACAAGGCCAATCACCGTTGACTCGCGGATGCAGATCTCCGCACGATAGAAGAGCAGCGCGACCAGCCGGGGCATGTTGCCAAGTATCAGCGACGTGCTGGCGATCTGCAATCGGTTGGCCCCCGCCCGACGCATCGCCTTCGCGTGTTGGCCGGCGTGGCTCTCAAACAACTCCGCATTAAGCCGGCCCAGGACCCCCGCGTTGTGCAGCGCCAACGCCAGCACGGCCGGCCAGGCACCAACGCCCAAAACCCCGATTAGCAAAAACGCCCACAGGTACGCCGGGATGCTCCGCCACACCGACATCATAGCGCGGACCGTGAACCGCACCAACCACCACGCCGCACGACACGCCGTGCCCCGCCCAGCATTCGGCTCAAACGGCGAGACCGTCGCCAGCGTACGGCACGCCAACAGCGACAACGGCAGCGCGACGCACTGCGCCAGCAGGATGCCTGCAGTCGCCACGAGCATCGTGAGCCATATGGCCTTTGCGCCCGGCTCAATCATCAGGCCCCACACCCACCCCACCAGACCGGCCAGCCCCTCACCCTCGACCAACGGTCGGGGCATCGAATCATGAATAAAAAGTGCCATGCTGTCGAGCCGCCCGGCGTCCAACGGCACCGCGCCGAGGATGCCGCTGCTCACCCACGCCACCGTGATCACTAACAGCGCTAGCGCGGCAGCCACCCGCCCGCTCACGTTGCGCGGGCGATCGCGGTACAGCGCGTTGATCTGTGCCTGCGTGTCGCTCATGCCCTCAGTGCCCTCCGTACCCAATCACACACGTACTCACTAACGACCACGAGCGCGATTAGGGCGTACAGGTACGTCCACATCGCGTGGTAGTCCGCATTAATAAAGGTTTGGTGAATGTGGTAGCCCAGCGTCGTGAGGCCGAAGAACCCCAGCACCGCCGCTGACCGCAGCCCACACTCGAAGCGGACCATCATGTAGGCGATCAGCATGGGCCGCGCCACCGCGACATCGCCCAAGAGGATGGCCGCGGACGTGCCGGCACCAGCGCGCCGCAGGGCCTTGGCCTGGCTACTCGACGTTTCAGCAAGGATCTCGCCGAACACCTTCGTGAAGATCCCGGCATACGGGATCGCGATCGCCAGGACCGCGGTCATTGGCGTCAGGCCCATCATGCTCAGCAGGATCACCGCCCAGAACAGCTCATGGATCGAGCGCGTGCCGATCGATGTTAGGGCGATGAGCAGCCGGCATGACCGGCCCAACACGTTGGCCAGTCGCCCGCGTGATGGGTCCAACTGAATCGCCCGCTGCCAGCACGCCAGCAGCAAACCAAGCGGGCAGGCCAGGCTCACCGCGACGACAGCGAAGACAATCGTCTGCCACGCCGCCAGCCCGACCGTCTGCCACAGCGGCTGCGCTTCGTCTGTTAACGCCGGGCTCAACGCCGCGCCGAGCACGCGCCCGAGCACACCCCACGTCGCGCGGTCCGGCAGGTGCAACGCTGAGACATCCAGTAGCAAAAGCGACCCCAGCAGCACCAGTCCCAACGCGGCGATCAGCCAGCGACGCCGACCAGCCATGTTCCCCTCCATTTGAAGGGCGCGGGGTTCAGTGGGCATATAGTGCATGGGTCATGCCCTCCGTCAGATCCCCGCTAGGGACGTCAAAAACAACTCGTCCATGCCGCATTCCGATCAGTCTCGGGAACATCGCTCGGGCCAGATCAAGATCATGTAGCGCGACAACGAGTGTCAGTCCGCGCTCAAGCGCGAGGTCGATGAGCAGCGACAGGACCTGACGCGAGCGCTGCGGGTCCACGCTGCTGATCGGCTCGTCCGCGAGTAGGCACACCGGGTCTTGGTACAACGCCCGCGCCACCGCGACGCGCTGCTGCTGGCCGTGCGAGAGGTCCTCGGCCCGCTGGTAGAGCTTCTCTTCGATGCCCAACTGCTTTAGGAGTGTGAAGACCTCGTGCGTCTCGTTAGCGCTGGGCCAGACCATCCGCCGCAGCGTGCCGACGAGTCGCTGCCTACCGACGCGACCGAGCAAGACGTTCTGGATCACACGCATCCCCGGCACCAGCCCGAACGACTGGTCGATGAAACCGATCTGGCTGCGCGCACGCTGACGCGTTCGCCCGCGCAATGTGTCCGCCGCTCGGCCGTGAATTATCGCCTTGCCGACGCTGGGTACGACGCCAGCATCGAGCACATGCAGTAGCGTACTCTTGCCCGCACCCGAAGCACCGATGATGCCAACGACCTCACCCCGCGCAATGCTCAGGCTCACACCATCGAGCGCGGCCGTCGCGCCAAAGCGTACAGTGACGCCTTGCAGTTCAAACGATGCGGGATGGAGGGCTTGCTGGTCTATCGCACAAACCCCAGTTCTTTGGCGGTATCGAGGATCATCTGGTAGTCGCCGTTCTCCGCGGGGATGAGGCCAGACCGAGGGAAGGCGGCGAGCAGGCCCGGGTCGTCCGTCTCGATCAGCACGCGCTGGAGCTTTTGAGTAAAGCCTGGGCCGAACATGTCTTCGAGCTTGGGATGCGCAGTGAAGTTGTAGTCGGGATAGGGTGGGGTCTGCCAGATGACCACGGTTTGGGCCGGGTCGGTCTCACCCTCGGCGACACGACGGTCGTAGACCTTACTGTTGACCATACCGATACCCACACGGCCGGATTCGACCAGTTCGACCGTCTTATCATGGCTGCCCGAGAAGATCGGTAGCGAGCCGAGGTATTCGGCGGGAGACTTCCCGGTGTGCTGTCGGATGAAGTACTCGGGCATCAGCCGGCCGGAGGTCGAGGACTCGGACCCGAAGGCGTAGCGCTGGCCCTGAATCGCAGTGGGGAAGTCGTCGCTGCGTTTGAGCCCCAGCGACGCGTGGGCAATGAAGTACGAGACGAAGGCGGGGTCTTCGACGCCTTGGGCGATCGCATTGGCTCCGGGCACCGCGCGCCTGGCCTGTACACCGGTCAGGCCGCCGAACCACGCAAGTTGGATGTCGCCGTGCTTGAACATCTCGACCGCGGCCTTATAGTTGCTGACTGGGATGTACTGCACCTCGACGCCCAACTGCTCGGACAGGTGCGCTGCCCAAGCCTGGAACTTCGGGTTCA
>JBMZAP010000104.1:0-14047 GCA_049611445.1 Phycisphaeraceae bacterium | reverse complement strand
ACCGCTTCTTGCCGGTCAGCAATTTCCACTTGCGCTTGACCAAATCCTGAAGGTGTTCGACTTCGGTCTGGGCGCTGGGGGACCACTTGCACCAGTGGACCTGCACCGAGCACTTGGCCGAGCGGATCTGGTCGCGGATGAAGCGGTTGACCCGACGCAATGGGATCGCTTCGATCTGCTGGTCGTGCAGCGGGATGATCAGGACGGGCTGCTCGGGGTCGGGGATGACGTAGGCCATCGCATCGGGGTTTTCAGCACCGGTGTCATGCGTACCCTCGAGCACGTACTCGATGCACCACTGCCAGCCTTCGCCGAGCCAGATGATGCGGCGTTCAATGCCTTCGTAGCCCTGAATAATGGCCATGATGTTGTTCAGGGCCTTGTAGTGGGCTTCCTTGGGCTTGATCGGGTCCAACAACTGCTCAAGCGTCGGCTCGGTCCAGCGGTCGGCCCAAGGCAGTCGGGTCGGATAGGCACTCTTGCTCATGGCGGTTCTACACGGTCTGGGGTGGGGGTCCGGTTTGTCAGCCAAAACCGGGGCGAATCCACGATTATACCCTAAAAAGGCCACATTGGCAAAGTGAATACTCGCTCACCTTTCCCGACCTGAATGGGCCTGAGGGCGGTTCAACGGCGTCGCTGGCAACCGTCTTGGGCGGTACAATGCGGTTTTGGCCGATCAGGACAGCATCATGACCAGCAACCCACAGGCCGTGAGTATGAATGACACAGACTTCGACCCCAGCGGATCGGTGATCCTGGTGGTTGACGACAACGAGCAGAATGTTGAGCTGCTGCAGGCTTATTTAGAGTCGATGCCGGTGGAGGTCCACGCGGCGTACGACGGTGTCGAGGCGTTGAATAAGATTGAACAGGGGCTGACGCCCCACCTGATCTTATTGGATGTCATGATGCCCAAGATGTCAGGCTTTGAAGTCTGTCGCAAGCTCAAGGCGGACGATGCGACCGCGGATATCCCCGTCATGATGGTGACGGCCTTGAACGAACTGGGTGATATTGAGCGTGGCGTCGAGGCAGGCACAGATGAATTCCTGTCCAAGCCGGTGAACAAGCTCGAACTGCTGACGCGCGTCAAGTCCTTATTAAGAAGCGCCCAGTTACGGCAGGCCGGCGACGACAAGGACGCGTACATCCGCGACCTGGAGCGCATGCTGGGCCGGGACGGCATGAATCCCGAGGCTTAATCGCTGCCAGAACAGTCCTGTTTCTTCTGAATCGCTGCCCTGTGACACATCACGCGGCGGCGTTATTTTCGCGCCCGTCTGCTGCTGGCCGGTCCGCGCAGCGGTTATCGGGTGTTGATCTTTACCGCGTGTACCGATTGCGCCGTCTGTGCGCCTGTCAAAACGGGTCAGGACAACAAAACAAGTTGCCCGGGCTGAATCTGATCAATTTGCCGTCCGATCTTCAATCCGGCTGATAGCTGTGTTGGCTTTCAGCAAGGAGCTCGGCGGGTGCCGGCTCCGACCTGCCCAGGGGCAGGGCCGCGTCGGGACGGCGCAACATTTGGCGGGGTCTAGGTACTACCGGCCTGTCGCCGGCCCAAACGCAACGGAGGTATTAGAGATGAGCCGGATCAACAACAACATCAACTCACTGATCGCTCAACGCGTGACCGGACAGCAGAACGCTGCCTTGTCCAAGTCGCTCGAGCGTCTTTCCACGGGTCTTCGGATCAACCGAGGCGGGGACGACCCGGCCGGCCTGATCGCCAGTGAAGTCCTCCGTGGTGAGAAAGCCGCACTGACCGCCGCGATCGGCAACGCCGAGCGTGCCGAGCAATTCGTCGCTACCGCGGAAGGCGGCCTACAGGAAATTAACGCACTGCTTACCGAAGTGCAGTCGCTCGTCGGCCAGTCGGCTAACGAAGCCGGCCTGTCCACTGAGGAAAAAGAAGCGAACCAGCTGCAGATCGACAACATCCTCACGACGATCGACCGTATCGCTGCGACCACCAGCTTCCAGGGCACCAAGCTGCTCAACGGCAACTTCGACTTCCAGGTCTCTGGTGTCGCAGGTACCGTCGACAGCCTCAACATTAACGACGCGAAGATCGGCTCGGCCAACGTCGCCGTGCAAGCACTGGTTACTCAGTCGGCACAGAACGCCGGCCTGTTCCTCTCGCTCGGTGCTGCGTCCCTTGACCTGGCCAGCTCCGTCTCCTCGTTCGTCTTCGAACTCGGCGGCAGCGAAGGCACACGCGAGTTCAGCTTCGGCTCGGGCTCGACCCTGGCCAGCATCGCGACACAGATCAACACCTTTAAAGACGTCACCGGCGTCTCGGCGGTTGCTTCGGGCAACTACATCGAACTGAAGTCCACGGACTTCGGTTCCGACGAGTTCGTCTCCTTCAACATCACCAACCGTGGTGGCCAGGCCGGCGGCGTCGTCACCATGTGCGGTGTTGACTCTGACCTGCTCGGCCCAACAGCGACCAACTTTACCGCTGTTACCTCGGCCGTCCGTGACGATGGTCAAGACCTCGCCGGCACGATCAACGGTATCGCTGCACGCGGCGATGGCAAGACCCTCAGCGTCTCCAGCGACGCACTGTCGGCTGAAGTGACCCTCACCACTGCGGGTGCACAGGCCACCGGCACGACCTCCCTCGCCACGATCTACGGCGGCGGTGCGGAGTTCAACCTCGGTGCTGAAGTCAACCTCAACAACCAGGTCCGCCTGGGCATCGGCTCCGTCGCAGCACGCGAACTGGGCCAGTACAACGACGGCACGCTCGACTACTTCCTCGACGACCTCGGCTCGTCCGGTGACCTCAACGTTGTTGACGGCGACCTGACCAGTGCCCAGAAGGTCATCGACGAGGCCCTGCGTGAAGTCTCCGGCCAGCGTGGCCGACTCGGCGCGTTCCAGAAGAACGTTGTTGGATCGACCATCAACTCGCTGAGCGTTGCGTTCGAGAATATCTCGGCCGCAGAGTCCGCCATCCGCGACACCGACTTTGCGGAAGCCACGGCAGAGTTGGCACGTAACCAGGTCCTCGTCGCCGCGGCGAACCAGGTCCTCGGTATCGCCAACAGCCAGACGAGCCAGGCATTGACCCTGCTCTAATCAGGAAACCTTCAAGGGAAACTTCCGGGAACTTCCGGGTAAATACAAAGCCCCCGTCGCAAGGCGGGGGTTTTTTTGTTTCCAAAAACCGCCCGTCATTGGTAAGGCCAAGCCGCACGCCATTAAAAGCATTCTGCTCGGCAGCAGTCTCGCCCGCTCAATAATGCAACGGAATGATTCGCGTGTGCTGCGAGACGCGCATCATTACGCTCGGGTTCTCCATAGATCATGTCTTTACATTGCTCGGATTACACGCGGCTATCTCGATTGCCGAGCAGTTAAACGCAACATTTAATCCTGCTTTGGGTGTCGCGCGGACGCCCATCTATTCGATGCAGTGCCTCAACTACCAGCGGCACTGATAGAGAAGCCAAGCAGCAAATCAGACCAACAACATCTACCCCCAAGTCGCTAACTCGACATATCTATTTTCATGAAAAAGCTTTAGACAACATTGAACCCCCAAGCGGATGTGATAGAGTTTTAATACTTTAAATAAGTCTATCGCGCATATTCAGTTGAATGCGTAACAGACTGCTTTCGCGACATTCGTCGTTTAAAAATTCTCTTGTAGGAGGTCGCTATGAAAATCCAGTACATGACCGCTTCTCTTGTCAGCATGCTCGCGATTGGAGGCAGTTCTTATGCCGACACCGTGATCTTGAGTGATGACTTCAGCACTAACACGCTCGCACCCAGCTTCCGTATCTACGAAAACACAATCGATGATGGCTGGAGAGAAGCCCCGCAATACAGTACGCACCCGGAAGTGGAATGGGAGATCTCCGGCGGCATGCTATGGAATGACAGCACGCTAGCAGCCACAGGCTTTCCAAACTCAAAATCTGCCGAGGCTCCCGTTTATAACTTTTTCAGTGGAGCGGGAACAACAGAAACACATCTGACGCTCAGCTTTGATTATTCGGTTGGAGCGGGTGATAAGTTTTATGCCCACCTGTGGGGCCTGACCGGCACTTCAAATGAAGATGGCGAATTCATCGGCAACATTGAAGCCGGCGCAAACGGCAACACGAATTTCGGGAGCACATCCACGGATCTGACGACTTACAACCTCACGGATGGGGCTTCGTCCGGCTTCGGCGGGATCGCCACCGCGATTTCCGGCGAGTTGACCGGCTCGGGGACCTATTCCAACACCTTCAGCATCGCGGCCCTGGGTATCGGGGGCGTCACGACAGCTGGCGATTTGGATTACTACATCATCCAGTTCACACAGGATGAAGATGGAAACGCAGGCACCACCTCCGTCGATAACTTCAGCCTCACCGCCGTTCCTGAACCCTCTACGCTGGCCCTGCTGAGCCTGGGCGGTTTGATGATCGCCCGTCGCAGACGTAACTAGCCTCGACTTACTTCAAATGGCACCGAACCCCGAAAGAGGTCCGGTACCTTTCGATCAAATATTTGCTTGCAGGGGCATCCATTGAACAAGCGCGGTTTTACCCTTATTGAATTGCTCGTGGTGATCTCGATCATCGCGCTGCTCATTGCGATTCTGTTGCCCGTGCTCAGCGGCACGAGAGAGTCGGCGAAGCGCACCGCATGCGCGGGCAACCTCCAGCAATGGGGCGTTGCGACCATCAACCATGCGGTGAACAACAAGGGCGTACTGCCTAAGGCCTATCGGCACTGGACCGCCAATGTCCCGAGGCTACAGTTCATCAACGCCGCAGAGCCCGGCGATGTCACCGGCAACGGCGGAGACCCGTTCGACGAGGTCCGACACGGCACCCCTTGGCGTCTATTTGAAGACGCAGGCCTGACGCTTGACGTGACAGCCTGCCCCTCCGTCCTGTGGGGAGGCGAGCCAAAATTCAATTACATACCAAGCACCTGGGGGCGTTTCCTCACCTCACATTACATGTACGCCGTCGGCGCGACCGACGAGCCGGTAAGCGGCACCCCGATTGTTAATTCAGAAGATCGCAAGCCTCCGCCCTCCGATGACCTCAGTGAAGCGACCAGTGACAACGTCGTCGGCGGCGACTTGATCTACTGGGGCGGCGGCCCCGCATACGCTTGGGGCGACCGGTACTACTTCAACCACGCCTCTTCCAAATCTCCTAGAAAAGCTGCCTTCCAGAACATCCTGTTCGGTGACGGCCACGTCAGCACTGAGAATCAATGGGGCGGGGAGTTGGAGAACGATCAGAATGGTGACAACTTCTCGTTCAAGCAGGGCTTCCAGGGTGGCTTCTACTACTGGGATGGCACTTAAGACCGGGATACGTCGCTGCCTTACTAAAGGATCTCGGCGTAACGATGCTTACGGCTTGCAGGGCCCGGTATCACTGAACGGGCCATCGCGGCTACGGTGGAGCAAGAAGTTTGTGCCTACCGAGTGACCAATGCCTTTAGGCGGATCGTGCGAAGTATTGCCACTGATCCTCGCTCATCCTTCCGGAACTGCTTTCAGTCGCTGCGCTTCATGCCGTGATGTGTACGAAACCCACAAACTCCACCCGTCTATCCGATGGCCATGGAGATATCGTGGATTAACGCGAGCAGTGAGCTTGGTTCAGCCCGACTGAATGCGTTTAAAACAATTTGTTCGGATACCGTGACTTTCAAATGCCCTTATGCAGGTTATTCGGACGTCTCATCGTTTAGATGTGATTTACACCTGCTGTGATCGCATCAATGAGCACCTGATGCTGAAGAGAAATCCGCCATTGTTCAGGATGGCCCCAAAAGAGTCGGCTCTCTTGGGTTGATTAACCTGCTGGTGCGGTCATTCATGCCGGTTTACACGATCTGAATCACCCTGCATATCTTCGTTCTGGGGCTGTTATCACGGCTGGCGCGGTTTTTTCGACTTTTTTACTGGTAACGGGTGTGCAGCGCTTAAGGGCGGTGCCGGTCGTGACGATTGTGCGGGTGGGCCGGTTGGATGGCCCCGGACCGAGTGAACGGCGCTGCTTCCGATAAGTGGTGTTTAGGTCCGAGGTGGCGGACGAGTGAGTCCGGTACCGAAAAGGCTCAGGCAGCCAGCCGGGGTCATGCGGGATGCATGGCCCGGTTGCACGACTCAACTCCGCGGTTCGAGTCGTGCAAGCCAACTGGACCGCCCCGCTTCGGCAAAGGATGGCCGACGGGCAACGGGACAGAAGGACAGGCCGGTGAGCAAAACCTGGCAGCTGGGACGTTCTCAGTTGCCGACAACGCATCGTGATCGGATCGGAGATCCAACAGGACCTGTGGCAGGACGCCATACCCAGACGACGTGACACTCACCCGTGATCACGGAGGACCACTACCATGAGTCGCATCAACACAAACGTACAGTCACTGATTGGCCAGCGAGTTCTTGGCCAAAACAACTCCACCCTTAACACCTCGCTTGAGAGGTTGTCCACCGGCCTGCGGATCAACCGTGGCAAGGACGACCCCGCAGGCCTCATCGCCAGCGAGAACCTGCGATCTGAAAAGGCATCCATCAGCGCCGCCATCGGCAACGCTGAACGTGCCGACCAGGTCGTCAACATCGCTGAGGGCGGTCTGCAGGAAATTAACTCCCTGCTGATCGAAGTCCAGTCGCTGGTCGGCCAGTCTGCCAACGAAGCGGGCCTCTCAGACGATGAGAAGAAAGCGAACCAGCTGCAGATCGACTCGATCCTTCAAACGATCGACCGTATCGCCGCTTCGACCTCCTTCCAAGGCACCAAGCTGCTCAACGGCACCTACGACTTCACCGCCTCGGGCGTCGCTGCGACCGTCGCGGACTATCAGGTCAACGGCGCCAAGCTCGCCTTCGGCGAAAACCGTGACGTCGATGTGCTCGTCACACAGTCCGCTCAGCACGGCTCGCTGTTCCTCTCGCTGGGTGCAACACTGGACCTCGCTTCGGCGACCAGTTCGTTCACCTTCGAACTTGGCGGTGCACTGGGTACACGTGAGTTCACCTTCGGTTCCGGTACCGCCGTGGCCGATATCGCCGCGAGCATCAACACCTTCTCCGATATCACCGGCGTCTCCGCCGTTGCATCGGGTGTCTATGTTGAACTGAAATCTGAAGTCTTCGGCTCAGAAGAGTTCGTCAACTTCAAGATCACCAACCTCGCCGGCCTGACCGGCGGCGTCGGCACGAACTCGACGACCGGCGAAAACGACCTTGGTGCCACCGCGGCCTTCACGGCCACCACGGACATCCGTGACAGCGGCCAGGACGTCGGAGCGGTCATCAACGGCGTTGCAGCCGTCTCCGACGGTAAGACCGCTCGAATCAACACCGACTTCCTCGATGTTGAGATCGAACTGACCAATGCGGGTTCACAGGCCCTGGGCGCCATCAACGCCCTGACCATCACCGGCGGCGGCGCGAAGTTCAACCTCGGCCCGAACGTTGACATCCTCAACCAAGTCAGCCTGGGCATTGGAAACGTCGCGGCACGAAACCTCGGATCGCTGACCAACGGCTACCTGGACCAGCTCGGCTCGTCCAAGGGCAACAACGTCGTCGACGGCGACCTGGGCGGTGCTCAGAGCATCGTCAACGATGCCATCAACCAGGTCTCGAGCCTCCGCGGTCGACTCGGTGCGTTCCAGAAGAACATCGTCGGTGCGACCATCCGGTCCCTCGGCGTGGCACTGGAAAACACCTCCGCCGCAGAATCCGCGATCCGCGACACCGACTTCGCCGAGGAAACCGCCGCCCTGACGCGTGCCCAGATCCTCGTCCAGTCCTCGACGCAGATCCTCCAGATCGCCAACAGCCAGCCGCAGAACGCCCTGGCACTGCTTGGCTAAAAATTTGCCTGAAACGGACTCCCCTCGTGGGTTTCCGATCACTGATGCGGAGCGGCGCTGGCAACAGCGCCGCTTCTTTTTTATCCCGCGTACAATGGGTGCATGAAGACTTTTACCGCCCTGCTTACGCTCGCCCTGTTGACCTGCTTCTCGATGCCCTCCGTCGCGCAAGATATCGCGGGTAGCTGGACCGTCGAAACCGTCAGCGGTGTTGAGCCCCCCGAGGACGCTTCGCTCACACTCGCACTTGCTGGCGAGAGCAAAGCCACGATCACCTACACCCTCGCAGGCGAAAGCCAGTCCTGGCAGTACAACTACGCAGTCAAGGATGGTCAGCTTACGCTTGAGCCCGTCAAGCCTTTTGGCGAGACAAACACCACGACCTACGACATCAAGATCGAAGAAGGCAAGCTCCTCTTGCTTTCGCCAAAGCCCGAGCCCGTCGAAGAAGAGGCCGAGGCAGGTGATGAAGGCGCGACTGAAGAAGAGGACGCTGAAGCCGGAGGCGAAGAAGCGGCTGAAGAGGAAACCGAAGCCGAGGCAGAAGAAGAAGAAGACAACCGTGTTCCTGTCTGGGTCCTGGTCAAGGCATCATGATGCCCGAGAAGGTCCTGCTGATCCATGGCATCGCAATGCGCAGCGAAGAGAAAGTGGCCGGCTACGCCGCCTCTCTCAACGCGCTGATCGGCGATGAATACGAACTCGTTCCGGTGTACTGGGGAGACCTTGGCGCGGACGATACGTACCTGCACAAGGTCATCGGTCGGCACCCAACTAGCGCGGACGGTTTTTCAGACATGGTCCATGAAGCCGTGGCTCGGCCTTTGTCCCGCGGGAAAGGAAAAGTCCGCGCATGGATCGAACGCCGAAAGGGCGATCGTGAAAGATCCGCTGTCATCCTCCGGGCATCTCAAAAACGCAGCACCGACGCTCGCCAACGCGTGCACGGCTACCTCGGCGACAAGTTTCAGGACGCCCGCTTGTGGCTGACCCAACAATCCCTGCCATTCATCGCCGACGTGATCGTCTATCAAAGCCACACCTACCGAGAAAAAATACAGGCAAGGGTGCGCGAGGTGATCAAACGCGAACTAGGCGAACAGGCGGGCACAGCGGATCAGCCCGTCAAGATTGTTGCACACTCGCTGGGCGGGGTGGTCTCGTTCGACCTGGCCTGCCGGAATCAGGACGCGCTGCACATTGACGCGCTGGTCACACTGGGTAGTCAGCCCGCATTCTTCCACCTGCTGGACCCGCGCGAGGGTGTCGCCGACTTTGAAGGCAAGCCGGTTGCCGTACCCGAAACCATCGGGCGATGGACCAACGTCTGGGATGAGTACGACATGCTCGGCTTCGCGACAGACGAAGTCTTCAGACTGTACGACGGAACAGCGCCCTTGGACGTGCGTGTCCGTGCGACAAGGTCGCGCGTCAAGGGCGGTCTCATGCTGAGGTCACACCTGCGCTACTTCACCAATAAGGAAACCGCCGAGGCGATCAAGCTTACCCTTGATACAAGCAACGAACCGGAGCAAGCATGAAACTCTATGGCTACATGAAGTGCGGCACCTGCCGAAAAGCCATCAAATGGCTCGACGCAAAGGGTGTTACGTACGAGTTTGTCGATATCACCCAGCACCCGCCAAAGCAGGCAGAGTTGAAAAAAGCACTCGCCGCCGGATATACGATCAAAGACCTGTTTAATAAGTCCGGCGGGCAGTATCGAGAGCTGAATATGAAAGACAAGTTGCCAGGCATGACTCAGGCAGAGGCGGTCAAATTGCTGGCTGGCAACGGCTATCTGGTCAAGCGGCCGATCTGTCTTGCTGGCGACCGGGTCACCGTGGGGTTCAAAGAGGAGCAGTTCACTGAGGCATGGGGGTAAGGCGTCTCACGAAGGATTTCCGGCCGTTTTACGGCACCTCGTAAGGGACCTCAATCCGCTATCATGCTCGCTCGATGCCGACGGACGAAACCGATGTACCTACGCCCGCTGAGCGAGCCCGACTGCCGCGCCTGACCGCAGGCCGATTTGGCACGGTCTTATTCCTGCTGATTGCGCTGCCCTGCTTTCTGTCGCTGCCATTCTCGCTTGGCACCCCCTCGACTGATGACAAGGGGCAGCGATACAACGACCTTCGCTACGACGCGAAAGTGCTCGAAGAAGGTGAAGAGATCGAAGTCAAGATCCAGGAGCAGTCGCCGGGCTTTGTCCAATTCACGCGCTCCGTGATTGAAAAGGACGGAGAAGAAGCCGTCATCAAGACCTTCTCAGGGTTTGAGCCGATGGGCACCGATCAGCAGGGCCGATCCCTGTTTGTACGTTGTCTGCTCGGCGGCGCGATCTCGCTCGGCGTTGGAGTCTGCGCCGCATTGATGGCCGTGCTGATCGGCGTCACCTGGGGTGCGACGGCGGGCTATATCGGCGGACGCGTCGATGCCTTCATGATGAGAGTCGTAGACGTGCTCTACGGCCTGCCTTACCTGCTGCTGGTCGTACTGCTGTCCGTTGCAGTGACCGGCATCATTGATCGGCTCAACGCACATGTTGCCAACCAAACGAAAGAAAATCCGGACTACAGCGCGCCCCTACTGCTCGATCTGATCCAGCAGAACCCGCTGATCGTCAATCTGCTGACCCTGGTCGTTGCGATCGGCGGCGTGAGCTGGCTGACCATGGCCCGGGTCATCCGAGGACAGGTACTGAGCCTGAGGACCGAGCCGTTCATCGAGGCAGCCCGTGCTCAAGGCATGAGCGCGGCACGGATCATGCGGGTCCACCTTCTGCCGAACCTGATCGGCCCGATCGTCGTTTATACGACACTGGCCGTGCCCCAGGCGATCCTTCAGGAGAGCTTCCTGAGTTTCCTTGGCATCGGCGTAATGCCCCCGCTGCCCAGCTGGGGTCAACTCGCCAGCGAAGGGATCAAAGAACTGCCCGCATTGGCGATCCCGCAGTTGGCGGATGCGTTTAAGTGGTGGGTACTGGTGTTTCCCTGCCTGCTGCTGGGGCTGACACTGCTGAGCCTTAACTTCATGGGCGATGCGATGCGTGAACGCTTCGACCCACGCAGCAAAAAGCGCGGGGCCTGACGCCCGCCAAACGAATACGTGTTTAAGAACAGGACCAACCGATGGACAACCGCTTCAACATCAAAGACATCGTGCTGATCGTTTTGATCCTGATCGTCGGCGGGCTGGTCGTGCTGTCGATGTGGGGGCAGGACCGCCGACAGTGGGACGTATTGCAGGAGACACTGACCGCACTCAAGGAGCAACGCGAATCGGTGGACCTTTATAAGCGTGAACTCGCTCAGATGAAGAGTGATCAGGAGGCACTGCGTGGCGGCGTAGAAGACTTGATCGAGGTGCTCAAGCAGAGCGCCACTCAAGGTACAGGGCCGCGACTGGACGAAGGCGTATCGCTGGGCAGCAAAGACTTTTCAAACGACGCAACCTTTGAACGTGTTGCCGACTTGCGTGACAAGTCAGATTTTGCGGAAGGTGATTATTTCATCGATGCGTTTGCGACGACGGTCAAGAGCCTGACGCCGTATATCGCGGGCGATATTTATTCGAGCCGGATCGCCGAATACGTACTGGACACACTCATCACCGTTGACCCGGTAACGCTGGAGTACAAGCCCTGGGTCGCTGAAAAGTGGGATGTTTCGGACGACGGGCTGACGATTACCTACCACATGCGTGACGACGTGGTGTTCTCCGATGGGCACCCGATGACGGCCAACGATGTCGTATTCACCTACGAATGGGTCATGAACCCGCGCGTCGATGCGCCACGCACGCGGACTTATTTCGAGAAGTTTGAATCGGTGACCGCACTGGATGACCACACCGTGCAGTTCAAGTACCGCGAGCCATACTTCCAGGCGTTGACGGTGACGGGGATGTACTTGCAAATCCTGCCCGAGCACTGGGTCAAAAAGTTCACGATTGACCAGTACAACAAGATGCCCGGCTTGCTCATGGGCTCTGGCCCATACAAGCTTTCGGTCCCGCCTGAGCAGTGGCAGCCCGGCTCACAGAAGATCGAACTGGTTCGCAACGACAACTACTGGGGGCCGCGACCACCACTGAACAGGGTGATCTGGCGCGAGATCCTTGACGACACCGCAAGACTGGCCCAGCTACGCAACCGTGAGATCGACCGCTTCGGCGTGATTGCGTCGATGTACCGCACACTCTCCTCCGACGAGCAACTCCGCAAGCAGGCGACACTGTATGAGTTCGAGTATGTCGCCAGCGGATACAGCTATGTCGGCTGGAACCAGCAAAAGAACGGCAGGGATACCCCATTCTCCGACAAGCGCGTTCGACAAGCGATGTCACTGCTGATCGACCGCCAAGCGATCGCCAGCCGTATCTACGACAACCTCGTCAGCCCAGCGACCGGGCCCTTCCACCCATTAGGCTGGCAGGCCGATCCGAACATCAAGCCCTGGCCCTATGATCCCGAGCGTGCCAAGAAGTTGCTCAGTGAGGCTGGCTTCATCGATCGCAACGGCGACGGCCTGCGTGAGTCCGAGGCTGGCGCCCCCTTCCGCTTCGAGTTCACCTACTCCGCCAACTCTCAAGAGTCACAGGACCTTGCCTTAATGATGAAAGAGTCCATGCGGCAGGCGGGTATTGAGATGACACTGAACCCCGTCGATTGGCCAGCCATGCAGCAGATGCTCGGCGACCGAACCTTCGATGCGATCATGCTCGGCTGGGGCGGTGCCGTAGATTCGGACCTGTACCAGATGTTCCACTCCACGCAGGTC
Source organism: Phycisphaeraceae bacterium (assembly GCA_049611445.1). Classification (GTDB taxonomy): domain Bacteria; phylum Planctomycetota; class Phycisphaerae; order Phycisphaerales; family Phycisphaeraceae; genus JAHQVV01. Next base: position 1,406 of record JBMZAP010000104.1, on the reverse strand, counting down.
GAAGACGGCGGAAATAACTACACCTACCACCAGAGCGATAAACTCGACAAGGCGATCGAGGTGGCACGCACCACTGTTGATCGAGCAAAATGTAAGCAACTCTGGAACGAGGCCCACGCAACCCTCTATGACGAACAGCCCTACACCTTTATGTTCAACCGCAAGACGATCGTGTTTGTTGACAAGCGATTGAAAAATGTTGAGCCGACAAGCCTGGGGATGAACAACGCGTATGAGTATTACGTACCCGGGCCATCACAGTTGCACAGCGAATAACGCCCCTCGCCCCGCCGCCCCCTGACCCGCCCCCACCTCACGCCTCCTCGAGCGCAGACCGATGCTGACCTACATCATCCGCCGGCTGCTGTTGATGATCCCGACACTCATCGGGGTCACCATGCTCGTATTCTTCATTATGGCTAAGGCCCCCGGCGGATTTGAATCCGCCCTGAACGAAGGCAACCAATCGATGGGTGTTGAAGCCCGACGACTCAAGCAAGAGATCACCAACCGCTACGCATTGGACAAGCCGATCTATGTCCAATACTTCCGCTGGCTCAACCAGGTTTCACCCGTCGGCTTTCAAATGACGGGCGACTACCAGTGGCCTGATGAAACACGCGACGACATCCGCTCTGCCCTTTCCGGTCGGGACTGGGTCAAATCCGAACGTGAGCAAGACACCAAACGCGACTTGATCCTCACGATGGCGATCTACTCCGGCAAAACCCCCCAGGCGGTGCTGGACATGTTTGAGGACGCAGTCAAGGATCCTTTGCCCGTCTATGAAAAAGACGATGAAGGCGCGTTCAAAGAAGACAGCGATGGCAATAAAGTCGTTTCTGGTCCCTCTGCCGAATTATTTGAACTGATCGATGCGGTGCCATTAGGTGAGGATGACTTCTGGCTCAATCTCGAGAAAGCCCATGCCGACAATCCGGAGAAGGCTGTCGGCGAGTTACTTCGCGAGGTGGGCTTCAGCGCGATCAATAAGTCGCGTATTCGTTTTGATGCGATCAAGTTCTGGGGTCCTGACCTCGGCACCGACAAAAACAACCGCAACGTTGGCGACCTGATCATGGAGCGCCTGCCGATCACGCTCATTATGAACCTGATCACGATCCCGCTGATCTATATCGTCTCGATTATCGCGGGCGTGCTGGCCGCACGGAACCGCGGCGGGTGGTTCGATGTTTCCTCAGGCGTCATCATGCTCGCGCTGTACTCGGTGCCTGTGATTCTCGCGGGTACGCTGTTGATCGCATACCTCGCTAATGCTCAATACCTGCGATGGTTCCCCGCTTCCGGCGTGCACGATCTGCAGGCAGACGCGATGCCTTACCTGCCCTATTTCGTGGATGGCGAACTGCACAGGGGCTACCTGCTCGACTTTGCCTGGCACCTGT
>JBMZAP010000103.1:0-14463 GCA_049611445.1 Phycisphaeraceae bacterium | reverse complement strand
AGTTTTAAAAGGCGCCGCGCCCCGGTTGGAACGCGGCACCACTTGAAGGAGCAAACAGATTGAATCAACCACGCCGACGGCGGGCACCGATCAGCAGGCCACCGAGGCCAAGCAGCGCCAGCGAGCCGGGCTCGGGGACCTCGTTGAAACGGATCTCACTGAAGGCTAGGTAGTTCGAATCGCCACCGTTCTGAATATCAGAGAACTTGATGTAACGAACATTCGAAACCGCTGAGAAGCTCACTGTGTCAACGCCCAGCTGTGTGTTGGTGGGGACATCAGCAAAGGTCAGGTTGTCAATGTCGTTGCCAAAAGTGACGTTGTCGCTTGAGAAACTCACATCGACGGTCTTAAGCCAGCGAGCCACACCATTGCCTGCCGAGTAGTTCCATAAGTGAACCGCATCGACGGTGTATGTGGCTCCCAGGTCGAAGATCAGTTCGACCGCCGGATCGCCATCTGCGACGCCGGACGAGCTGATCCAGTAATAGTTGTTCGGAGACGTGCCGGCGACCGGGACCAAATCGTCGAGGATGTTGGTTGGTGTGACATTCACGTCGATCATGCCGCTGCCATCAATCGTTTTCTCAATTTGGCGGTTGCTTAGGTTGCCTCCGTTGATGTTCTGGACCGAGACGGGTTGGATCACTGCGGCAGAGGCAGATGCTCCCATTAAGCCAGTCGTCAATGCGGTGGCGAACAGTTTGAGGGATGCGGTCTTCTGAGTCTTCATAGAGTTTCTCCAAACGGGGTGAAATGGGATCGAATCATCCGAGATCAGACGCCCGCCCGACGCTGGGCAGGCGCGGTGTTAAACAATCAGGGTTGGTCTCCAACGGGCTCGCGGACGATCACACGCAGCGCGTCGGTGCCCTGCGAGCGGAATTGGAAGTCCAGGGTTCGGCGGTCGTCGCTGAGCGTGAACTGCTCGTTGGGTTTTTCATCACCTGCCGGTACGCTCTCCAGCGCCGCGTGCTGGCCGCTTTTGTTCACCTGCTCGGCGTCGCTGGCCGTCGCATCCACAAAGGCCTGCCAGTCGCGTTCGTTGCCGATCGCGCCGAGGATCTCGCCGTCGAAGGTGACGCGGCCCTTGGAGAGGATGTTCACGCTGTTGCCCGCGTGCCAGAGGATATAGGTGCGGATCACCGTGCCGGCCGGAGCCAACGACCGGGTCTGCTCAAAGTCGTTGTACTGTCCGGGCGTTGCAAAGGTCAGCGGGATATCAGTCGCAAGCTGGTGACCACGCAACTCCGGATAGAGCGTGACGCGGCCCGTCATTGCGGCCGCGGTGCCGCGATCGGCGATGGTGCCCGGCGCGAGGTCGGCATCGCCAAACAGCACGGCGATGCCGCTATCGGATCGGGGCACGGACGCGAAGGCCTCGGCCGGGAAGGCATCCCGGTCGGCGACCTGCCCGGCGGCATCGACCACGCGGGATTCGCCGCGGGACAGCTCGACTTCATCGGTGGTCAGGCCGCTGTGTGCCGAGGGTGCCACGACGACCTTGCCATCAAAGACCTCGGCCAGCGTCATGCCCGCCTGGTCGATCGCGACCGCGAATCGCGTGCCCAGGTCGGTGATGTCCAGGTGCGGGGTGCGGACGAGGAAACCCTTGGAGGATTCGGTCTCGCAGATGCCAACGAGTTTACCGCTGTGCAGGCGGATGGCGTTGTTGTTGTCGAGCAGTTCAACAGTCGCGGGGGCTTCAAGGATGGCGATCGCGCCGTCGTTAGTCGTGATTTCGGCGAGGCCTTGGGTGAGGGTGAGCTTTTGACCGGATTGCAAATCAGATCCGGAGGCCAGGCCCGCTGAAGCGGGCCCGCCCCATTGGGCGTTGTGCGTGGCAGTGAGCGTAGCAACGACGGGGTTGGACCAGCGCGGCGTCTTGGGGTGGTCTGATGCGTGTGGTGCGGGTGTGGGTGCTGGAGTGCTGCCCGACAGCGTGATAATCAGGGTCACGGCGATCGCGAGCAGCGCGGCGATACCGCTGGGGATCACGAACTGCCATTGCTGCCAAATCGGCCGAGCGATGTTGATCTGGCCAACCAGATGCACCGGCTCAGGCTCTTCTGTTGGACTGAGGGCCTGCAGCAGCTTGAGGTATTCATTGCGATCGATCTCGCCAACGCGGTGGGCGAACTCGCGCTGCTCGGAGAAAAGAACGCGCATCGTGCCGATCTGACTCAGGACCATACGCATCAAATCGGCGGCGTGCTCTTCACTACGGACCAGTGACTCGAGCTCAGCGAGTTGCTCGTCGCTGATCTCATTGCGCAGATACAGCTCGGTCAGCTCGGCGACATGATCAAACAGGTTCTGCTCGAAGGGGCTCACGCGTCACCCCCTTGCGAAGCGATGCGTTCCTTGACGCAGTCGCGGAGGGCACTGTGGGCACGGGTGATGATCTTGTAGATCGTCTGGATGTTCTTGCCGGTGGACTTGGCGATGGCGGCGGGCTTGAGGTTTTGGCCGTAGCGCATCTCAAGGATGTCGCGGGTGACGCCTGTTAGCCGGTTGACGCACTCGCGGAGGGCGGCCTGTTGTGCGGAAACAGCCTCGGAGTCGATCTTCGACGCGACCAACGCCTCGAGCACATCCTTACTGAGCAGTTGATGGCGTCGGCCCTGATCCCGCCGCGCCTTGAGGCCCTGCAAACGAATCGCCTCATAAAGCCAGCCGTTGAGGTGGTCGGCGTCTTCAATGTCCCCCGCTTTGCGGATCACCGCGACGGAAACTTCCTGAAAAACATCCTCCGCGAGATCGGGGTCGCCGACGACCAGCCAGGCGTAGCCGATCAGCTCGGCCCGCTGCTGGATGAGGATACGCACGATGTGATCGGTCTGGACAGACAAATAATACTCCTACCATGAAACACCATCAGACCATGTAATCAGGACAGGCAAGCCCGAATTTTCTTGTATGCGAACAAAAATAACCTGAAAGCGGGAGCGCGAAAAAATAAAACGAAGCGATCGAATCCAAACGTCCAAAGCATTCGAAACCATGGGTGTTGTCAAACCAGACCCTTTAACCCCCTCCCCGGAGACACCCCATGACACGCTCGACCCTGATCAAGTCCCTTCTCGCCCTTCCCATGGTTGGCATGCTCGCCGTCAGCACCCCCGCCCTTGCGGACAAGTGCCCGAGCCAGTGCAACAAGTCCAAAGACAAGACCGTCCAGGTGGCGGCTCAGATGGACATCGTTGACACCGCGGTTGCCGCGGGTTCGTTCAAGACCCTCGCCGCAGCACTTGGTGCAGCCGACCTTGTTGACGCGCTGAAGAGTGACGGCCCTTTCACCGTCTTCGCCCCGACCGACGAAGCATTCGCCAAGCTGCCCAAGGGCACGGTCGAGACACTGCTTAAGCCTGAGAACAAGGCACTGCTTACCGCGATCCTGACCTACCACGTCGTACCGGGCAATCTGGCGGCTGAACACGTCGTCGGCGGCGCCCCGCTGAAGACCCTCAACGGCCAGAAGATCACCCTGGACACCTCCGACGGCGTCAAGGTTGACGGTGCTAACGTCGTCAAGACCGACATCAGCACGTCCAATGGCACCATCCACGTGATCGATGCGGTGATCCTGCCTTCCACGAAGGACATCATCGACACGGCGATCGAGGCAGGCTCGTTCAAGACCCTCGCCGCGGCACTCGGTGCGGCAGAACTGGTCGAAACGCTCCAAGGTGACGGCCCCTTTACCGTGTTTGCCCCGACCGATGAAGCGTTTGCCAAGCTGCCCGCAGGCACCGTTGAGTCGCTGCTCAAGCCTGAGAACAAGGCACAGCTGCAGGCTGTCCTGACCTACCACGTCGTGCCCGGCCGCATCTATGCCGCCGACGCGATCAAGGCAGGCAAAGCCGCGACCGTACAGGGCCAAAAGGTCACGATCGAAGCAAGCGAAGATGGCGTCACCGTTGATGGTGCCAACGTTGTCGCTGCCGACATCGATACAACCAACGGCGTGATCCACGTGATCGACGCGGTCATCCTGCCCAAGAACTGATGCACTGTTTCCTCCTACGGCCAGCCTGCGTTAACGCGCAGGTTGGCCGTTTTGCATGACTCGCGATGATGCTCGGCTCTGACTAAGATGACTGCGATCCACGGCTACAATCCGATGGCTCAAGATGCACCGGCCAGGACACCCATGGCAAGTGACCGTCTCACCATGACCCAAGCCACCAACCCGAGCTTGTTGCAGCAAGTCGCCGCCGGCCAAGGCAACGCCGTCGCCGAGGTGATTGACGCGTACGGCGGGCTGGTCTGGTCGCTGGCACGGAAATACTTTGGCCGATCCGCTGAGGCCGAGGACGCGGTGCAGGACGCATTCATCGCCGTGTGGAAGGCGGCGGACCGCTACGACCCCGAAGTCGCGGCTGAATCGACCTATATCGCAATGATCGCCCGTCGGCGGATGATTGACCAGCTGCGAAAGGCCGGCCGCAGGATTGACGCCCAGCCGCTGGACAGCTCACCTGAGCCGGAAAATGAATCCAACAACCGGCTTGCCGACGAAGAACAGGTCGAAGCGGTGCTCAAGGCGATCGACGAACTGGATCCGCCACAGCCCGAGGTGATCCGTCACTCGCTGATGGATGGGCTGACACACCCTGAGATCGCGGAGAAAATGGGCCTGCCACTGGGCACGGTCAAAACGCACATACGAAGAGGGCTCATTAAAGTCCGACAAGCACTAGGCATCTGCCCCGAGACCGCGGGGGCAACATCATGAGCAACACGAATGATGCCATCCCGGAACGCCTGATCGACCTGATGGTCGAACAAGCAACGCAAGGCCTGTCCCCGCAGGATGAGGCGGAGCTGCAGGCCGCGCTGGCGCAGGACGAATCGCTGCGACAGGAAGCGGAAGCGTATGCCCTCGCGGCCGCGGCGGCCGAGGTTGCGCTGCTTAAGCCGAAGCAGGTTGAAGCATTGCCCGATGCGTTGCGTGTCAGGCTGATCGAGACGGCGCCCAAGAGCTTGTCTGCCGCCCCGCCACTGAAGCTTAGCGGCAGCGATGTCGATAAGCCGGTGCCATCTCAGAAGTTCTCGTTTACGGACGGTCGGATCTTTGGCTGGTATGCCGCTGCCGCAGCATTGATTGCGTTGGTCGCCGTGCTCGCGTTCGAGCCTAAGGCGCCGACACCATCGGGTACCAGTCCCGAGCCGACATTGGTCGAGCAGTATGATTCGCTCGCCGATGATGCCAAGACGGTCACTGCCTCATGGGGTTTCAATGCCGACGGCGGCGATCCGGCGTACACCAACATCCAGGGCGAGGTCATCTGGAACGGCGACAAGCAGACGGGCTACATGAAGCTTGCCGGCCTGCCCGTCAACGACCCGAGCGAATTGCAATACCAGCTCTGGATCGTCGACGGCTCACGCAGCACCGATATTGAGAACACCAACCGCATCGACGGCGGCGTCTTCGACATCACCGCTGAGGGCGAGGTGATCGTGCCCATCGACGCCAAACTCCTCGCACGCGACGCGGCCGCGTTCGCCATCACCGTCGAAACCCCTGGCGGCGTGGTCGAATCCAAGGGCCCACTCCAGGCGGTCGCGGTGGTTGAGAAGAGCTGAACATCAGCATCATCAAAAGAAAAAACCCCGCACAATAAATGCGGGGCTTTCCGTTTAATACTTGGTGCAACCGTTTTTACATCAGGTGCAATTCAGTGAATCACCCCGGGATCTTATTCAGCGTGTACCACACTTCGCCGGACCAGATTGCGTGGCCTGCTTCGGAGATCGGGTCCGTCTTGATGTAGACGACGTAGCCTTCTTTGCGGTCGTCGATCTTCAGGGTGACTGACTTGCCGTCTTCCGATGCTTTCGCGGACGCGACCTTCAGGCCGTGCTTGTCGATCTTCGGACCGCCGTACTTGCCGGTCGGCTTGTAGGTCCACTGCTCGACCGCATAGGTCTGCGGGTCTTCGAGGATGCCCGGATCGACCGACTGGGTGAAGGACAGGACGAACCCGTCTTTGGTCGCAGTCATGTGGTCGATCTCAAAGGTGCTCTTGCCCGTCGGGGTCAGGCGCTCAAGGCCTTGGAACGTGCGCTTGTTCTTACGGTTCGGGTCGTGCCAGGCCCAGGTGCCCGCGTGGTGGCCGCCGATGCCGCCGACGTACAACGAACCATCGGGCCCAAAGAAGATGCGGTTCGGCCCTGCTTCGAGGCCTTGCGTAAACCGCATGACGCAGCCCTGGTACACACCGCCGACTTCTTCGAGGAAGACGCGGTTAAGACCGCCGTATCGCATGTCGCCGTAGGCGAGTTGGCCTTCAAACGTGTGGCCTTCGGGGAACAGCAGCAGTTCGGTCGGCGAGTTGCCGATCTCGTTCTGTGGCAGCTGAATCGCAGCCGGGGTCACACCAGTGACACCGTCTTTCACATCCGGCTGGTTCGGCGACTTGTTGGCTTGCGGTGGGTCGTGCCGCTGGTAATAGCCGTAGAACTTGCCCTTCTGGACATGGTTAATTTCGTTGGCCGGGGTCCAGCCGCCCTGGTTATCGACGACGAAGCACTCGCCCGCCGTGTTCAGGCCCAGGCCGTTCGGCGTGCGGTGGCCGCCGGTGAGCACATCAATGTTCTCACCCTTGGGCTTGCTGAGGTCGATCTTCCAGACCGAACCGTGGTTCGGGGGGTTGCGGTTCTTGCCAAGGCCTGCGCCGCGCGACATGTAGAAGAAGCCGGGGTGGTCGGCCGTCGGCCCGGGCAGCCAGGGCAGGCCCGCGCTGATCTGGTGGAAGTCGTTCGTGTCCCAGCCGTCGGCGATCACAAACTTGTCCCACTTCTTGGTCGTCTTGTTAAACGTGTACTTGCTCAGCTCGCTGCGCTGACTCACGTAGATCGAGTCGTTGATCACGTAGACGCCCGATGGCTCATAAAGCCCTTCCGCGATCTTCTCGCCCTTGACCGCTTCCGGGTCATCGCTGTCGGGGTTGCTGATCAGCCACATCTCGCCGTTGGGTTCTTCGGTCGGCGAAGGCGCCTTGAGGCTGCGTGCTTCGAAGCGTGCAACAACCAGTCGGCCGTCGGACAACATGCCCAAACCACCGACAGGCATCTCCATCTCATTGGGTCGGATGTTGGTCAGTCGATACCCCGGGTGAACCGACACGAGCTTGGCACCAAGGCCCGGCCGCTTGCCCTCGGTCAGCAGCTTCTTCGCACCGGCCTGCGTCGGACGCGCACCGAACTTGGCTGCGAGCAGTTGCTTGGTCGGGATCGCCGACGCCTTGCCGCTGCCCTTGGCCCATGCCAACTCGATCGCCTTGTGCACATCATCAATCACGACCTGCATCAGGCCCAGCTCGTGCCAGCCCTTTTCCAGTTTGACCGCGTCCATCCCGATCAGCTGTCCGTCGATCGTGAACGTGATCATCGCCTCGGTGTTTGGCTCGAACGTGTACTCGCCGGTCTCGGGAACGTTGATCCAGCCGGACCACTCCGCGATGTACCCGCCGGTAATTTTCTCACCATCGCCTTCGATGACCGCGTTTTCTTTTACCGCGATGCCGGGCACCGTGCGGTCAACGTTAGGCAGCGTGCTCGGCGGCACCGCGAGACGCGCGTCAGCGTTGTCGAAATTATCGCCGATCCAGTAGACCTGCATCCGCAGCCCCGGCTCGGTTTCAAGACCATCATTCGGACCCGCCTGAGCGGCGAACGTCACCGCCATGCAAAGCATGCAGGCCCGCGACATAAGAGAAAGACGTTTCCAACTGTGCATAAAGCAGCTCCTTGTATCCTTCGCCTTCGGTTCGTGAGTTTCCCATCTTACAGAGTCGCGATAGACGGCCCATGTTACAGGCCAAGTCCATCATCCGAACAAACCCCGCTGGCCTACCGGCTCGATGCACTTGTGCCCTTCGTTGCCCGCCTTGTTCACGTAGGTGCTCACCGGCCAGGCCACCATCTGTTCAGCGGGGTATGGCTTCAACAAGCGCGAAGCCTTTGCCGCATCCTGCTGATCGAGATCCAGCCACGGGTCGAAGTCATTCGGCGCAAGAATCACCGGCATGCGGTCGTGCAGGTCGGCCATCATTTCATTTGGTGCACAGGTCAAGATCGCCATCGTCTCCAGCTCGTTGCCTGCCGGGTCCTGCCAGAGTTCCCACAAGCCGGCGAGTCCAAACACATCCGTGCCTTGGACCGTGATGTGGTGCGGTTGCTTGGTGGTCGAATTCAATTTTTTCCACTCGTAAAACCCGGACACCGGGACGATACAGCGACGGTATTTCATCGCCCCGCGGAAGCCGGGCTTGGTCGCTGCGGTCTCCGAACGCGCGTTGATCATCCGGTAGCCGATCTTCGGGTCATCCGCCCAGCCCGGGACAAGGCCCCAACGCACGTGCTCAATACGCCGACCGGTCGGTGTGTCGCGGACAATCAGAACCGGCGTGCCCGGCGCGATGTTGTAGCGCGGCTGAAGCAGGTCGCCGCCTTCAACATGCAGCGCATGAAACAACTCGGCCAATCGGCCCGCTTCGGTTTTAAGTTGGTAGCGTCCGCACATGGTCTTGATCCGAGCACGAAGCGTAAGCGAGTGACCCAGCCGTTGAGCACGCGGGTCACTCGCTTACGCTTCGTGCTCTGGCAAACCATCGATCACGCGCGCGACATGTATTCGCCGGTGTCGGTGTTGACCTTGATCTTGTCGCCGATGCCGATGAACTCGGGGACCTTCACGACCAGACCGGTTTCGGTGGTCGCTTCCTTCATCACGCTCGTCGCGGTTGCGTTCTTGACGCCGGGCGGCGCATCGGTCACTTCAAGCTCGACCTGGCTGGGCAGCTCGATGCTCAGCACCTGGTTCTCGTAGTGCAGGCCGGTGATCCGTTCGTTGGGCTTGCAGTACTTCAGTGCGTCGCCGAGTACATCCTCGGGCACCGTGGACTGGTCATAGGTTTCACAGTCCATGAAGATCGCGCCGGACGAGTCGGTGTAGAGGTACTCGAGCTCGCGTCGGTCGAGGTTGACACCGTCAACATCATCGTTGGATCGGAAACGCTTTTCCTGAACGGAGCCGGTCTTCATCGACTTGATCTTGGCCTGAACAAACGCGCCGCCCTTGCCGGGCTTGACGTGTTCGGTCTTGGTGACGATCCAGATCTGTCCATCCTGATTGATGGCTTTGCCGGGCTTGAGGTCGTTGGCTTTCATAGGTCTACCGCAGGGGTTTAAGGGGTGTTTTGAGCAGGGTATTGTAATGCCAACCGACAAACTGGCAACGCGATAACACTGAAGCTTGTGTCTCAGATACCCCTGCCCTACTGTGTTATTTCATGAGCCAAGCCGCACACGAACAGCCCGCCGCCCAGACCTTCGAACTGCTCGAACAGATCGGCACTGTCGAGATGGACCGGTACTGCACCGGCTGCGGCTATAACCTCCGCCAGCAGGCGATCCGCCGGGAAACCACCACCCGCCTCCTGATGTGCAAGTGCCCAGAGTGTGGCACATTCGAGCCGGCCAACGCACTGACCACCGCGACCAGAAGCTGGTTCCGTTGTCTGGTCGTAATGGTCTGGCTGTTGTGGATTGTGATCTGGCTGAGTCTGGTCGGCTGGTCCGTCTTCGGCGTGACCGGACTGGCGGGGGTGTCCGGCGATCTCCGACGGGGTTGGGTCGATATCGAGAACGTCGATCTCAACCTGCTTTACGAAAACGAAGGGGTCGTGCAATACCGCAATGAACTTGCGCAACAGCAACAAGGCCACAGCAGCGCGGGTGCCGCCCATTACTACTACGGCAGAAATGTATACGAACTCCGACCGATGCGTGACGAAGATCCGCTCATCCTGACCTTGATGATCCTGATGTCAGCAGCGATCGGCGCGGTGATGACGACGATCACATTGGTCGCGATGCCGCACTGGCGAAGATGGGGATACATGTGTTTCGCGATCGGTTGGCCGATGATCTGCATCCTGATCTTCCACACGCTGATCTGGCGTCAGCTTTACAGTTGGCGGATGGTCACGGTCGACCTGATGAACTGGCACATGAAAACGGCGATCTCGATCGAGGTCATCGCAATCGTGGGTGGGCTCGTCGCTGTCTGGCTGGGTCGGCCGGTGGCGCGCGGGCTGATCCGAGTGATCATTCCGCCCAAGCGACGCGGTGCGTTTGCCTATCTCTGGTTGGCCGACGGCAAGACCCCACCCAAGGTGGTCTAGATCTGGCTGTCGCTCGATGCTTCCTTCATCACTTCACGCAGCACCATCGTCGCGTAGGCGCCCCGTGGCAGTTCGAAGCTGGCCTTGATGTAGGCACCGATCTCATCGACCCCGCCCTCGACATCCGGGTCTTTCAGGAGGATGCGCAGCGGCCGACGCTTGCCCTCGGCCACGGCCTTGGGGTCTTCGCCGCTGCCTTTGAGTTGATCTTCGGTGACGCCAGAATTGGCTAAAGCCTCCCGTTCGACACGACCGGGCTCGTCCGATGCGCGCGGCATCTCCAGACCCCACAGCGGTCCGGAAGGAGATAACAACCCCTGCTCGACCCGGCCGCCCGGCGCGTTGTCTTCATCGTAGGTCGAGTCGTCCACTTCGAACGTCGCGCGGCTGTCATGCTTCCAGGCCAGGTCGCCGTGCAACAACTTGTCGAACGTCCCGTCTGCAACACGCTGGCTGAGCACCTCATTGAACACCGCCGACTGCCAGGCGCTGACGAGGAAGGCGCGTTGATTGCCATCAATCGCCATCACCGCATCCCGCGGGCTCTTTCCCTGTCGAAGCGCATCCAGCAGCTGCCGATCGTAGCGCAGCGTCTTGGGCCAGACCTCGATCGCCTTTTCATATTCACGTGCACGCACAAACGCCCTGCCCTGCTTGACGTACTCCGACTCGCTGGGCGCATCCGCTTCGAGCATCTCGGCGATCACCCCCTGGAAGTCACCCAGCAAGAGTGCCCGGCCGGTCTTGTGCGAGTTCTGCCGATAGCCGAAGCGTTGATCGCCGACGTAGTTCGGCACGCCGCGCCTGGCGAGGACATCCATCACCTTCTTAGCCCGCACGACATGCGTCGGTTCCACATCGCGGACACGAATGACAAACCGGTTGCCGCCGTGATGCCCACGCTTGAGCTTATTGGTGTGGCGTTCGTGCCAGAGGATCTTGAGCTTGGCCTGCACGGTATTGACGCGCTGGACACCCTCGACGATCCGCTCTTCCTCGACACCCGGAAGCCAGAGCGACAAGTGCTGCCGCGTGACCGCGTGCTTGTCTTTCAGCCCGGCATACCCGATGTTGCGCCGGTGCATATGGAAGCCACGCGCGATCCGGTGAACCGCCTCGGTCGTGGTCAGGCCGTTCTTCTCGATGAACAGATAGACATGCTCGCCTTCGCCGCAGGGCTCATAGAGCGGCTGCTCTTCAACGAGAAAGTCTTCGTTGCATTGCTTCAACACCCCGCCAATGCCAGGCAGGTCGGGGGTGAGATACGCGAGTGAGTCGGTAGCGGTCATACTTAAGACACGTATTAGTCTTCCGGCGCACCCGCCGCGAGCATGTCGCGGAAGGCCTGATTCAGCTTCACGGTCAGTGGGCCGGGCTTGCCTTCCTGTTCGCCGTAGCCGATCTTTCGGCCGTCGATCTCGGTCACAGCGATCACTTCCGCGCCGGTGCCGGTCAGCAGCATTTCCTCGGCGGTATACAGGTCGTGCTTGGTCAGGTCGGTTTCAACGACTTCCAGGCCGAGGCCGCGTGCCAAGTCGATCACGATATTGCGCGTGATGCCTTCGAGGATGCCCGCGTGCAGGGGCGGGGTGTACAGCTTGCCATGCCTTGCGATGAAGATGTTGTCGCCGGTGCACTCGGCCACGTTGCCCTGCGTGTTGAGCATGACCGCCTCGAGGCAGCCGGCGTCGATGGCCTCGATCTTCGCGAGGATGTTGTTGAGGTAGTTGTTGGACTTGATGCGCGGGCTCAATGCAGCCGGGTGGTTGCGGATCACCGAGCTGGTAATCACCTTCATCCCGTTGTCGTAGAGTTCCTGCGGGTACATTTTCAGATCACAGGTAATGACGAACACGCTCGGCGTCGGCGAGAGGAACGGGTTGAGCCCCATCGACCCCACGCCCCGCGTCGCACACAAACGGATATAGCCATCGGCCCGGCCGTTCGCCTCCAGCGTCTGGCGGATCGCGTGGGACAGATCCTGGATCGAATAAGGCAGGTCCATCCGGATTGCCTTGGCGGACTCAAAGAACCTTTTGAGGTGGGTCTGCAGCTTGAGGATCTTGCCCGAGTAGGAGCGGATGCCCTCGAAGACGCCGTCGCCGTACAGGACGCCGTGGTCCATGACCGAGATATTGGCCTCAGCGGCGTGGACGAGCCGACCATCGAGCCAGACCTGCCCCAGATCGCTCAGGGCGGTGGAAGTCGGTGTCGTCGCGGGTTCGGTGGGGGTACGGGTCACGGCAAAGGGCTCCAATCGGGCTGAACAGGCGATTATAGTTGATCGCGGCTCATTGGGATTGCAGAGAATGACAGGTTTCGCTAGAATGCCCGGCTCGATATTCACACCCCACCCCGGACAGAACCCCGGGCCAAGCCCCCAACGGAGCACACCATGTACGCCGTGATTGAAGACAGCGGGACCCAGATCAAGGTCTCCGAAGGCGACATTATCAAGATCGACACCCGCGAGATCGCGGAAGACGCCGCATCGGTCACCTTTGACCGCGTGCTGCTCGTCGGCGGTGAAGGCGACGCCAAGATCGGCGCCCCTTACGTCGCGGGTGCATCGGTTGAAGCCGACATCCTCGAAGAAGGCCGTGACGCCAAGGTCGACATCTGGAAGAAGAAGCGCCGCAAGGGCTACGTCGTCCACAAGGGCCACCGCCAGGGCTTCGTCAAGGTGAAGGTCACCGGCATCAAGAGCAAGTAACGCTCCCATCGAAACGAATACAAAGGCCCTGCCGTCCTTCGGTGGGGCCTTTATCATTGGGTAAAAGGAGTCAGCGCATGATGATTGCAAAGCGGATCGGCTTGGGCTCCTTCTCCCTCTCAGGGAGAAGGCGGGGGATGAGGGTGGGGCTTCATGCAGACCAAGACAATTTCAATCCGTCACTGTATTCATCACGCACAACCCTCACCCCAACCCTCTCCCTGAGAGGGAGAGGGAGCCAATGCATCATCCTCCTGATAGCCGCCCTGCTGCTGGGCTGCGCTTCGACGTCGCATGCCGAACCCGAGAAGAAGCACAACCGCTACAACGTCCTCTTCATCGCGGTCGATGACCTTAGGCCCGAACTCGGTTGCTACGGCGTTGACTACGTGGATACGCCGAGCATCGACAAGCTCGCAAGCACAGGCATCACCTTCAAGCAGCACTTCGTCATGATGCCCACCTGCGGGGCCTCGCGATACGCCCTGCTCACCGGGCGCGATTCGATGAACAGCGGCGGGACGAACAACGGCTCGTTCTATGGCGGCAAGGCTGCACTCAAACCAACACAACTGCCCGGCGCACAAACCCTGCCCGAACTCTTTAACCGATCGGGCTACCACACCGTGCTCATCGGAAAAATCTCGCACACCGCCGACGGCAAGGTTACCAGCTACAACGGCAAGGGCGACAAACGACCTGAGCTCCCCCATGCCTGGGACGACTTCGCAACACCCTACGGCCCGTGGAAGCGCGGCTGGGGCGTCTTCTTCGCCTACGCCGACGGCAAACACCGCGAGGACGGCGGCGGCCACCGCGACCTCATGGAATTCGTCGTCGAGAAAGACACCGACCTGCCCGACGGGCTCATGGCCGACGTCGCCATCGAAAAGTTCAAAGAACTGAAAGACAAGGACGAGCCGTTCTTCATGGGGCTTGGCTTCTTCAAGCCACACCTGCCGTTCGTTGCACCCAAGCAGGACTGGGACGCCGTCGCCAAGTGGGACGTCCCCCCGCCAGTCATGCCCGAGCGCACCGATACCGCGTACTACAACGGCGGCAACGGGGAGTTCTACGGCTACAAGATGGCATGGGAAAAGACCAAGCCGCTGGCGCCCGAAGCAGCGATGCAGGCCAAGCGTGGCTACCTCGCCTGTGTTCGCTATGTCGATCGGCAGATCGGCAAGGTGCTCGACGCACTGGAGAAGGAAGGTCTGGCCGACAACACCGTCGTTGTTCTCTGGGGTGACCACGGCTGGTTCCTCGGCGAAACCGCGATGTGGGCCAAGCACACCACCCTCGAAACCGCATTGCACAGCCCGCTGATCATCCGCGCTCCTGGCATTGGTAAGCCTGGTAACAGGACCGATGCGCTCGCCTCAACGATCGATATCTACCCCACCCTTGTTGACCTGTGCAAGCCCGCGTTTACTAAAACCGAGCATCCGCTCGACGGCGTGAGTCTGATGCCTGTCATCGAGAACAAGGTCGGCGGTGTTCGAATCGCCGTGCCCGGCTACTGGCGTGGGGCAACGACGTACCGAACCGACGACA
>JBMZAP010000102.1:0-14493 GCA_049611445.1 Phycisphaeraceae bacterium | reverse complement strand
CGCCGCCATATCTGATACAATACCTAAGCATGTCTTTCCTTTTTGGGTGTCCCCAGCAGTGTTAGCGCACTGCTGGGGTTTTTCTTTAATACCCCTTGACACCGACGCCGCATCGGGGTATCTTGTCGGATATGGTCGCCCTACTCCAAGCACTCATATCGGGGATTTCCTCGCTCTCCCCCATCACCACCGTCAATCCTGACGAGCGTGCGGTCCACGTTCGATGTGGCCGCGTCCACCGGCAGATCGGGCCTGGACTCTACTGGAAGTGGCCGGTCATCGATCAGGTTCACGCTAAGTCTGTCGTGGACACGATTGCCGAGTTGAACACACAGAGCCTAATGACGAGCGACTTCAAGATGGTCGCCCTGTCGTCACGCATTAAATATCGCATCTCTGATGTCGCCAAAGCACACTTTGAGGTGTATGATGTCGAGGATGCGATTGTCGAGGAGGCCGAGGCATCGGTCGCATCTGCGGTCATGGACCGCGATCTCGACAGATGTTATTACGGAGATATTGAGTCCGAAGTCTTTGAACATATCGAGGAGACATTGCGAGATTGGGGAATTGAAGTCGTCAGCTTTTCTGTTACCAACTTTGCGATTTGTCGCACTATCCGTTTACTACAGGAGTAAGTCACATGCGTATCTATGTTTCAGGGCCGATGCGGTCGATCCCGCATTACAACTTTCCTGCCTTTGACGAGGCTGCGGAAAAGATCAGGCTGGAAGGCCACAAGGCGATCAACCCCGCCGATCTTGACCGCGAGATGGGGTTCCATCCAGAGGAGTTGCCGGATGATTGGGATTGGAACGAATACCCGCCCGGCACGGACGCCAGCGAGTTCGTGGACCGTGATCTCGATGCGCTCGCCACTTGTGATGCGATCTACCTGCTACCCGGCTGGGAGAAGTCCAAGGGCGCGTCAGCGGAACACGCCGTAGCGCAGTGGAGAGGGTTGACGGTGTTTTATCCTAAGAAGCAGGATGGCGGGATTCTGCCCTGTGATTCTAGGCAGCGCAAAGATATCCCACTGTTTAGTGGCCTGCTAATGTATTTCCCTCTCGCGTGTGCCGAGGTTGCCCGCTTGTCGAAAGCGGCCAATGAAAAACATAATCCAGGCGAGCCGATGAGATGGTCGCGCGAGAAAAGCAGTGACCACAAAGACTGTATCGCACGGCATCTTCTAGAGGCGGGGCAAATGGATGACGATGGATTCCTACATGACGCACATCTCGCGTGGCGCGGGATGGCTAATCTACAGATAGCTTTGGAGGGTCGTGGTGAGTAGATTTATCCATCATCCAGAGACGGGAGTGTCGATTAAAGTGCAGAGAAACTTTATAGATATTACCGGGAAGGTCATTAACGGCAGGCGAGCGGTGGGACCATCAAAAAAGGAAGGCCGATTTGTTTACTATGACGTTATCTGTGGCTGTGGGAATCGGTACGAAAGCACCGTACAATCCTTAAAGCAATCGGCGAAATGTAGGCATTGCGCCCACAAGGGTGAGCGCCCTTATCGAAGGCTGAGGCCATACGAAGCTCAATATAATATATTCAAGAATCGAGCTAGGCATACAGTAACACTTACTTATCAAGAATATTACGAGATCGCTAAGGGTAAGCCAAGTTGCCATTACTGCGGCGAATCACTTGTGTGGAACGAGTGGAGGCCCACGGAAGGTCGTCGCAGCAGTGCGTCAAATTTAGACCGCAAAGATGCGGGTCGCGGCTACAGTTGCGACAACGTAGTGCCCTGCTGTGGACGATGCAACTATGCTAAGGGCACTCACTTCACTTACAGCGAGTGGATGGAAATAGGAAGGGTTATCTCGTCGTGGGACAGAGAGCCAAGCTACACAGTAACCCCGCAAACGCGGACACATCAGAGCAAAGGATCAAAATAATGTCTTGGAAATCAGAACGAATCAACAACGCCGTGATGAAGATTACGATTGACGGCTTAAAGACCAACAACGACGAGCAGTGGGTGTTCCTCAAGAGCGACGACCATTGGGACAACCCCAAGTGCAACCGCTCGCTCTTGAAAAAGCACCTCGACCTGGCCGTTGAACGCAACGCCCCTATCATCGGGGGCGGCGACCTGTTTTGCGCCATGCAAGGCAAGTACGACAAGCGGGCCAACAAATCTGATCTAAGGCCAGAGCATCAAAACGCTCGATACCTCGACAGCCTCGTGGACACGGCAACCGAGTGGTACGCGCCGTACTCAAAGCACATAGTCTGTGAAGGTCGCGGCAACCACGAGACGGCGATCATCAAGAACCATGAGACTGACCTGACTGACAGGCTTTGCTCAAATCTGCGTGGCGGGGGAGGAATCACCGAGGCGATGGGCTATGGTTATTGGGTTCGCTTCCAGATGAAGCGTGGCGCACATACCAAGTCGTTCCTGATGAAAATTTTTCACGGCAGTGGTGGAGGGGGGCCAGTGACCAAGGGCGTGATCCAGACTAATAGACGCGCTGTGTTCCTGCCCGACGCTGACATCGTTATGACAGGCCACGTTCACGAGGCGTGGAATGTCTGCCTCATGCGGGAGCGAATCAACCAGTCCGACAACCTTTCGCACGACACGCAGTGGCATGTCTGCACGCCAAGCTACAAAGAGGAATACGGCGACGGGTCAAAAGGCTGGCACGTTGAGCGAGGTGCGCCGCCCAAGCCTATCGGCGGATACTGGCTGCGGTTCTACCGCGAGCATCCAAACTTCTGCTACGAGCTTATTCCCGCCGTACAGAACAGAACAGAGATTCTTTAGAAAAATAAAAAATAATGCTTGACATTGCAATCCACCGATTGCTATAGTGTTCACATCAACGAGCCCAACAGGAAAGGAAGGCCAACATGCTCGTACTTAACAAAGCCCACCCGTCTTTTGAAATGAAAAAAGAGGTGGCATGTCTCATCCCCAAGCTCCCCCGAACCGCTGAGATGCGGAATATCTGCGACGACTTGCAGATCAGTCGGGACCGGCTTAACCAGTTGATCGTAGAGCTTCAAGCAACCTACAGGATCAACTTTGTTCCAGGCAAAGACGACATGGCGATTGGATCGCCTAGAATGTCGTGGGCCGAATTGAACAACATGGCAACTCGGTATTACGATCACGTTTACGCATACGAAAGGCGGCAAGAACAAAATGGCATTTGATCTAAACTCAATCAGTAAAGGCAAGGCGTTGCGAGCGCCGCGCATCCTGCTTCTCGGAGTCGAGAAGATCGGGAAGTCAACATTCGCATCGCAGTCAGACGACGCGATCTTCCTGCCCATCAAGGGCGAGGAGGGCGCTGACGACCTCGACGTTGCGAAGTTTCCAACGGCACAGAAGTACGGCGATGTGCTTGAGGCGCTGTCCACCCTCTACACGCAAGACCACGACTACAAGACGGTCGTGATCGACTCGGCATCGACGCTTGAGCCCTTGATTTGGGATTCCGTCAGCAAGCGATCCGGCGTCGAGAGCATCGAGAAGGTGGACGGCGGATTCGGCAAGGGCTACGTCGAGGCTCTGCGTGAGTGGCGGCAGATCACCGATGGTCTGGATGCCCTGCGGAGCGAGAAGAACATGGCATCTATCCTGATCGGCCATGTCACTGTCAAGGCGTTCAACGATCCGACAGCAGACTCCTACGACACTTTCCTTTTCGACATCCACAAGCGTGCCAGTGAAGCACTGCAACGCTGGGTCGATGTCATCCTGTTCTGCAACCGCCGTGTTGCCGTTCGGAAAGAGGAGACTGGATTCAACAAGACGAAGGCTCGCGCCACTGGCGGCGGCGATCCGTTCCTATACACACAAAAGCGTCCCGCCCATCCAGGCGGCGGGCGAGGCGTCTACGGTCGCCTTCCTTATGAACTGCCCCTGAACTGGCAATCGTTCGCTGATGCCGTTGCGAGCGCTCACTAACCTCCTTTAGAAAGGAACCACAAATGGCAAATCTCGGTAATTTCGATCCTACTGCTCACGAAGAAATGCGCAACTTCGATCCGCTGCCAGCGGGCGAGTACGTTGCTCATGTCGTGTCGAGCGAAGTCAAGTCCAACAGTGCTGGCACTGGCGAGTTGTTGAAGCTGGAATGGGACATCCTTGATGGCGACTACACTGGTCGCAAGGTGTTCGCCAACTACAACCTCTCGCACTCCACCAGCCCCAAGGCTGCGGAGATCGGCCAGCAGCAGCTTGCGGCTGCGTGCCGGGCCATGCACCTCGGAGCAGTGCAGGACAGCGAGCAGCTTCACGCGATTCCCTGCATCATCAAGCTCAAGATTCGCCCGGCCAAGGGTGACTACGGGCCGAGCAACGACATCTCGGCGTACAAGCCTGCGACCGCGCCGCCCGTAGGCGTTGGCGGCGGCGCTCCTGCGGCAGCAGCGGCTCCGACCACGACGGTTCCTGCCAGTGCGGGCAAGCCGGTGTGGGCTCAGTGATTCGATGATCTCAAACCCGCTCGCCGCACAGGTAAAATCGTGCGGCGGGTTTCACTCTAACCCCGAAAGGAATTGATTATGTCACGAACACTTTACGACATCACCGCCGACATGAGGGAGATCGATCACCTCCTCGCAACACTGGAAGGCGATATCTCCGACCCGGCCATCGATGAGGCGATCACTGAATGGATCGAGGAGATGGACAGCGATCTCAAGGGAAAGGTCGATGGCTATGCGGCCTACGTCACGGAGTTGCTGGCCCTCGCTGCCGCACGCAACGACGAGGCCAAGCGACTCAAGGAACGAGCCAAGGTCAACGAGAACGCTGCCAAGCGACTCAAGGATCGCTTGCTATGGGCCTTGCAGGAGCGAGGCATTGACAAGGTAGAGACGCTTCGATACACCGTGAGCGTTTCGACGGCGGGCGGGATGCAAAAGCTCGATGTTCAGGTTCCGGCAGAGGAATTGCCGCCTCGATTCCAGAAGGTGACAATCGACGCCGACAACAAGGCGATCCGCGAGGCGATTGCGGCAGGCGAGGAAGTGGATGGAGCGACCCTCATGGAGCGCGGCACTGTTTTAAGGATTAAGTGATATGGCAATGCTCCCCCAACCCCCTAGCGACAGCCCGACTGTAAAGGCGATCTACGCCTACCACGAGTCACAGCGTGAGTCACGCCCCCGCACCTATGTAGGGGCGAGCCAGATCGGTCATGCCTGCGCCCGAAAGCTGTGGTACGACTTTCGGCACTGCGGCCAGGCCGAGTTTGATGGCCGGATGCTGAGACTGTTTGAGACGGGCGATCTCGCGGAGATTCGATTCGTCACCGAGCTTAAAGCCATTGGCTGCGAGGTGTACGACGTTGATCCGAATACCGGCGAGCAGTTTGAGGTCAAGTCGCTAGGGGGCCATTTTTCAGGCCACATGGACGGGGCCGGGCGGGGATTCCCCGAAGCAGAGAAGGCGTGGCACGTTCTTGAGTTCAAGACGCACAACGCCAAGAGCTTTGCCCAACTAAAGGCCAAGGGCGTCAAGGCATCCAAGCCGATGCACTACGCGCAGATGGCCTGCTACATGAAGCTCACTGGAATGAAGCGAGCGTTCTATCTCGCAGCGAACAAGGATACCGACCATCTTTACAGCGAGCGTTTACGCTGGGAGGATGTGAAAGATGATGCCGAGCGACTAATGGATCGCGCTGAAAGCATCATTAACGCTTCTCAACCGCCAGAGAAGATCGGTGACAGCGCGGACCACTACAACTGCAAGTGGTGCGAGCATACCGACAGGTGCCACGGCACGGACGCCGTTGGCCCTGCGGTTCGCTGCGGGACAGGATGCCGCACCTGCGTCTACTCGACGCCGGAAATGGACACGGATCAGGGTAGGTGGTCGTGCGGCTACCACACGATCACGCTGACTGTCGAGAAGCAGGAGATCGGCTGTCCGAACCACCTGTTCATTCCTGATCTCGTGACGTTCGCTAAGCCGGTCGATAGCAGCCCTGACTGGATCGAGTACGAGAACCAGGACGGTGCGAAGTGGAAGAACGGCAAAGAGCATTACGACAGCAAGGAATTGGCTGACTTGCCAAAAAGTTTAGTCGGCGCTGGGGCATTTGCCGATATGAAGGAAGTGTTTGGTGATGATATTCAAATCGAAAGGATAAGACAGGATGGCAACAAAGAAATCTAAACCCATTAAAGACCTTTCAGCAAAGCAGTGGGATCGCGTCGAGCGAGCCGTGGGCGGCGCGTTGATGTATCCAGCCGATCTAGGGCTCATTGGCGTTGCCATGCAGACCGTTGACATTGATCGGACGATTGCGCTGCACGCGCTCGACCAAGCGGTCGGCAGGGACGGTCACGACGCTGACGGCAACCATGTTCGCATCGCTCCGACCGGGGGGTACACTGATGAGTTGGTGGATGGCGTCGTCTCGACCGTCAAGGTTCGCCGCAAGCAGTTGGCTAAAATAAGATAATCCGTTATTATAGGCTCTACAGATGCAACCTAGATACTACCAACAGGCCGCCATTGACGCGGTAGACGATCACTTGTGCAACAAGATCAGTAACCCCTGCGTCGTGCTGCCCACGGCTGCGGGCAAGAGCCCAACGATGGCTTGGACGATCCAGCGGTACAAGAAGCAGTACCCGCTGTTCCGCTGCCTGATCCTCGCCCACACGAAGGAGCTTGTCGCGCAGAACGCAGACAAGATGCAGCAGATCGACGGCGGCATCGACATCGGCATCTACGCCGCTGGCCTGAAGCGCCGCGACATGAAGCAGGACATTATCTTTGCCAGTATCAGCAGCATCGCGCGGCGCATCTTCGACTTCGACCCATTCGACCTCATCATCGTGGATGAGGCGCACCGCATCCCGATGAGCGGCGAGGGGCAGTACCGCAAGCTCGTCGCCAACGCCAAGTTGATGAACCCGAAGGTGCGGGTGGTGGGCATGACGGCCACTCCGTACCGGATGGGCGTGGGCGATGTCTGTCACAAGGATCACATCCTGAACGAAATCTGCTACGAGATCGGCGTGGCGGAACTCATTGAGAAGGGGCATCTCTGCCCGCTGCGATCCAAGGTTGGTGATGCTGCGCCCGATCTCTCCGGTGTCAAGAAGCGAGGCGGCGAGTTCACCACCGGCTCGCTGGCCGAGGCCACAGACATCCCCGAGCTGGTCCGCGACACGATTGCCGAGGCCGTGACGATGCTGCACGATCGCAAGGCGATCATCTTCTTCTGCGTGGACTTGGATCACTGCCACCACGTCAGCGAGGAGCTTGCCAAGCATGGCATCACTGCCCCTTGCGTGACAGGCAAGACGCCGAGCGCGGAAAGAGATAGTATTACTATGCAATTTACGCGGGGCGACATCCGAGCCGTCTGCAACGTGAACGTCCTGACAGAGGGCTTTGATGCTACCCGGACGGACGCGGTGGTGCTGCTGCGGCCCACGCAGTCGAAGGGGCTGTATTACCAGATGGTAGGGCGTGGCCTGCGACTGGACGATCGTAAGCGGGACTGTCTCGTGCTGGACTTTGCCGAGTGTATCCACACCCACGGGCCAATCGACTACCTGGGCGGCGACGGCGTGAAGCTGGAGAAGTGTCCCGAGTGCAAGGAGATATTCAGCCGGGCGGTGCGGACATGCCCCGCGTGCGGCTGGACGATCCCCAAAAAGCAGATCGAGCGCGAGGAGGCCGAGGAGTCTCAGCGAAGGATGCACGGAACCACGGCGTCGAACCGCAATATCATTAGCAGCGACAAGCCTGAGACAATCAAGGTGGACAGCGTAAAGGTCGCCCGCCACTGCAAGCCTGGCCGACCCGACTCACTTCGCGTGACCTATCGCTCTGGCCTGCGAACCTACAGCGAGTGGGTATGCCTCGACCACCACGGCCCTGCGGGAAGAAAGGCTGCCGGGTGGTGGCAGCGCCGATTCAATGAGAAGGCTCCAACAGTCAGCGAGGCGTTGCAGAACATTTTTCTAGAACAGTCCTTGAACACGATCACAGGATCGATTACAGTGAAACCTCGTGGGAAGTACCACGATATTATCAGGGTGTTCTTGACAGGGTGCTTTTAACTGAATAAGGGAGTCTACCATGAGCGTGCTGATCGGGTGCGAAGAATCCGGCACAATAACCAGTGCTATGCGGTCGCGGGGTATCGAGGCGTATAGTTGCGACCTGTTACCCACGCGAGGCAACCCAGCCTGGCACATCCAAGGCGATGTCATAGACGCGCTGGAGTCTCGGCAGTGGTCAATGGCGATACTTCATCCTGTATGCACCGCATTGAGTTTAAGCGGCAATCGGTGGTACGGCGTAAACATGCCAAGGCATAAGGATAGGTTGGAGGCGATTGACTGGACGGTCAATCTGTGGGCAACAGCCAAGAGACAGAGCGCTCGCGTAGCACTTGAGAACCCGGCCAGCGTTATCTTCAAGTACCTAAATGCCGAAGTGCAATACATCCAGCCGTGGCAGTTTGGACATGGCGAGACAAAGAGGACTGGACTGGCCCTGCACAATCTGCCGCGACTCAAGCCTACAAATATCGTAGAAGGGCGAGAGGCGCGAATCCACAAAATGCCTCCCGGCCCCAACCGCCAGCGAGACAGAAGCAAGACATACCAGGGAATTGCGGACGCGATAGCAGATCAGTGGGGATCGCTAATATAAAAACCCGCCCCACAGAACGCAGGGCGGGCCGAAAGGAAAGAAAGACCTCGATGATTATACCACGGAAGGAAACAAAAGTCAAATGATCCCTGAATCACTCACTCAACTGAACCGCTGGGTTGTCTGGCGCAACGATTCTATCGCTGGCGGGCGAACAACCAAGGTTCCATACGATGCCCGCACGATGCGGCGAGCAAAGTCAAATGACCCCCGTACATGGTCTACCTACCAAGACGCGGTAGACGCAGCCTCCGCTGACGAGACGGTCGCTGGCATCGGCATCATGCTCGGCGATCTCGGAGACGGTCGAAACCTCTGCGGCATTGACCTTGATGACTGCATCGTAGACGGCAAGGTGGTCGATCAGGCCGCAGGCATCATCCAGAGCATCCCGACCTATTGGGAAGTCTCGCCTAGCACCTTTGGGGTAAAGGGTTTTGGATACGGCAAAAAGCCAGAGGGCTCTCGATCCGTCTGCACGCCGGATGGGTTCGCCCGGCTGGAAATCTACGATCATGGACGCTGGTTCGCAGTGACCGGGGACTACATCGCTGGGGATGCCGTCGTGGACGTACAGCAGCCCCTCTCGGCGATCTTGGAGGAATATGGCCTAGCACCCGCCCGGAGCCCGGAGCCCGTACAACCGATCCTCGTGCGTCCACGGCAAGAGGGCTTGTCCAAGCTGTCTAGGGCGTCTGCCTACCTTGCGACCGTAGACCCCGCCATAGAGGGCGCAGGGGGCCACTCAGCCCTTTTCCGCGCCGCCTGCGTCCTAGTCAATGGGTTCGATCTAAGCCGCTCTGAGGCGATCCAGTTGCTTGCCAGCGAATACAATCCTCGATGCTGCCCGCCTTGGGATTTGGGAAACACGAGCGAGAAGCGGGAGTTTGAGCGAAAGGTCGATCAGGCGATGAAGGCGCAGCACGAGCATCCACGAGGCTATCTTCTCGATGACGCGGCCTTTGACTCGCCCGCGCCCATGATCGGCATTGACTTTGCCGCGATTGCAAGGAATGGACGTAAAGTGTCAGAGATGACGCCTAAGACCGATACAGAGCCGCAAGACGCCAAATCTGACGCATTGCCGCCGACCGTGAAGAATGTTCCAATCCCCAAGCACCTCTTAGAAGCACCTGGCCTGCTCGGTCGAGTGTC
Source organism: Phycisphaeraceae bacterium (assembly GCA_049611445.1). GTDB lineage: Bacteria > Planctomycetota > Phycisphaerae > Phycisphaerales > Phycisphaeraceae > JAHQVV01. The sequence goes on along the minus strand of JBMZAP010000102.1, from coordinate 4,679 downwards.
AGGCTGGATCAGGGCCACGGCGAATCAGGATCAGCCAGAGCTTGCCCTCGCTAACAGTGTGGCCTTTGTTGGGGCGTTACTCGGCAAGAAGGTGCGCACACCTAACAACGCCCGAACCAACTTCTACACACTTGGGGTAGGGGAGTCGTGCTGCGGCAAGGATCATAGCCGACAGCAAATCAATGCCCTTGTAGAGTACGCCGCCGTCACCGACATCCTCGCGGGCGAGAGCGTAACGAGTGAGCGAGCCGTGATGAACGTGGCGGCGCGTGAAACCGGCACACTGATGCAGATGGACGAGATCGGCCACTTCTTCTCAAGCATGGCGAGCGGCGCGGCGTCCACCCACGAGAAGGCGATCATCCCTACACTGACCAAGTTATTTACGAGTGCTGGGACGACCGTTCGCGGCAAAGAGTTTGCCGATCAAGACAAAGACCCTCGCATTGATATCAAAGAGCCTTGCCTCTGCTTGTACGGAACCGCAACGCCAGGCCAGTTGTTTAGCAGCTTTCGGGCAGATCAGATCGCCGATGGATTCATTGGTCGCCTACTCATCTTCGCAAGCCAAGACGCATCGCCCGAATGGAACGATGTAGCCGACAAGATGCCGCCAAAGGATTTGTGCGACACCGTAGCAAGATGGGGCGCGTTCTCGCCGCAAGCGCCAGAAGGCACAGGAAACATCGCGGCTGCAACCTACGGCGCACAGATCGTGCCGTACACGGACGAGGCAAGGGCCGTGCTGTCGGCGTTCCGCACTCGCACCGCAGAGCTTCGCAAGCAGATGATGCAGTGTCAGGGCGGCGAAAGCCTGCACCCGCTTTGGGGCCGAGCCGCAGAGCAGGCAGAGAAGCTGGCGCTGATCGCGTCGATGGACGAGCCGACCGACCACCTCCGCATTACAGGCGGGGCGATGCGGTGGGCTACAGAACTCATCTCAGCACTGGTCAGCGGATTGATCGATGTGGCAGAGCGAGAGGTGAGCGAGAATGGGCACGACCGCATCGTCAATCAAATCTTGGCGATGATTAAAGCCGCTGGGCGCGGCGGCATCGCCAGAGCGTCCATCAGCCGCAAGTTCAGGAAGATCAAGGCTAAGGATCGAGACGACATACTCACCGACCTCACTCGTGACGGGCTCGTCCGTAAGGATGCAAAAAAGGTCGGCAGGGGCCGACCTAGTGAGTGGTATTTTTATGAGGGTGATTAGTCGCTGCCGATGAAACTCGGAATCTCAAACGTCGCTGCATCGCTCGCCGTAAACTGCTTCTGGATCGCGCTGTTGCGATAGACCTGATACTTCGCACCGCGAACAAGGTTGGTAAATTCAGCCTTGCCGTTGGAGTCAGAAGTCGCTGTACGTGTCGCTGTATCCAGAACCAGGCCACTTCCGCTCGGCGCTGCAATGCACTGTAGCGTCAGTGTGACGCCCACTTCGACAGCACCATTCTCGTCGTAGACGTAGGTGTAGCCCGTCGCAAAGCCGGCGTTGGATGAGCCAATCGCTGCGTTGGCGGTCATCGAGTAGGTTGGCGATGCGTCACCGGACACGATAAGCGTGGTCGGCGTAAATGTGTAGCCATCCTTAAAGATCGCCACAGAATAAGTGGCGTCGTCCAGACTGAACGTGGCGTTGCCGCTCGCGTCGGTGTCTGCGGTGAACGTGTTGACGCCCTCGGTGTATCGCACAGTGGCGTTCTCCAGCGGGTTCGTGCCATCGTCCACCGTGACGGTGATGGTGCGTGCGCCCGTACCTGCACCCGACGCTGCCTGGTTCAGCGATGCGCCCGTCGTGCCTGCGGTGAGGTGTCCAGAGATCAACTCATCCCACACACCGTCTACCAACTGGCTGACCGTGTGGATGTGCGGCGTCAGGATGATGAACGTGTCACCGTCTGCTGGCGCTTCGCTCCACGCCTCATCGAACGTCAGCGTCTTGGTGGTTCCGTTGTACGCCGTTGCAACGCGCGACTGGCCGGTCAGGGCGCCAGAGATAAAGGCCACAGAGAGGTCGCTGTAGTGGCTGTCTGACGCCTCGGTGAGCGTGGTGACAAAGCTAGTGGTGGTGGCACTAACATCGTTGACATCTGCCTCGGCACTGACCACACCCTCCTTGAGTTGACGCACAAACTTGCCAAACGATCCAGCTACGTTGTGACTGCTAACTGCTTGATCCCATACATCGCCAGCAACGTCCAGTACGTCGGTGGCCGTCGTGGAGACGATTGACAGCACGGTGCTGGTGTCATTATGTGACGCCACGCTGATGGCATCCGAGTAACCATCCATGATGTGATAGGTGCTGGTCGTGTCGGCCAGCGCCACCCACCCGCTTGCAAACAGTTCAGTGCCATCTAGCACCTTCGCATAAAACGTGCCGTTCAGCGCCTCGGTGATGGTTGCAGAGTAAAGGCCAAGACGGTTGGTTTCCTCGGTCAGCGTGTCGGGCGTGTTGCCTGCCGTGTCGCTGTCCAAAGGGTACAGCGTGATGGTCAAGCCTGACTTACCGCTGGGCAGTTGCATATTGACAATCGTGTTTGCCATCTACTTCTCCTCTTTCCAGACGAGTGTGCCGGTCATGGCAGCAGCGGTTCCGCTGACCACCTTAGCCGCCAGCGTGATCGTATCTTCGGGGTTGATGACCTCGTCCAGCTTGGACAGATCAACACTTCCGTCACCGCCAGCCGGGACAGTAAAGGCGTCAATCAGCGTGCCGCCCGTCACCGTGGTCGAGGTCTTATCTACCAGTGCAATAGAGTTCGTCTCGTCCTCATACTGGTAGTTGGTTGTGCCTGAGAGTGTCGCGTTGACCAATATCTCGACCACAGCACCCTTGTTGGCCTCGTTATCGAGAGACGCGAAGGTGGGCAGGATTTTGCCGAGGTTGAATCGACCGCCGTATGTGATGCGGTTCTTGATCGTCAGGATGTTCTCAAGGCTTGTGCCAACGCTTGAGTTGGTCGCCTCGTCAGCGAGGGCCGAGCCTTTGACAACTTCCTTGCCTTCCACGGCGATCTGGCCCGACCCACCAGTAACGGTGAGGTTCGTGCCGCTGGAGCCGAGTGATGCCGAAGTCCAGCCGATCTTGAGGTCGGGCGAGCCGAGGTGCGTGGTCGTGTTGACGTTGGCAAACTTGCCGAGATGAACCGTTACAAACTTGCCCGTGTTGGGATCGTAGATCGCGTACTCAATGTTGGCAACGCCGAGGTAGCCGTACTTAATCCTATAAATGTTGATCTTGGTCGGGTCAAATCCGCTGAACGGCGAAGTTGTCACGTTCCAACTGGCCTGTGCCGTGTGTGCGTCGGTCTTGGCCGCGCCCGCAGTTTTTTCAGTGACGGTCGCCGCTGCGCCCGTTGAGCCTGCCGCAAAACTCATCGTACCAGTCTTGTCGCCGACCGACCGGGCAATGGCAATCACCGTGTCATCAACCTGTTCAAACCGCCACTTGGCCCCGACCGTCCCATCAGCCGCCAATGCCGTTGCGATCTCGTAGGCGTTGACCTGCACCGTGTCGATGGTCAGGGCAATCACCACGGCGTCACTGTCCAGCGTCACCGTGCAGTTGGCCGCAGATGATGCGGGAGTCGTGACCTGGATCGTCTGGACTTCTGCCGCGCCGTTGTGCGAGTAGAGTGCCGAGAAGTTTGCGCCGTCGTAGCCAAACGCCACCGTTTCGGTCAGGTTGAACAAGCCACCAAATTGCAGGGAGTTGGCGATGCCGGTGGTAAACGCGGCGGTGAACAGGCCACGCACGCCCTCGCCGGCGCGGTAGATGATCGCCTCCTTGGATCGTACGACGCCATACCCGCCGACGCTTGTGCCGGACTGACAGCGGAACAGGTTGCCGCTGTTGTCCGCACTGCCGCCCGTCGCCTCAAACGTCTCAAGGTCGCTACGCAGGGCCGGGTCAAGCTGATACTGGTTGGCGATCTGGACAACCGGCGTAGGCTCGGAGGTGACAAGTTCGCCAAATGCTGCCTTGTTCAGATTGTCAGGCTGGTAGATGGGCATTGCCGCTCCTTACGCTACTTTGACAACGGACATGCGGTAGTCAACGTCAGCGCTCGATGCGCTGGATGGGTTGATGCGGAATCGCTGACCCGCCTGGCCGATGAACTCGGCGCGGTAGTGTGGCGTGGTGCTTGAGATGTCTGCCGACACTGCGATGCCGCTCGCGTCCTTGAACGCAACATAGGTCGTGCCGCCGTCGAGTGAAGTCTCGACGGGCAGTGTGACGCTGCCTGCGGTCCAGGTGTAGTCAACGACTACGACGCCGCCTTCTTGCAGGACGAGTTCGTCGGAGTCGGTGTTGTCCGCTCCGGAGATGTTGCCGCTGATGCGGGAAGTTTCTTCTGCCATAACAAAGTTCCTTTATAGTCCGAGGCCGAGGCTCAGGCCCAGGCCGTAGTGAAGTCTTGAAAGTAGTGATCCATCGACGCTAACCTCGTAGCTCGCCCACAGAGCCTCGTCGCCTGCGTTGTTACCAGTGGTGAAGGTAATATCTGCGTCGTACAGGTCGGACTTTGCCGCGCCGTTGAGCGTGTAGGTGTTGTCGCCTTGCTCCACCACGAAGTCAGTACCGCTTGCACTGACGGTGATCGTCACGGTGACCTGTTCATTCTTGTTGAAGTAGGTGGCGGCAGATGACACGGCGAGTTCGCCAGTCACATCGA
>JBMZAP010000101.1:0-14500 GCA_049611445.1 Phycisphaeraceae bacterium | reverse complement strand
GGGTTAGGGGAGGGTGCCGAATCAGTTGTGCGTATCCAACGCAACACACACTCGACACCCTCCCCCGGCCCCTCCCTCTAGGGAGGGGAGTTAAAGCCTTTACGCCGGGTCCACGAAATCAACAACACCGCCAGGCACCGCGGGAACGATCCCCGCCTCGGCCCCTTCGGTCAGCAACTGCTGCACCGCGTCTCGGCCACGCTGGCCGTAGTCAAGTGTCCACTGATTGACATACATACCGACGAACTCATCCGCCAGATCCGCGCCCATGTCCCGCGCCCAGTTCAGTGCGAACTGCACGGCTTCTTCACGGTGCTCCAGCGCATACTCGATCGAATCCAACAACACGCGGCAGACCGCAGGCATCTCTTCGCCCAGGTCCCGCCGGATGCAGTTACCACCCAGCGGCAGCGGCAGACCGCGCGACTGCGTCCACCACTTGCCAAGGTCCACGACCAATTCGAGGCCACTGTTCTGATAGGTAATCTGCCCCTCGTGGATGATCAGCCCGGCATCAAACTCGCCAGACGAAACCCTTGGGATGATCTCATCGAACATCACATTCTCGAACTGGACATCATCTTTAGACAGACCATGCTCCTTGAGCCAGAGCTGGGTTGAGAGCCAGGCGGTCGTCTGCTCACCGGGGATCGCCAGCTTTTGGCCGACCAGGCTCTCCGGGCTCAATGCTCGCGGGGCAATGATCATCGGGCCGTACCCGTCGCCCATGGATGAGCCACAACTGGTGAGTGCATACTTGTCCGCGACGTAGGGGTACTGGTGGATCGAGATCGCGGTGATCTCCAACTCGCCTTTCGCGCTGCGGACGTTCAGTGACTGGATGTCTTCGAGCACGTGGACGAATTCGTAGCCCTTGGTGTCGATCTTTGGCGTATAGCGGTTGCCATCGGGCCCGACGAAGTTCGCCAGGGGATACCACATGAAGGCGTCGTCGGGGTCGGGGCTGTGGCCAATACGAAGGGTGGTGGTGTCGGTTGCGGTCATGGCAGTAGTGTAGGTCGCCTGTCGAGCGTGTGGGGCAACGCTAGAATATCCCGCTTCATGCGTGTGGACCTGCATACTCATTCGACCGCTTCCGACGGGACGGACAACCCCGCCGACCTGCCGCGCCTGGCACAACAAGCCGGGCTGGATGGCTTTGCGCTGACGGACCACGACACGACAGCAGGTTTAGCCGCCGCGTCCGAAGCCGCGGGCAAACTCGGGCTGACATTTGTGCCCGGGATCGAGTTGTCGATCGTCGCGGATGTCTTCGCAGAAGTCTCGCCATCCGTTGACAGCGGGCCAACCGATATGGGTTCGATCCATCTGCTTGGCTACCACGTGCGAACCGACAGCGAAGCACTCATGATCATCGAGACGCGCCTGCGACGCGCCAGAGAAACCCGCAACCCTCAGATCATCGAAAAACTCGCCGAACTCGGCGTCCGCATCAACTACGACGACGTGTTGGCCATCGCGCAGGCCGGGGAAGACGATCCGGGCGAACACGCGGTGGGTCGGCCACACATCGCTCAACTCCTCGTAGAGCGTGGCTACGTCAAGTCCATGCACGAGGCCTTCGCCCGGTACCTCGGGCCCGGTGCGGCGGCGTATATCCCGCGTGAACTGCCCACCGCTGATAAAGCCATCCACGCGATCCATGCCGCGGGCGGTGTCGCCGTGCTTGCCCACCCGGTCCATCTGGGGCTCAGCGCCGACGACCTGGAACACACGATCGCTCGCCTGGCTGACCTGGGTCTGGACGGCATCGAGACCCACCACCCCGACCATGAACCCGGCGACGCCAAGCGTCTTACCACCCTGGCCGAACGCTTCGACCTGCTGACCACCGGCGGCAGCGACTACCACGGCAGCCGAAAGGCGATCGGGCTGGGCTCGGTCGTCGCGCCGGAGGATGCGATACAACGATTGGAAGAAGCCGCGGCCGCGTATACATAAGTATGATTTGGTGATGTGGTGAAGTCTGAAGTGGAAAACCCGGGGGCTTGGAACTTCACCAAATCAGACTTGATCGCCTACGATAAGCACAGAAACCCATAGAGAGAACACCACCGTGCACATGAAAGCCTCGGGCGAAGCGCTCGGCCCGAAAAACATCCCCGTCACCTTCGAACTCGAAGACCCCGAACCCCTGGGCCAGACCGACAAGACCGTCGAGGTCCTCGGCGCGATGGGCCAGTCCCTGCTCGAACTCGCGCTCGAGAACGACATCGCCATCGAGCACTCCTGCGGCGGCGTCTGCGCCTGTTCGACCTGTCACGTCCACATCGACCAGGGCGAAGACGCCTTCAACGAGCCGGAAGACGAAGAACTCGACCGTGTCGAAGAAGCCCCCGGCAACGATTTCACATCCCGCCTGTCCTGCCAGGCAAAGATCCAGACCGCCGATGAACAAATCACCGTGCGCGTCCCGGCATGGAACCGCAACGCGGTGAAGGAAGTGCCGCACTAATCGAACCCACCCGCCATGATCCAAGCCAACACCTATTTTGACGACAACGTCCGCTCGCTCGGCTACGAAGATGCGGATGGCAAAGCGACCGTCGGCGTCATGCTGCCCGGCGAATACACCTTCAATACCGCCGCCCCGGAGACCATGACCGTCGTCACCGGCTGCCTGACCGTCAAACTCCCCGGCAGTGACGACTTTGTCGACTACCAAGCAGGCACCGCCTTCGACGTCCCGGGCAACAGCGCGTTCGACCTCCAAGTCGCGACACCCACGGCGTACTTGTGCAGGTTTCATTGATTCAAACTCATCGCCGCCCACGCCACTGCATAAAATCGAAACGCAGTGAAGGAGGTACCGCACTGAAGTGAGATGATCGAGCTAACCTATCAAGTCGAAGGTAATAAGACGAGAGTTCTGGGGGATGACCTCAATTATCTCATGTCTATTGACGAAAATCGAATTCGTCACGATCTTCCCTTACTTATCGAATTTGCTGACTCGCAAATCAAATCACCAAGTGATGAAAGACTAATTACCAAGTACAGGTGGTTGTTAACACGTTTATCATTGGATGCGCTGTACTACTTTCAAAACAATGACCTGCCAACGAAAAAGGACAACTACTTTTTCTCCGGTATGGGCGGAAGAATTACGATCAAATTATGGATTAAAGAGTCGCTTGGAAAGATTGATTTTGAGCTGATGAGTCAGATGCTTCCGGAGTCTCCTGCAGAACTTGAGAAGTGGTCAAATTGGTACGACGAGTTTCATAGCAATAGATAAAGCCCACGTTCGACGAACGTGGGCTTCGTGTGTTTTGAGTTGTACTACCGACTTACGCCAGCGCCTTGACCGCGTTGGCAATGGCTTCGGGGTCCAGGCCGTGGTAGCCCATCTGTTGCCAGAGGCCGGATGGGCCTTCCTTGTGGATGCCGATGTTGTTGTACTTGCCGGCAAAGCCTGCCTTCAGGAGTTCGCTGCCGAAGCGCGAGCCCAGGCCGGTCTTGACGTTGAACTCTTCCGCGACGAGGACCCACTTGGCCTTGGCGAGCTTGGCCATGACTTCTTCGTCGTAGATATTGAGCGTAGCCTTGCTGACGACGCCGGCAACAACGCCGTCCTTCTTCAGTTCCTCTGCGGCAGCAACGGCACGGTAGAGGCAGGCACCAAAGGACACGATGTAGCCGCTGCCATCGCCCTCGCGGACGAGGTCGTCCTTGCCGGTGACAAACTTGTAATCGTCGCCGTAGAAACGGCTGCCGTCTTCCTTGAGGATGAACGGGATCTTGGATCGGTTGGAGAAGACAAACCGCAGGCCGGGGTCGTGGAAGACCTTCTTGACGCAGGCGGCAAACTGGGCCGGGTCGCCGGGGAAGTAGACCGCGGTGTTGTCGCCCTCTTCGATGCCGCCGTCGGCAAAGAGGTTGTTGATGCCGTAGTGGCAGGTGTTGTCGGCCATATCGTCGACACCCGCGTGGCTGAAGTGAGCCAGCACGTTGGACTGGTTCAAGCGGGCCATGGTGATTTCGGAAACACACATCTCCAGGAAAGCGGAGAAGGTGGCGAAGACGCCCTGCTTACCCGCTTCCATGCCGAAGCCTGCGGCAGCGGAGTAGTTGCCGCGTTCCATGATCCCGCCGAGCACGTAGATATCGGGAAAAGCCTTGCGGATCGCGGCGATGCCGGTCGAGCCCTCGAGGTCACAGTCGAAGACCTTGACGGTTTCGTTGCGGGTCTTTTCATCCAACCCTTCGAGCACTTCGACCATGACGGTGCCGAACTGGGCCCGGTTGGCAACGACTTCATCAGAGACGCCGGGGTATTTCGGGGCGCTGGAGACTTTCGGAGCGGACTTGAGCAGTTCGATCGCGTCGGTGTTGCCCTTCGCTTCGAAGTAGGCGATGGCGGCATCGGTCTTGAAGACGTCGTGGCCGTGGGTCGTGCCCTCGATGCCGGGGATGCCGGGGGCCATGACGCGCTTGCAGATCAATGCGACCGGGCCATCAACCTGGCAGGCGGTGCACATGTGCTGATAAAGATCATCGATGTCTTCACCCTGAGCTTCGGAGACGTCAAGGCCGTGGCCCTCGAGCGTCTTGCCGACGTCGTAGCCCTTGAGGTAGTCCGAGGGGTGACCGGCGATGGTGACGTCGTTGTCATCAATCAGCAGCTTGATGTTGAGGTTCTGTGCGACACACAGACGTGCGGCTTCCGCGTCGTTACCTTCCTGCTGGCTGCCATCGGAGCCGAGCATAAAGACGGTCTTGTCGGCGTTGGCCATCGCGACGCCGTTGACGTAGGGCCACATGTGCCCAAGTCGGCCGGAGCTGAACTTCACCCCTGGCGTGTAGCCACGCTCGGGGTGGCCGGGCAGGTGCTGATCAAACTCGCGGTAGTGGAAGAGTTTTTCGACGGGCAACTCGCCTTCGAGCACGGCAAGCAGGTACTGCGTCGCGACGCGGTGGCCGGCCTCATCGAAGAAGATGGGCAGGACATCGGGCGTGCCACCAGCCTTGGCGTGCTCAATAAAGCCACGGATGATCACGACCTCGGGCACGGTGTCATAAGGCCCGCCAGAGTGGCCTGACAATCCACGGGCACCCGCGTAAGCGGTAAAGAACGTGATTGCATCGCGGCAGAGCTCGATGTTGTGCTTGATCGCGTCGCGCTGCTCGTCGGTCAGTTTGGGATTGCTCGGGTCGAGAGCGACGTTCTGATAAGAGTCGAGATCGATCGGGAAGGTGGCTGTGGCGGTGGTCATCGGTAGGGTCCGGGGGGTGTTGCCAGTATGAGTGAAGTGAGCAAGTTTAACGGATCGGCGCAGATCGATCGCGTAGAGAAGAGATGAGCGGGTTTTGCAGAGCGTCTGCCGTTTACTCGGCGGCGGCCTTGATCGCTTCGATAAGACGACGCTCCAGCAAGGGGTCGCGCTCCATCGTCTGGGCATAAGGCCCGTCGATCCCCTGATCCTTGAGGTGCAGCGGGGTATCGGTATAAGTCCTCGTCACGCTTGGGCTGGCCGAGTGGGTGAGATACCGTTCGGGGCGTTGGAGGCGCTCGACAAGAACCTCTACGGTCATGCTGTAGCCCGCCTCTTCATCGGGCTGTTTGACTTTGACGGTCACCGTCCGCTGCTGGCTGTTAAGCGTGTCGGATTGTCGTTGCGTGGAAGTCGTCGCGTCGTCGATCCAGTATTCGAGAGCGGTTGCAGATTCCTTGGGGAAGGTCGTGATCGTGCCAAAGCGGTAGTCGCGTCGTGCAATTCGGAAGTCGTGCTGGCGAAGTGTTTCGACAGCAGCCTCGAAGACCGCAGGGTAACGCTCAGCCGCGAATGTGAGACGAGCCGATTGTGGCGATTCACTGGGCGCGGTCTGACAGCCAAGGGCGGTACAGAAGAGGCAGCCGAAAATGAGGGCGATGGTGGATCGCATGGATGTAGTTTAGCGAGTTGTCAGGACCGACCCTATTCGCCCTGGCAAAGCAATGGGATTAAAGTCTTCACGATGTACACGACGCGACCTGCTGTGGCTGACGATGCTCAGACCATTGCCCGATTCAACCAGGCGATGGCTTTAGAGACCGAGGGCAAGACACTGGACCCGGAGACGCTGAGTCGCGGTGTCAAAAGGCTGTTTGATGAGCCGGAGCATGGGCAGTACCTCGTGGCCCAGTCCGATGATGGCGAGGTGGTTGCCTGCCTGATGATTACGTACGAATGGTCGGACTGGCGTGATGCACAGGTCTGGTGGATCCAGAGTGTCTACGTGCACCCCGATCATCGTCGCAAAGGGGTCTTCAAGCAGCTGTATCAGGCCGTAAGAGAACTGGGTAAAGCGGCTGGCGTGTGTGGCTATCGCCTGTATGTCGAACGTGATAACGACCGCGCCCAGCAGACTTATCGGGACCTGGGCATGAGCCGCGCGGATTATCTGATGTACGAAGCGATGGAGCGGTAATTCCCACATCTTGCCAGCGACCAATCGTTCTGATCTAGACGCCGATAAACAAGGCCCTGGTTCTCTCTGAATCAGGTCGCATCAATCGATTCATTATTGGACCTGGAGGTCCTGGCCAGTCCCATCATCCTTTGGGCTTCAGACGCCGTGCTGTCCCTAAAGGCACCGCAATGGACAGTCGATGAGCGTACGGGGGCCAGATGTGTTTAACGTCTAGCCCCTTTTGCATGGACACCACAGGCCGGGAGCCAAATCATGTCAGAACAGCCCACTACCGAATTCGAGAACGACACCGCCACCGCACAGAGCGACAAGGACCTGCTTCAGCTGGTCAGCTTCGTCGTCGGAGCTGAGGAATACGCGATACCGATCCTCGCGGTGCAGGAAATCAACCGCATGATGGACATCACGCGTGTCCCGCAGAGCCCCGCCTTTGTTGAAGGCGTCATCAACCTGCGTGGCAAGGTGATCCCTGTCGTTGACCTCCGCAAGCGCTTCGGCATGGAAATCAAAGACAGCACCGGCGACGAGCGCATCATCGTTGTCGAAGTACAGGGCGAGACCGATGCGCGTGTCATCGGCTTCACCGTCGACAAGGTCAACCGCGTCTTGCGGATCGGCAGCGACATCGTTGAGCCCGCCCCGAGCATGGCCAGCGGCGCTGACAGTGAATATGTCCAGGGCGTCGGCAAGCTCGACGAGGGCCTGCTCATCCTCCTGTCGCTTGACAAGCTTTTCAGCCAGCGTGAACTCGAACTCGCTGCAAGCACGGCAAGCAACAGCGACACCACCGCACAGGCTGCCTGATCCAGCAATAAACACAGGCAGTACTCGGAGGCCCGATGCCCGCAACAATCAACATGAGCGAAGCGCAGTTCGAGAAGCTGCGAAAGATCATTTACGATCGATCCGGAATCCATTTTCAGGACACAAAGAAGTACGTCCTGGAGAGTCGGCTCACCCGCCGTCTGGAAGAACTGAGCTTCGATACGTACGACCAGTATCTCATGTACCTGACTGCCGGGCCTTATCAGTCCGAAGAGTTTCAGGAGATGTTTAACCGCATCACCATCAACGAAACCAGCTTCTTCCGCAACGAACCGCAGTTGGCAACGTTTGAAGAGCGGGTCCTGCCCGAGCTGTTGGAGGCACGCAAGGCGAACAAGACGCTTCGGATCTGGTCTGCCGCCTGTTCCTCCGGCGAAGAACCGTACACGCTGGCGATCCAGATCTACCGCTCTTTGGGCGTTCGTCTTTCTGACTGGCGGATCGAGATCCTGGGCACGGACATTTCCGAAAAGGTGCTCAACATCGCCCGATCGGGCCGGTACCACAATTACGCGGTACGAAGCACAAACCCCGCGATCGTCTCACGCTACTTCAAGCAGGACGACAACTATTACCAGCTCAACGACGACATCATGTCAATGGTTCACTTTGAGAAGCTGAACCTGAAAGACACCTTCGCAGCGAGACGGTTTGGCACCTTCGACATGATCATGTGCCGGAACGTGATGATCTATTTCGATGACGACATGAAGACCAACGTCATCAAGACCTTCCACAACCAATTGGCCGACGACGGGACCCTGTACATCGGCCACAGCGAATCGCTGAGGAACCTGGAAACAGGTTTCGTTCAACTCGACTTACCTAGCGCCTTTGCCTACCGCAAAGCCTGAGCGCACTGATGACGGAATAAGAGAGGCAACCATGAGCGACTTTGACGCCAGCCTGATGCAGGACTTCCTGACCGAGTCATCCGAGTTGATTGAACAACTCGATGCGGACCTGGTCAAACTCGAGTCCGCCGACGAAAGCGAGCAGGCCGACTTGCTCAACGCGTCGTTCCGCGCCCTGCATACGATCAAGGGGGCCGCCTCGTTCCTGGGCCTTGAGAATGTCATTCGCTTTGCACACGTCGCAGAAGATGCGCTCAACCGCCTGCGTAAAGGCGAGATCGGTATGTCCCTCGAAGTGATGGACGCCCTGCTGCAATCCGCAGACGTCGTTCGGGACCAGATCGACCAACTCAGCTCCGGTCTGGATGCACAAGAAGCGCCTGCGGAACTGGTGGCTCAGCTCGAAGCGATCGTCAAGGGGCAAGCCGGGGATACTGGTGAAGCCGAAACGACCGAGCAGACGCCCGCAGAACAGGAAAACAGTCAGGAACAGCAAGACGATGGGCTGCCCGGCTCGCCGCTGGAACTGCCACCTCAGAAGCAGGACCTGCTGGAGTTCATGGTCGCGGACATGCAGGATTACGCTGGCCAGATGGACGAGGTCATCGATCAACTCAGCAACGACGCGACACGCGAAGAAGCCGCGACCAACATGGCTGAGATCGCGGACAACCTGTCCAAGACAGCAGACTTCTTCGAACTGGATACGCTGAATAATGCCATCAAACTGCTGACCAGCGTGGCTGGTGCGATCAGTGATGCGCCCCACGAAATTGTCGGTGAAATGATCGTCCGCATCCGTGGCATGAAGTGGATGCTCGACGAGCAGTCCGCCTGGCTGGAAAAGGGCCGCTCGCTTGATTGGAACCTGGACACCATCACCGAGCGGATCGCAGCACTCTGCAAGCATGAATCGCTCGAGGAAGGCGTCGCCGGCGCACATGGCGACGACCCAGTGCAGGCCCTGCAGCTTGACGGTGTGATCACCGCGTCTGAAACAGCTGAAGAAACGGCCGACGAGTCCACGCAACAAGACCAGGCCCCGCAAACAGATGGAGCCGAATCCGCCGCGAAGGAACCTGAAGCAGCAGCACAATCCGAAGATAAGCCGGCAGCGTCACAAGCAGCCAAGGAACCCGCCAAGGCGACCGGCAAACCGCAGGCCGAACAGACTATCCGCGTTGAAGTCGGGCGGCTCGAATCGCTGCTCAACCTCGTTGGTCAGCTCGTGCTTAATAAGAACCGTGTGCTCGCGCAAACACGCATGCTGGAGGAAGTCAACCTCGAGCAGGAGAAGCTTGAGTCCTTCAACGCCGCCGCGGGCGAACTGGACCGCCTGACCGGCGAACTGCAGGTCAGCGTGATGCGGACCCGCATGCAGCCGTTGGCCAAGCTCTTTGATCGCTACCCGCGCGTCATCCGTGACCTGGCCCGACAGACGGGCAAGCAGATCGACCTTGAACTGGTTGGCAAGGAAACTGAGGTCGACAAAACCGTCCTCGAAAACCTCTCCGACCCGCTGGTCCACATCCTGCGCAACAGTGCGGACCATGGCGTTGAAATGCCCGAAGACCGTAAAGCCAAGGGTAAGAACCCCAAAGGCAACATCAAGCTCGAGGCAAGCCACCAGGGCAGCCACGTTCGTGTCGCGATCATCGATGATGGTAAGGGCCTGGACCGCGAGGTCATCGGCAACAAGGCCATCGAGAAGGGACTGACCACCGCCGACCAGCTCGCGAATCTCGATGACTCGGATGTGTTCCGCTTCATCTTTGAAGCAGGCTTCTCAACAGCGGCTCAGGTCAGTGACCTGTCCGGCCGTGGTGTTGGCATGGACGTCGTCCGAACGAATATCGCCAAGCTCAACGGCACCATCAATATCAATTCCGTCAAGGGCAAGGGCACGACGATCGAGATCCTGATCCCGCTGACGGTCGCCATCATGCCTGCGATGATCGTCGAGGTTGGCAAGCATCTCTACAGCATCCCGCTGCAGTCGATCGAAGAGATCGTCCGCCCCGAAGAGGGTGAGGTCTCCACAATCCGTGGCCAACGCGTGATGCGCCTTCGTGACACCGTGCTGCCACTGACCGATATGCGTCAGCGGCTTAACGAGGCCGAGGTGGAAGATGGCGGCAGATTTGCCGTGGTCGTCTCGGTCGGAGGACAGCGGGCGGGCCTGTGTGTCGATCGACTGATCGGCCAGCAGGAAATCGTGATCAAACCGCTGGATGATTCTTACACCCAGGGCGGCCCGTTCAGCGGTGCCACCATCCGCGAGGACGGCAAAGTCAGCCTGATCCTCGATGTCGTGCAATTAATCAGACAAACGCCGCAAGCGCTTGAGAAGCGTGCCGCATAAACCGATATTCCCCTATACGGGGGGTTAATCAGCCTAAAACAACTGGAGGCAGTCCGTGGACCCCGCATACATCACACCATTTGTCAGCTCGATCTCGAATGTTTTCGAAACTATGCTCCAGCTGCCCGTCAACGTGGGCGCACCGAGCATCAAGAGCGATAGTGCTCCGACCTACGACGTCTCGGGCATCATCGGTATGACCGGCGATGTCGAGGGCACCGTTGTTCTGAGCTTTCCGACCGCGACAGCCGAACGTGCTGTGACCCTGTTTACCGGCATGGAGATGCCTGCGGAAGATGATGATTTCGCAGACGCCATCGGTGAACTGGTCAATATGGTCTCGGGCGGCGCTAAGGCGCAGTTCGATGGCAAGAGCGTTGGTATCTCGACCCCCACC
Source organism: Phycisphaeraceae bacterium (assembly GCA_049611445.1). Lineage (GTDB taxonomy): Bacteria > Planctomycetota > Phycisphaerae > Phycisphaerales > Phycisphaeraceae > JAHQVV01. Next base: position 3,627 of record JBMZAP010000101.1, on the reverse strand, counting down.
GTTGTTATGGGCTCGGGACACAACGTCTTTGGCCGCAAGAGCATGACGACCATTGAGATCCCTTGTACCAGCGACATCGGCGAGTTCAATGTTGAAGTCTCGCTGCTGTTGCCCACCGCGACGCCGACCGCCCAATAAATCTAACAGGGGGGAGAAACGCAAACTACGCCGCTTCCAGGCGAAGCATTGGAGCTAAAAGATGAAAGTCCTACTGATCGATGACTCGAAGACCATGCGGAATATCCAGAAGGGTATTCTCACCAAACTCGGCTTTGAAACGCTGGAGGAAGCCTGCGACGGCTTGGACGCGCTGGGCAAGGTTTCCACCTTCAACCCCGAACTGCTGCTGGTCGACTGGAACATGCCCAACATGGATGGCTTGACGTTTGTCAAGAAGTACCGTGCTCAGGGCGGCACCTCGCCCATCATCATGGTCACGACCGAGGCCGAGAAGAGCCGTGTCGTCGAAGCCATCAAGGCTGGCGTCAATAACTACGTTGTCAAGCCCTTCACGCCTGACATCATGGCCCAGCGCATCAAGGAAACCCTCGAGCGTTGCGCTGCGGCGTAATTGAAAACTCATGAGGGGGCCCCACCACCACCCTTCCGGTGGGCAATCTGCACGTACGCGGTCAGAAAGATCCCCGAGATGGAAGAGAAGATCGAAGCCGACATCAAGATCGCCGAGAACGGCATGAGCGCTTCGCTCATCCTGCCGGCGGGCTTCGACCGCTCATCATTGACACCTGAAAGCTGTGAGTCACTGCTGATCCGTTCAGGGGTCGACAGCGAGGCCATCAAACAAGAAGCCATCATCGAAACGATCACCCAGGCGATGGTCGCCGAGGAAGGTCCTTTCAATGCTGTCATCGCGGAGGCAACCCCCGCGGTGCACGGCACCGATGCGTATATCCAATGGCAGATCGCTGAAGCCCAGGCAGATGCCGACGAGGACCAAGGCGAAGACAAAGACGAAAGTGAAGCCGAAACATCCTCCGGCAAAGATGAGGAAAAGGATTCTGTCAGCTTCTACGGCCAGTCCGCATTCACGGTCGTACAGAGCGGCGAAGTGCTGGGCAAGGTTTACCCCGAAGTGCCCGGCACCGAGGGAAGAGATGTCCGCGGAAAGACTCTCGCATCACGGACCGCAAAACCGCTGGACTTCAAGTACGACGAGTCGATTGCGATCGACGAACAAAACAGACTCGTTGCACAGGTCGATGGCGTATTGATGCGCGATCGAAAGTCCGCCAAGGTCAGTAACACACTGGAAATCGACCAGAACGTTGACTTCAGCACCGGCAATATCGACTTCCCCGGGAACGTCATTGTCCATCGAAGCGTGAAGGACTGCTTTACGGTCAAGGCGCGGGACGATATCGAAGTCCGCGGACTCATTGAGGCGGCAACACTCATTGCTGGGAACAACCTGCATGCAAAGGGTGGCTTCGCCGGCCGCGAACAAGGCAAGGCTGAGGTTGGCGGCAATCTATTCGCCAAGTACCTCGACGCGGTTGATTCTTACGTTACGGGAGATCTGAGCGTCGAGCGCGAAGTCATCAACTGCACCACCACCGTGCAGGGCAACATCAAATGCCCGCGTGGAACGATCATTGGCGGCTGCACGCACGTCTCCGGGGCAGCAGAAATGATGGACCTCGGCGCCAGCGCTCAACCGATCACCGAACTGCACCTTGGCGTGCTGCCACACCTCGACCCGCTGATCCAGGAACTTCAGACCCTGACCGACGGATTAATCGAAGAGCGCGACAAACTGCTGAGCGAACAGGAAATGATCACAGCCAACAGCGGAAGCCGAATGGCTCCGAGCCATAAAGCACAACTCGCTGAGATCAATCGATCGATGGCCTTGCTGCAATTACAACTGGATCGAGCAGAGCCTTCGCTGGAGAAGCTGAACGAACATGCCGAGTCGATCCGGACAATCGATGTGAACGTCCTGCGAAAGGTGCACCCCAATGCGCTGATCATCTGCAAGGGCTATCACTACCGCGTGACCAATGAAATCAAGGGCCCAGTCAAGATCACGTCGAACAAACGAGGCCAACTCGAATATCAACAAGGCGAGAGCAAGCCTAAGCTGCTCTCAGCTGAATCGGAGCTTCGAACCGCGGCGTAACGTAAATGACTGGGTCAATATTCCCAATGACCTTTGAACACGAATGCTATGAGTGATACCACCCGAAAAACCCGTGTCCTGGTAACAGACGATTCGGCGTTCATGCGTCGTGCGATCCGACAGATGCTCGACGAAGAGCCGGATATCGAAGTCGTCGCCGTGGCGCACGACGGCAAGATGGCGATCGAATACGCCAAGCAACATGAGCCCGACGTGATCACGCTGGATATCGAGATGCCGGTGATGGATGGGCTTACTGCGCTGCGACACATCATGCGCCAGATGCCGACCCAGGTGCTGATGATTTCCTCCCTGACTACCGCGGGATCGGTCGCATCGCTGCAGGCACTGCGCATGGGTGCGGCTGATGTGATCGCCAAAGAGCACTCGACGTGTGCGGCCAACATCCTTGAAATCAAAGAGCACCTGGTCAAGCGTGTCCGTGAGTTAGCGAAGGCACGAAAACCACGCACTGACAAGCCGACTCCGCCCACGCCATCCAACGCGATCCCGCAGCTCAACATCCGGGACTACCGCATCCTCGCGATCGGCTCATCAACCGGCGGCCCGCCGGCACTGGAAAAGATCCTCCCGACCCTGCCCGCAGACTTCCCGCTGCCTATCGTGGTTGCCCAGCACATGCCGCTGGTCTTTACACAGTCCATGTCCAAGCGGCTGGACGAAGTCTGCGCGATGAAGGTTGTCCATGCCGACCACGGCACACCGATCCTGCCGGGCCAGATCCACATCGCTCCGGGCGCACAGCACCTGCATGTCACCCAGAAAGCAGCCAAGCTGTTTGCCACCGTGAACGACGAACCCGCAGACGCCGCATACAAGCCGTCGGTCTCCGCACTCTTCGAATCCTGCGCCAAAACCATGGGGCGCCAGACCCTCGGCATCGTACTGACGGGTATCGGTGACGATGGCCTGACCGGCGCAAAGACACTGCACAATCTGGGTGCAACGCTCATCGCTCAGGACGAGGACTCATCCGTGGTCTATGGCATGCCCCGCGCGATCGCCGATGCCAACATCGCAAGTGCGCTGCTCAACCCCGAAGCCATCGCCACCATGCTGCAGAACATGCTCGGCAAAAAAGCGGCTTGATTGATTTCCTTAAGCCGGGTCGTGCCCGCTTCCACCCCAGGGGTGGCAGCGACAGATCCGCTTGATCCCCCGCCAACCGCCACGCCATGGGCCGTGCTTCGCGACCGCGTCGAGCATGTACTGGCTGCATGTCGGGTCGAACCGGCACTGGCCACCCATAAACCAGCCGAGCGTCCAGCGATAGATCCAAACCATCGCGATTAACAGACATGACGCAAGAGCGTTGATCGGCCAGAGAATGGTTTGCCAAGCCTGCTTCATCATAAAAGTGGGGCAGACATTCCTGTCTGCCGATCAGCCGAAGGCTGAATCCGAATCGTGACAACGGCTTCGCCGTTTTGGCAGACAGGAATGTCTGCCCCACTGATTCAGCCAGT
>JBMZAP010000100.1:0-14518 GCA_049611445.1 Phycisphaeraceae bacterium | reverse complement strand
AAGTTAACCGCATAATTCCCTACGACTTCAGGCTTGATAAAAAATCAATTGCTGAGTTCAAGGAGCGGCTACATATTTCTGATTGACACCTGCTTTGTGGGTTGACCCGTAAATCTCAGCTCACCTCGGTTTTGTGGGCAGGGGCTGGCTTGACAAAACACAAGTGATTGCAGACACTTACGCGCTACGCCACCGTAGCTCAGTTGGTAGAGCAGAGCTTTCGTAAAGCTCAGGTCGCAGGTTCGAGTCCCGTCGGTGGCTTTTCATGCCCCGCCCATTCCCGGGCGGGTCCGGGGTCAGAAATCAAGGTCCGTATCGTCGAACTCAGGCAACGGGTCCGGCTCCTTGTTCTGTGTCAGTTTCAGGAGGTTCTTGCCCGCCTGTGCGGAGATCGACTTCCATCGCATATAGGCCATCTGTTCGTCCTTGGTTTTCTTGACGTAGTCCTCGGCTGTGCCGCGGATGTACGTCACCTCGATGAACTCGATCACATCGACCAGGGCCTTCTCCGCATACTCCCGGTCCTTCTTCGTTGAGTCGGAGAGATCACGCGTTGCCTCGACGATGGCCATGCCTGCCGAAGAAGGGGCGCCACGCCGCATCGCGTCCTGCAGGATATACGCACAACGACCGGTCCTGATCCGGCCGAGGTACGCGATGGTCTTCTCATTCAGTGTCATCTTCAGGACTGCCTCGGCGTAGTCGAGCTGCTCCTCGATCGGCCGATTACCCGGGCCAGCCGGACTCATGACCATCCTCCGGACGCCTTCATTCGCAGCGAGCTCGGCCTTGCGGGCAAGGATTCGGTTGCGTGGGTTACTGCTGCTGGCGCGGATCGCATCGATGATGTGCTTATCCGCAGCAGGGTCGGGCGAATACGACAGGGCATTCATGATGACCGCAAAGAGCTGCTCATCGTTCTCGTTCTCAGCGATCAGCGTCGCAAGCGCATCCATTGACACAGGCCCACCGGTCTGTGCGATCAACCAGACCAGCGTGTTGCGGAGCTGGGGTTCACTGCCGTCCAGCAGGGCGATCGAACGCGAGCGGATCAACGCCACAGCCGAGGGCTGCTCAACCAGCGACAGGATCGCGTTCTCATAGCCAAGCAGGGCGGCTCGGTTGGTTTCCTTCGCCATCGCCTCAAGCACGCCGGGTAACGCCGCTTCGCCGGCAAGTGTGATCAGCGCACTCGCCGCCGCACCACGGACACTCGGCGAATCATGTGTCAGTGCCTGTTTCGCGACTCCTTCAGCTGCCTTGGACTTCGCTTCAGCCAGGACGCCGAGGATGGCCGCAGCCTGGTAGGGCTTAGCCGATCCAAACGCAGTAACCAGCGCCTTATCGCCATGCTCGGCAACCAGACCGGTCGACACCGCATGCGCGTGACCGCTGAGGCGCCAATCGCGATGCCCAAGGTAAGGCAGCACATCCGCAAACGCTTCGGCATCCTGCGTTTTTGCAAGGTAAGACAGTGCATTGATCTTGCGGAAGGTATCCCGGGCGTCAATGGCCTTGAGATACCGACGGCAAACGGCAACACGTTCGCTGTCACTGGGCAGCTTATCCAGTTCGTCCTGGAAATACCTGGCGGCATCGTCCGCGATACTCGGCAGCGCGGGCTGTGCCTCAGCAGCCTTGATCGCATCGATCAGTTCATACAGCCGGATATCGACGGGGTCTTCCTTGTTGCCCTTGTAGGCAAGGTCCAACGGCTTGTCGGCAAGCCAGAGTGCAAGGTCGTCGAGATAGTGCTTCGCGTTGCCGGCATTGGCCATCAGGTTCTTGGCAACGACTTGGCCACGCTTATAAAACACTCGGCCGCGAACGTCACGAGGGATCTCAAGGTATCGCCGCAGATAGCTCGCACTCGCGTCGACATACTCCTGGTAACCGTGCTTGTTCAGGAACTTCAGTGTGTTCGGCCGACGGCTGGAGAACATCTGATCGGCGATCTGCTCCTGCTCTGCCGCATAAACCAGCGGCCCGGCAAGGCGAACCGCGGTCTGCTTATCCCATGCCAAGGCACGGTTTCCCATCAGCGGCCGGTTCCCTGCAGGGTCGAGCGTAATAAACTTTTCGAGTGCCGAGCGGACCAGCTCATCATCGATTCCTGCATCAAACGGGTCGGACGCCAGTGAGCTGCCTTCGCCAAACAGCACCGCCTGTGTCACCGACGGCAGGCTGTTGGGCGACATTGTCTCGGTATCTTCGTTATCGAGGTTGGACTGGAGTACGGCGGCCTTGGTATCTGCAGACGCCGAGGCCTTGGCCATCGCAGAGGCGGCACGCATCCGGACGAACTCGTTCTTGTCATTGAGCAGCTTTGCAACACCGGCCAGATACTGCATCGTTGCGTCCGGTCCACAGTGCTCAAGCGCATGGCACGCCGCATCACGTTCACGCGGATCATCACTCTTCAGAAGCGCCCCGAGTTTGGGCAGGATGTCCTTTTCGCCGCGGTTGTAGCGCTTCGCCAACTCACGGGCAAAAATATGCCGCGCCTTGGGCTTGAAGGCACTGAGGAACTGAAAGACCTCTTGCGTATCCCGCTGCGTCACGGGCGTACCTGCCTTTTCAAGCAGCGTCGGGTCGTTGAACTGGCCTTGGGCAATGGTCAGCAGATCGGCAAACTCTTCTTCCTTCCAGAACATCGCCTCGTCCGCGTCCTTGCCGGAGAAAAGCGTCTGCTTCATCGGCGAGGAGTAATGCATTGCATACGTGGCCGTAGGATTGCGCAGGTTTTCCTTGCCGTAGTTGGAGTGGCAGGTGAAGCTGCCGTCATACATGCGGCAGAGCGTGTAGCGCCAGCGGAGGTTTCGGTGTGCCGCAATCGTGATCTCCGGCCCAAGCATCGTGGCGGCCCAAGGCGTGTAGTGCCAGAGCCAGCCGCTGCCGTGCCCGCCGCGACGCGTGAAGGAAGCATGCGAGGACATCTGCGCGAACCACCGGGCCCGCTCGTCATCGCCAAGGAACTTAAACGCGAAGGCGACGCCAACGTTCTTGCCATTACTGTCGTCGGATGCTGCGGCACCGTGATGGCCGTAGGGGATCGCACCTTTCTCGTAGTACGACCCAAAGAACTTGGAAGACCGCTCGATCGCCAGATCGATCTCCGGGTGCTCGATGCCCTGTTTCTTCGCCAGTGCGAGAAGCATGAAGCATCGGTTGCCCGCGGCGTTCAGTGCGCCATAGCCGGGGTTCATGCCATGCAACTCGCCGCCGTTAAAGATCGGCCAGGCGAACGTATGCCCCCACGAACCACCGCCGGCCTGCCCCTTGGCCGTGTGGACCGCGTAAGCCTTGATCGCCGGCAAAACGAAGTCGTCACCAGTCGCATCGTAATAGATCGCGGCATCAAGCCCGTCGAAACTCATCCGCCAACTCTGGAACCCACCGGGCCGATTGATGTCCAACTTGTCGGCAATACTCGGATGCCAGTTCTGTGCCTTGGGGCTGCGCACCCACTCGCGGACCAACTCCCGGTGCTCGGGCTTGCCCGATGCAACCAATGCCAGTGCCGCAATAGCGCCGTTGCGACTCGCCCCGATCTTGCCCGCTTCGAACTGACCTTCGAGCACCTTCCACGCGTTCTCAAGGATCTTCTTTGCCTTGGGGCAGTTGTAGGGCGACGTATCGCTGTAATCCGGAAAGACTTCCAATTGCAGCGTGATCTCCATGACCTCGCTGTCGATCGGAAACTCGTCAAAGTTCGAACTGCGTACAACCTCCGCACGCTTCTCCTCGGGCACCCAGTCGTACAGCGTGTTGTCGCCCTCGGCTTTGGCGATCAGGTCATCCACATCCTCGTTGGCGATATCCTTCTTGCCGTTTCGGGCGAGGAAATTCTTATCACGCCAAACGAGCAACTTGAGTCGGCCGTTGTTCTCTTCGCGTTCTGCCTCGATGATGGCCTTGCCCAACGTCATGCCCAGATGTTGCCCGGCGACAAACTTCTTGCCGGCAACACCGATGATGACGTCACCCCACTTGAGTTTGCCTTCCGCAGGAGAGCCAGCCGCGATCGTGCTGACCTCGATCTGGTCACCCGCATTTGGCCCGCCGACCATGTGGCCGTACATCCCGTTCGGACCCAGCGGCCAGATACGCTCCCCGTATTTGCCCGGCTCACCGGCCGGCTCGCCCTTGGTCAGGTCCGGAAGGTTACCCGGGCGCACTTCTTCGCCACCCCCAAGTTCGCCGTCATTATTCAGCGCCTCGAGTTGTTCAGGCGTCAGCGTGCGCTCATCCGCGTACGCCTGTCCACAAAAGGCGAGCAGGGCAATCAGAGCCGTCATGTGCCAATATCGATAGCACTTCATCCATTTCATGCTGCGGCCTCCTTCGGCGCAGGTGTGCGGCAGAGCAACAACGTAAAGCCTGTTGCTTTGCCCAAGATCTCGATCCGTTGTTTCAGCGGCTCGGGCACTTCAATATCCAGATCCCAAACCAGATGCACCGTCCTTCGTGTCCGAGCCTTGACGTCTCGTCGCAGGCCAAGCCAGTGCACAAATCCTTCCAGCAGCTGGATTGCACGCTCCCCATCCTGCAACACGAAGCTGTTGCGACCGAACCAGAGCGTCTCAAACACAAAACGGTCGTCTAACCCGTCTTCTTGCTCCAAGTCCACCACCCGTATCGGCCAAAGACCGCCGGGTAGTCGTGGTAGTTCGGTTGAAACCTGATCGGCCACGCTGGGGTCACATGTGAAGTGGATAAACACTTCGCCCCGGCGCGTGATGAATTGAAGCTCTTCGATCAATGATCGCCGCGGCTTATCCGGATGACTTGCGACTGCTGGACGCTCGGTTAACGCGTCGGCCCACGCGCTGGGCACCGGCAACGGGAAATATGCCTCCCGGTAGACGTTAAGCCGACGAACATAATCCACAACAACAAAAAGGGCGGCCAGGAACAGCACCACCTGCGTCGCAGTCAGGTTGGTCTTGTCCAGTCGATTGGCGGCAAGCATATCCTTCTCCGACAGATAGATCGGCTCACGCTGTTCAGCCTCCTGGACCACGTCTCCTGCATCAACGCCATCGCGTTCTGTCGTTCCGCCGATCATCGCTTCCAGATCGTCGTCTTCGCCAGCGTTTTCATCACGCGTCTGCTTTTCTTTCTTCCAGTCCGGCGCGTCCTCGCCAAAGCTCTCGAAGTAGGCCAGGTCCGTATCATCCAGCCCAGCCTTATCCAGGCGATCACCCGCCGCATCCTCTGCGAACCGGATATCCGCGGCATCTTCTGCTCGATCCGCTTCTGCCTGCTTGCGTGCCAACTCGCGTGCCGCCATTTCCTTCTCGACCACCTCGGTCTGATCTACCGCGATGCGCGACACGTAATACCGCGAGTTTGCCTCGCCCAGTACAAATGCCAGCAGGGCACACCCCAGCGCCACATGCCCGAGGAAACGCAGCGGCCGAAGCAGTATGTGCATCAACCACAGCACCGGGACAGACACCCACAGCGCGACGCTCACGTACCCCATCAGACTGAAGATTTCCCAGTTCATAGGCGTCCTACTTGCGCTTCTTCGTGACTGCGTCGTTCCACTGGTTAAACGCGTAATAAACGAGATTGATGCCCAAATGCGTCGCCGCGTCACGCATCTCCGGTGTCACATCGCTGTAGCCGGGCGATTTCCAGGCATCGTTCATATCCCCGGGGTGATAGAACACGATCCAACGTCCATCATGCTTCATACCCTGCGCCCGCGTACCGCCGTGCGCCCAGAACGCCGGCGCACCATTCGGGAAGCCGTAAGGCAACTGGTACAGCATGTCGTCGTCAGCGATATCCAACAGCGGTTTGTCCGGGAAGACCTTCCGGATGAATTCCTTGAACGAACGATCGAAGTGCGGGCTGCCCGCATCGGCGATGAGAAGCCCGCCATTGAGGCAGTATTCGCGCAGGATCTTGTAGTCATTGTTGTTTGGACGCCCCATATTGCCGTTGCCGGTCATGTAGACAAACGGCGGGAAACCGTCTTCCGGATACTTGTCCAGCAGCGCGATCGAGTGGGACTCGCCCTTGTTCGCGATACGATTGAAGCCCGTGGCCTTGGCAAACGCATGGAGGAAATTGATATCGGCATCGGTCTGGTTCATGCCGTCGTCCCAGCCATCGCCGCCGTGATTCAGACGGATGAACCGGATCTTGTAATCCTCCATCCCCTCGGGCCAACCGCCTTTCTTGCCGCCGCCCTTACCGAGTTTGCCAGCCTTCGCATTGACCGACGCGTCATAGCGGGCCTGGGTCATTTCCTCCATCAGTTTGTCGACTTCCGTGTCGTCCAGATCTGGGATGTCAAAAATGATCGCAGAGTTCGGACGGAGCGTAAGCTTCTTCTTTTCCTTCTTTTTCTTGACCACCTGAACCTGAGCAACCGCAGGCTCGCCACTGCCTTGCGGAACGCGATAGGGCTGCACACAGCCATCAAGGCGTAACAGGAAGGGGATCAGAATAATGATGACGAAGTGCGTCGCGAAGCTGCCGTAAAAACTCTTGCGTGCGCGGGGGTCTTTGCCGTGGATGCGCAGATCTTCGAGGACGGCGTCACCACGCATCGGCTTACCAGCTTGCTTCGTAAACGCCGAAACGACCGACCGTCGCCAAAGTACAACCTTAATCAGGACTGCCGCCAGCATGATATTCAAGGCCGGCCAGCAGATATCCCACCACATCAGGATGATTGTCGCGCGATCCTGTTCGGCGCCTCCAATCTTGACGCCTGCATCAAGAAGCGAAAACAAGGACAACCAAACGATGCCAACAAAGCCAACGCCCAGCGGCAAAACCAAGACGGTTGCGCCCCTCAGCAGATGCAGTGTCGCCGAAACACGCAGCAAGCTAAGCAAGCCAGCCAACGCCCACGCCAGCCCGGCAATGATTAACACAATTGACGAGACGCCCAACAACCCAAGATAGGGGCCCTCTTCCAGATGGATCAGAGTAGGGGCGTGTCCGGCAAACTGATTCGCAAGGATCGTCGGGACATACCAGCCCAACAAAGCCAGGCAGCCGCCCAGCAACGCCACAGCAATACTCACCGCGATCGCTTGCTGCGGCGCGGGGTGCGTCGGGACCTCGTCGATCTCCAGCGGCATCGGGTTGGTACTTATGGCTTGCGTCATCAGGGTGTTTCGGGCGCGAACAGGTCTTCCTCTTCATCCACAGTCAGGTCGGGCACTTCTGGCCCTTCGACTTCCACTTCAAGGTCGCGTTCAATCTGCGAACCGGCGGGCTCTTCGGGCGTTGGTGTCGCCGGGCCTTCAGCCGTGGCGGTCGCAGGGTCAGCCGCGGGCTCAGCGTCGAGCTGCTCACGCAGTTCTTTGATCGTCAGGCCATACTTGTCCGCGACTTCACGAAGCGCATCCTTGCCGTCTTTCTGCGCCTTTGCCAGCTTCTCCTCGTCGGACAACTCCGCGATCTCTTCGGCTGGCTCTTCCGATTCACCAAAGACCTGCGCCTTGATGTAGCCTGGGCTGAAGATCGCGAGGATGAAGATGTGCACCACGATGGTGAAGATCAGGATCTTGATCAGTGAGTGGCCACGGAAATCAGACATCAGTTCGTCCGGGCTCACCGCATCAAGCTGCGGCGGATCATTGGTCGGGGTTGGATTGGGTTCGTTGTCAGTCATCATGGGTCTCCCGCTCGATGCGGTGGTTGGTTATTCCTTGATCTCTTTTGCGACGGCCTCGATGATGCCACCGCCTTCGGCGATCGCCTTGAGCACCGGCTCAAACTGGTCTTTTCGCAAATCCTTATCCGCCTGAAACTCGACACGCCGCTGGGCATCGCTCTCCGCGTTGAGCACCTTCGCCTTCACGGCGTATTCAATCGCCTTGACACTGTCCATCAGCTGGCCATCGAAATACAGCTGTGCTTCCTTGTCCATTGCAACGCGTGCCGCAATGGGAAAGTCCGGCTCTTCAACCTGGCCTGATTCGGTCAACTCGAGGTCGAGATTCTTTCGCTTATCAAACTCACTGGCGAGGATGAAAAAGATAATCAGCATGAAGACGATGTCGCCCATGCTTGCCAGGGGGATCATCACCTGCCGCCGCTTCTTCCTGTTACCTCGTCGACGTTTTGACACTACTCTTCCTCCTCCACCAGCGCGACCACGCCCCCGGCCGCATCAATCGCCGCCAGCGCGTGGAAGTACACCTCGTATCGTGTCGAGTCGGTCGATTCGAGCATGATGATCCGCTTGCCCGGCTGCTTGTCCGGCAGCTTCAGTGCGGCAAGACGCTCATTGAGCTCGGACAGCGTCACCGGGTTGTCGTTAAAAATCATCTCCTCATCACGTAGCACAAGCGTCGGCGTCTTGTCGATCTGGGCGTCAGCCTGCTTCTCACCCGTCGGCAGGTCTGCGGTGATCGACTTGACCTTCACCAACGTCGTCGCAACGAGGAAGTAGATGATCAGCAGAAAAGCAATATCCGCGAACGAACCGGTCGGGATCTCGCCGCTGCGGTGCTTCTTGGACTGCTTTTTACGGTGCTTGAACTTCAAGGCTTGCTCTTAGTGGTGCGTGAGAATGTGCTCGATCAGTTCGGTAGAGGACTCTTCGAGCTCCAGCTCGATCTCATCACTCCAGCGATTGAAGACACTTTGCGGGATCACGGCTGTCAGTGCGATGATCAGGCCAGCCGCCGTGGTCAGCAGCGCCTCTGAGATACCCGCTGCGACCTCAGCACCATCGCCCGAAGCATTCAGGCTCGCGAACGACGCGATCATGCCCGTCACCGTGCCGGTCATCCCCAGCAAGGGGGCGGCGGTCGCAACGGTCGTCAGCACGTCGAGCCGCTTATTGACAACGCCCATCGCCTGGGCGGAATAGTCTTCCATCACCTGAGCGACGACCATCCGCATCGTCTCAGATCGCTCGCCTTTCTCGTGGAGTTGCTTGTAAGAGCGAAGGCCAGCCAGCAGGACAGACGCCAGCGGGCCCCGTGCAGACTCGCACTCGGCGATGGCTCGGCCGATCTCATCGCTTCGCAGGTTTTCAAGCACGCGCGCACGCAGTGACCGGGTGTCGATCTGTCGGTTCGCGCGGAACGCCGCCCAGCGGTCATACACCACCGCCAGACTCACGAGACTGCACAGAAACAGCGGCAGCATCAGGGGGCCGCCTTTTAGGATTTGTTCAAGCACCAGTGGGCTCCGTAACAGGGGGTTTTGATGTTTTAGTCGTGCCCTGAAGGTGCTGCAACACTTTCAGGCCGTCGGTTGGGGCAAGGGCGATCGTGTTAAATCGCCAGTGGTCGCTGGGCTCGAGCAGCAGTGCACCGCTTGTGTGGCAGTACTGCGTGTCCCTGCATGCTTCGAGCGGCATCCGCTGTACATATCGGCGTTTACTTGCCGCAAGCAGCAGCATGTGCGTATCGGTCAGGCACAGCCAGATCCGGCTCTTACGAAGCCAACTGCCCGTATCGATGCGCGTCTTGCTCTGCAGCAGCAGGCGCATGGCATCGCCGTCGAGCTCGGCTTCAAGCAGCACGTGCTCCTGGTCGGACATCGAGTCTTCGTGATCGGTGGGTTCTGGCGTCGTCATCCTGCGCTTACTGTTCTTTCAGGGCCTCAAGCATGCGTTCCCGGGCCTCTTGCTCAATCTCGATGATGCGTGCGAATACCGGGTCCGCCAGTCGGCCACGAGCCTGCTTCGCCCAAACGCTATCGGGAAAATCAAACGTCGTTCTGCGGTAAAGCTGGTAGGCCTGCTGGTGATCACTCAGACGCTCATAGCTGATCCCCGCCCAGAACATCGCTTGCGATCGGATCGTCTTGTCGTCGTACTGCTCCTGGTCAATGACGACCTGGAAGCCATCGATCGCATCCTGATAGTCACCGGCCCGCAGATAGTTCTGAGCCGAACGCAGACCCGCCAGCCCGGCCAGTGGATCGCTCGGGAATCGGTCCTGAAGTTTCTTGAACACCTGAGCGGCGTTTCGATACTCCGTCACCATCTTTTCACGCAGCTTGATCGCTTCTCCCTGCGCCTCGACATTGTCTTCATCCTTTTCCAGCGACTCGGCTTCGTCTTTGTAGGCCTTGCCCTGCGCCTGGAAGTAGGAACCCAGCCGCGACATCACCGACGGGATCAACTCATGATCCGGGTACTTGTACGCGAGCTTCACATATTCCTCGACAGCGATATCAACCTCGCCAAGTTTCTCGTACACCAACCCTTTCTTGAACTGGGCCTTGGGCGCAAACTCAGAGTCGGGATAGTCCAGCGGAATCTTCGCAAACCGCGCAAGCGCATCCTGATACATCGTCTTGCGCGAGGCGTCGTTCTCAGACAGGTCGGCGTACTCCTGAGCAAGGTTACCCAGCAGGTACTCCGCATGGGCCTGCAGGTTCTCATCGCGGTGCGTAGCGATCGCCTCGGCCAGCAGTTTCTGGGCATGGCCCATCTGACGGCGTGCCAGGCTCTCCTCTTCCATCTTGCGGTGATGCTTCGCAAGTTCGAAGAAGCACTCGGCAAGCGTAAACGTCGTCTGCACCGCGACCGCGCCATCGCCATACTGCTTCGTGAACGGATCGATCGCGCCATCGGCGCCCTTGTTCACACTCAGGTCCCAGGCGATCGGCGAACTGCTCGCGTTTTCGTAGTTGACCGTCACCGTGTCGCCATACTTCACAGGCAGGCCGTGCAACGCAACCGAGGGCAACTTCGCCCCTGCAGGCTCACTGGCGTACGTCAGGCCGAAGGAACCCTTAAAGACGCCCGAGTGGACTTCGGACTCACGAAGCATGTAGGGCACACTGACACCGCTCTTGGCCTGCAGCGTCACCGTGATCTCGTCACGCTCGGGCGACGTGTCCTGGTCCGGTGCAATCACACGGATGAACAACTTCTCACCCACAAAAGCAGAACTGATGTCCTTGCGGTACCGACTGTTCATGACATCGATAAATGCGTGGCTTGCAAGCGATGCACTGGCCGTCAACCACTGGGCCTTGCCCTGTTCGTCGAGGTAGGCAAAGCCGACATGAATCGTATCGCCCGGACGCACCGCGAGGTAATCCGGCAGCATCGAACTGGGCAGGGTTTGCGCATCCTTGGTCGCAAAGCTCTGCGATGGCGTCAGATCGAGTTGAATCGGTACGGCAAAGGCAAAACGCCCCTCGTCCAACGGCTCGCGATTGTGCGGCGGACCGGCTGTGCCTGACACGGTGTAACCCGCAGGCTCATTGAGACTCGCCGAGCGAGATGGCTGCGTCACCAGTCGGATCGTGCCGGGCACACGGATATCAAACGCGGCGTTGCCATTCGCATCACCACTGGCCTTGTGTTTACGTCGTCCCGACTCGGTCTGGACATACGCAATGATCTCACTGCTGGGCGCGAACGCCAGGTGGCTGGCGACGACATCAAACCGCAAGGTTGATCCGATCACCGCGCTGGGCTTGGCCTGCTTCAGCGCCTGCTCATCCAGATAGGCAAAGCTCAGCGTTTCGCGTGGCTTGACCACTTCAGGGCCACGCTCGTTCTCGTCCTCTTCATCCGCTTCGTCACGCTCAGGTGTCGGAAGCGTCTTTGAGACCGTGTCATACATCGCCAGGTCCGGCGTCTTGAATAAAGCGTGTTCAATGGTCACTTCACGATCCGTCGGGATGCCCGGATCCAAGTTCTCCTGATCGCGGTAGATCGCAGTAATCGTTCCGCCGGGTTCGACCTTGATCTCGCTGTCGCGCGACGGCTCGCCCACAACGGGGAAAACCTTGCCCAGGAACTCGCCGGTGTGCTCGCCGGTTTCCAACGCAACGATCTGCACGGACTGCCCGCTGCTGGACTTGACTGTCAGTGTCAGCTGATCGCGTTCGGGCGTCTGATCGAGGTCAGGGTCGTTCACGATCAAGCCCACGTTGTCGTCCATCTTGAACCGACGGATCGGCTCAATGACCAGCTTGCGTTCACCCTCATCGTTCGTCACGTAGGTCAGGAACGACGCCGCGATCGTGGCCGTGTTGTATGCGACCGACAGGCTTCTCTGCTGGACCTTGCGCCGGTCCGAGATGACCCGGTCGTCTTCATAACGCACGGTGATGCGATCACCCGGCACAACCTCAAGCTGGCCATTGGCACGCAACGCGTTGTAGTCCTGCTTGACCGGCAGCCGAGTCTTGCCCTCGTGGTCGGTCAGGGTGATCTTCTTGAGCGCAGGGGTTGGCCCCTCGTGGCCAACGATCACGAGGCGGACGAGTCGTGCCCGGTTGTTCTTACCGAAGTCGATCTCGAACGCGCTGGCACGATCACCGCTCGCCTTGATGCTCGTCGGCTGGGCGATCGTCTGCTGCAGGGCTTCGGGGAACGTCGCCGGGTCAAACATCGCGTCCGGGCAGGGGACGAACTCCGACTGGCCATTGACGCTGTGCAGCAGTTGAGGCTTGCGTTTTTCGAGCTCCCCGCGTGACGAGGCGTGCCAGACCTCGATCTCATGGAGGCCGGGCGCCAGCTCACGTGTGATCGTGTTCGGGTCTTCGGCATCTTGATCGGTGGGCTTGCCATCGATCAGGAACACGGTCTGTGACTTCTCAGATGCCGAAAGGCCCGCGAGGCGGAAGGTGCGGATCGCTGCGGCAGGCTGATAGAAGGTCGCACGGAAACGGGTGAGCACACCAGCGTTGGGGTGGCCGCTGCGATTGATCGCAAAGTGATCTGCGGAAAGGTTGGGCACGTGCGCTGCGGCAAAGAGCGAGGCTTCACGCGAGGAAAGGGTCGCCATCGTTTCTTGCCAATCGATCGGCAATTCGTAGCCCTGAAGCGCGGTGATTGGGACGCCCGACCAGCCTGCGCGGAAGGATTCGAAGGTCGGCCGACCGTCATGCGGGGCTGGGTCCTGCGGGAAGCGGGCCCGCGTCTGCCAGTCCTTGCCGTTGAGCGAGGTCTGCACCACAAAGTGGGTGGGCACTTGAGCGGCGTCGGCTTGGATCGTCATCTTGCCCAGCACGACGTTGTCATTCATGTCGACCGTCAAAGACTGCGTCGACGCAGTCGAGCCAACCTCACCGGCCCAGCCCGGGTAGTCCTCAGCCGAGATGACCATGTTCGCGTCACGCCCGGGTGCGGACTCGGAGGCGTACGCCAGTGCTTGAGCCGGGCCCGTCGGGATGGTCGCTTCGAACTCGCCGGTGTGTGGTCCGGTCTCTTTTAAGATGAGCCTCGGGATGAGGTCGCCGTTGCTGGTCTCGATGGAGACGGCGATCTCGTCGACTTCGTCGGTCTTGCCCTGGTCCGGGTCGTTGATACGCAGGTAAACCGGGTTGCCCGGACGGACCTGGCGTGTGCCGAGCGCCTGCTGTGCGGACGAGACGCCGAGTTCGCTCAGGTCGAGCCGACGCTCGCCTTCACGCGGCGGGAACGCGCCTGCCGACGCCGACATATTCGCGTCGCTCGCAACGGTGATCACCACTTCCGGGTCATCGGGCAGGTCCGCCATCTTCTCGCGGAACCGCTTGGAGTAGCCGTACTGGATCTCGTCACGTCCGAGGATCTGCAGGACTTTATCGCCGGGCTGGCGCTTGCCAAGCTTCGTTGGGATTTCCGCACGGAACTTGGTCTTGTCATCGCCAAGCTGATAGAGAAGCACACGTTCGCGGTCGCCGGACTTGGTCCAGACTTCGACCTCGATGTCAGCACCGACACCGGAGATATTCAGTGCCGGGTCGCTGAGATTGATCTTGATCACCTCACCGGGCACGATCAGCTTCTGGTCCTGCGAAACACCAAGCTCGATCTCCGAAGCATCTACGAGCTTACGCATCTCAAGCTGTGCCTGGCCCAGAAGAATCAATGCGTCAGGGTGGCTCGGCTCACGCTTGAGCACGCTTGAAGCCTCATTGAACGCGTCGGCGAATCGCTCCTGATCGTAGAACACCTCGGCGCGGGCGAAGTGCACCTTCGTCCGAAGCTCCTGATCACGAACCAGCATCATCTTGTCCAACTCGGCCAGCGCACTGCCGAAGTCCTTGCTCGCGCGATCGACGCGTACGGAGCGAAGCTGCGCTTCATACTGCAGCGGCTGGCCCTTGAACTCGTCCGCATCCGCTACACGCCGATACCACGCCTTGGCGGTCTGCAACGCCCCCTTCTGGAAAGCAGCGTCTGCATATGCGATCTTCAGCTCGCCTTCCTGGGTCGGCGTAAACGTGCCCGACGCCTGACGCGACCACACGGTCAGCTCTTTAATCAACGCCTCGGCCCGGTCTGACTCACGCGCTTCAATGTCACGCTCAAGCAGCCACAGGCAGTAGGGCACCGTCAGTTCGCGGATGACCGGCTGGAGCTTGTCCGAGTGCTTCTCATAAAGTTCCCATGCCGCATCAAGGTTGCCGATCGCAAACTCAGCCTGAGATTTATAGATCGGGTAGGCCGGGTCGAGTTCATCGACGGGAATATCGATGATACCCAGCGCGATTGACGCCTTGCCCTGCACCTGGCTGAGCTTACCGAGCAGTTGCTTGTAACGGTCATCGTTGCTGCTTCGCAGCGATTGGCCGGCCT
>JBMZAP010000099.1:0-14521 GCA_049611445.1 Phycisphaeraceae bacterium | reverse complement strand
GGAAGAGTGTGTCCAGATGGATTCAGCCTGGCTGACACGAGAGCGAGCGTTCGATCCGGGCGGCTACCTGGAGGGTGTGATGGCGTGGCGTGGCGGCTGGGATCAACGGGTGCTGGCCTCGGTTGGATATCAGGTCTGCCTGGAACAGAAGCTGATCTACCTTGAGTATGCAACAGCTAGGACTGAACAACGACGCTATCCAGTGCAACTGGTGACCACTGCCTTGCCTTGGCCGGGTAAGCGGTGGTGGTTTCGATGTCCGATCTTGAATGGGGATGGGGCCTGCGGGCGTCGCGTGTCGAAACTCTACCTTCCGCCGGGACAGATTTGCTTTGGTTGTCGAGCTTGCCACAACCTCACCTATCAATCATGCCGGGACAGCCACCGCTACGATCGGCTGTGACGGATGTCTGACTTAGAGCTGGATATTTCTTCGTCTGAGATGGTGGCAATCGCAAGCGAGCAGCAGTTCTTGCATGAAGTAGAACGAAAGCACAGGCGTGGGCAGCAGCGTCGTCGGCGGCGCAAAGCTAATGGTTGGAAGTAGCGGCGCGGTACTACCGCGCAATTTACCGCGCAAGATTGTTAGGTCTTGCAATCTAACCTCTACCGCGCTATGCTAAGCACAGTTTTGGTCGGTCCTTAGCGGCTTCCAAGCTGAATGTTGCCGGTTCGACTCCGGTCGCCCGCTTTTCTGGAATCATGAGGGGTCTTCGCTAAAGGCAATCCGCCAGAACAGGCGGCGTGAGCATAACCTCGCCCCATTAGGCATTTACCACATCGCCGGGAACTGGATGTTTGCAGACGTGTAGTGCTGGTTCATCTCAGTGATCATGCGCCAGCGCACGGAGCCGTCGATGAACGTGATGTTGCCCCCGACCGAGCCTGCCTGCTCGGGCGGCGTACTGCTCGAGCCCCAATTGTAGTAGGCCTGTGGCCCACCCCGGTCCAAGGCGCTCTTGTTGGTATGCGCGACGAAGACCCAGCCTGACGGGGTGGCTGCCCAACTGTTGTAGTCGGTGAAGATCTCGCCTGTGCCTTGGTCGCTGAGTTTGACGAAGGTGCGCCAGTCGCTGTTATTTGATCCGGCGATCGGGTTGTCGCGGTTGTAGGCCTCGACGAGTGGATGGCTACCCAAGTACTGGTAGCCAATGACCCAGCCGATGCGGGTCCCGCCAGAGTAGCGCACCTGTTTGTCCTGGAAGCCTCGCGTGAAGTTAGGGCAGTCCAGAATCTCGCTGGTCCCGGTGTCGTACCAGCCCTCGGTGCCTCGCGTCGGATTGTCCGCGACGCCCGCATTCTCAAGGATATACGTATGTAACTCGCTCGAGATGAAAGGCGTGTGCTCGACATAATTGCCGTTGCCATCGGTATTGTCCCGGCCACCTCTCGGCAGAAGCCCTTTATTGTCCGAGGCATAGGTATTGACGAGTACCGCAAGTTGCCGCTGATTTGATGCGCACTGAGCGCGAACCGCCGAGTCACGGGCCGAGCCAAGTGCTGGCAACAGCAATGCGATCAGGATCGCAATAATCGAGATCACCACCAGCAACTCGATGAGAGTAAATGCTCGACGCATCGTGCCGTCCATTCCTGATCAGGTTGCATGAAACTGAAGAACCAACACACTCACGCTGAATAAGGCGAAAGCCAAGTTCAATTAAATCCGTCGTCGCCGACGGGCAAGCGCCAAACCACCGAAAGCCAATAAAGCGAGCGAGGATGGCTCGGGGACCAATGCATTGGTAGAAACGCGGATGTAATCAACCTCGAAAGTAAGATTGTTTCCGCTGACGGGGTCAAGGCGAACGTTCATATTTGTTCCCGACCACGTTGATTCACCCGAGAAATCGATCAGGTAGGTATGAAAGTTGCCGTCATTGACGCCAAGGTCGATGCGCTGCGTGCCGGTGTAACCGTTGTTGTTGGCCCAGAAGAGTTGGGCGGCCGATCCGACGGCCCCTTTCATTCGAACCTCAATGAACTTGTATTTGCCGGCGTCGAAACCCGGGCCATTGGTTACCTGTGAGTCACCCGTCGATGTGGCGCTCAGTACGCCATTACTGACCGTGACACTGTTGTTGTTTGGTGTTGCCCAGCCCTGCACATCGCCGGCCCGATCCCATTCGCCCAGACCAATCGTCTCGTAGCGGTCAATCATGACATAGTCGAGCGCGACACTGTCACCGACTTGTGATGATCCGAAGGGGTCGATTCGGAAGCCTGCACCCGTCGGGGAGGGGTTGCCCGGGTTGCCGGTGGACTCGAGGAATACTGATGAGGTTGGAAGAGAAATGCCTTGCCCGCCGGCAGCATTCTGCTCCCAAACCGTAAGTCCCCCACCGGTCGTCCGGCTTTGCTGATAACGGATACGAACCCATGGGTAGACCGCATGATCCCACGTCCCGCCGCCATCGTTGTAAATGATCTTGGGGTCGCTGATCGCGTTGGCATAATTCCATGTACTGACGCCACCACTCACACTTTGACTTGGCGCAGGAGCGGGACTGTAGTTGACATTCGTATCTGACACGCCGTTGTAGTCACGAAAGATCAAGGTGTTCGATACACCTGTGTCTGTATACAAAACAGGGCTTGCCGATGCAGTGAACACCGCGAATGAAAAGGCTGCGGCGGTCATTGGCAATGTCGTTTTCTTAAGCGAATAACTTTGCATTGTTAGATTTCCTCCAAACATGATGATTTCGGTAGATGTGAAACGCAGAGAATGGCGTAGATTGCAAATATTTACGGTAAGTATACACAATAAACACGCTTTTCCATAATACGATCTAGTCCGAACCCTCCTAATAACGCGAAAATCTGATTGCGTTGCAAGTTCATCCATGCGGCGCTATTCTGGCACCATGCCTTGAAGACCCCACTTGTAGCTATCCCGCTTTGTTTGGTGATGTGATCTGACGACGGAACGAAACGTATGGCGCTGAAAGAAATCACGCTGAACTGGCCTCAACAGGGCATGCCGGCACCACCTGCTCAAAACCTGATTGATGATGCTCAGGAACGGATCGAACGCTTCATCCGAGCGCGTCAAGCCAGCGACCCCATCCCCTCATTTGTTGCATGCGATTTTGTCATGGTAGACCGTGCGATTCGTGCTGTTGCAGAGCAGCGTCTTGCTCCGGGACCGGTTTTTTGTGAATGGGGGGCAGGATTTGCGGTCGCCGCGGGGCTTGCAGCTCTGAACGGACTGGGGGCCTATGCCATTGAGATTCATCGCGATCTTGTTGACCAGGCCGATCGCCTGTTACGAGATCATTCGATTGAGGTCGAACTGGCACAGGGCAGTCTCGTTCCTGAAGGTGGTGATGAGATCGTTGATGAAATGGCCTCTCAGGACTGGCTGAAAACAAACGAGCACCCCGCCTATGACGAACTGGGCATTGAGGTCAGCGATATCGACTTGATCTTCGCCTACCCCTGGCCCGGAGAAGAGGGGCTGATCGAGGCGTTGTTCGATTCGTTCGCTGCAGACGGTGCCCTGCTGCTGACCTATCACGGGATGAACGAAATCAAGCTACAGCGGAAAGTTCAGGGCGACGCGATCGACTCAGATTGAAGACTCTCTTTGTCACACTTCTTCGGCACCAATAGCCAAGGCAGATAGAGCAGCACAAAGATTGACAGCGCCAGCAGCATCATCAGCACCGGGCGCAGCGGCCACTCGCCAAGGTGTTTCAAGACCGAGTCCGCGACCACGTCGGGCAAGGTTGGGCCGAGGTAACCGTAGTACCAGCCCTGGCCGTCATTGAGCCCGCCAATGTAGGTGCCATAATTCAGCGCGATCATCGCCATCGCGTAGCCAAACCAGAACAATACGGCATTACGGAGGTCTTTTGCCGTTGGCCTGAATCGATCGACCACGATGATATAGATCGCAGTTGCAACGATGACGCCATGCAGGAGCCAGAAGATCCAGAACTTAATGTTGTCCGGGCCACCGATGTCACTGGTCGGGGTCACAAAGCCCTGTGTAGTCAGGCCGAACCCGCCGAAGTAGACAACCGCCTTGAGCAAGCGACTGGGCCAGGCAAGCGTCAACGGCGCGAGGAAGACCAGCAGGTCACACGCCTGAATCGGAAGGCTCTTGTCCGGTTCAAGGTTCGCAGGCAACGTATAGAAGATGCCTGAAAGGAGGCAGACTCCGAAACCGACCCCCGCACCAATACGCCTTGTCCATTTGTCATTCACACGGCCCGCGAGAACCATGGATACGACAAGCACCGCGAATACCACGATTGAAAGAAGGTGGTGTGTGGTCGTGAAGGTAGACTGGGCAAATGGCAAAAGCGGTCCCACGGGAGAGAGAATACACACATGAATTATCGTAGCCAGTGACCTGCTCATGGTAAACTATCCGCACGCTTGACTTCTTCCCGATGGATCGGGATGCGGCAGTCTGCCACCGCCAAACATGTCCACCAAACCCTTCCAGATCAGCTTTCGACGAAGTCGACCCATCCGGGACACCATGCTTTGGGCATCGCGTCCTATTGTCGAGCGAGCGCTGCGTTTCCCGGCTATGAATGCGATCTATGAAGAGATCCAGTCGTGGACGGCGGATGATCGCCATTTTTCCGATAAAGCCCTCGCTGCATTGGGCGTTGAAATTGATACGCTGCAGGAGCAGATCAACCGAATCCCCAAGAGTGGTCCGGTTGTCGTGGTGGCAAACCATCCATTCGGCGGAATCGAAGGGCTGATCCTCTGCTCGATGCTCCGCGAGGTTCGGCCAGACGTCAAACTGCTGGCTAACAACCTCCTGTCAATGATCCCGGATCTGCGAGACAGTTTTTTCTTCGTTGACGCGTTCGAGGGGAAAGGCGCTATTGGGCGTAACATCGGCCCCACCCGCGCAGCGATGAAGTGGGTCAAAGAGGGCCACTTGCTAGGCGCATTCCCTGCAGGTGAAGTGGCCCATCTCAAGCTTCGCAAACGCGCTGTTGTTGATCCTCGCTGGAACCCGACGACCGCTAGGATTATCCAGAAAACGGGCGCGACCGTCGTGCCGATCTTTTTTGATGGCTACAACAGCCGGCTCTTCCAGGTTGCTGGACTGATTCATCCGCGTTTGCGAACAGTCATGCTGCCGACGGAGATGTTGCGAAAGCGCAATGCCCCGGTCACGGTGCGCGTGGGTTCCCCCATCAGCCCAAGGCGATTAAGCCGCTTCGACGATCCAAACAACCTCAATGACTACCTGCGTGTGAGAACCTATCTGCTGAAGCCTCAAAAGGAATCAGGAAGCGATGCAGATACGGCCGGGCCAAATGCCGATGTGATTCCCCCGATTCCCAAGCAAACACTTGTCGACGAAATCGCGGATTTGCCTGAGGATCAGCATCTCTTGACGCAAGGTGAGTTCGACGTGTTTTATATGCGCTCGCCACAATGTCCGGGGCTCATGGGCGAACTCGGTCGGTTGCGTGAACTCACCTTCCGAGATGTCGGCGAAGGCACCGGTCTGTCAGTCGATATCGATCGCTTTGACGACTACTATCTGCAACTGGTCGTCTGGAATACCGAGAAGCACGAAGTCGTCGGCGGCTACCGCCTTGGGCCAACCGACGAAATCCTGCCAGAGCACGGCAAGGACGGCCTGTACACCAATACGCTCTTCAAGTTTCGCAAGAATCTATTACAGCAGATCGACCCTGCACTTGAACTCGGCCGCTCATGGGTCGCACTGGAGTATCAACGCAGCTACGCTCCGCTCATGCTGTTGTGGAAGGGAATTGGCGCCTATCTGTGCAAGTACCCGCGCTATCGCAGGCTTTTTGGCCCGGTCTCAATCAGCGCAGAATACTCCTCGATGAGCAAACACCTGCTCACCGCGTTTCTGACGCTGCACAAGTTCCTGCCCGACCTTGCAAAGCTAGTCTCACCGCGGAACCCCATGAAGCGCAAAGAGGTTCGGGAGTTTGATCGACGCGCCTTCTCGACTGTCGCGGGATCACTTGAAGAGGCGAATGAGTTGATCAAAGAACTAGAAGCCGATGGCAAGCCGATCCCGATCCTGCTCAAACAGTACCTCAAGCTCAATGGCCAACTGATGGGATTTAACGTCGACCCTGACTTCGGGAACGTCCTGGACGGATTGATCCTGATCGATGTGCCAAGTATCGACGAACGCGTGATGAAGAAATACCTCGGCGAAGAAACCGGCGAGGCCTATCTTCAATATCACGAAGCGGCAAAGATCACTTCGTAATTGCGATTAGAAGCCAACTCCGCCCGGGCCAAAGTCTCCCGGGAAGAACTCTTCACCCGTGCCGGGCCGAGTGCCCTCAGCGGGCCGAAGCGGCTTCTCAACGCCGTCCTTCTTCTGATCGGAAAGCTCTTTACGTGCGGGACTGGACTTGTCCAGCGACTCGACGCGTTCCCGGATCGTGCCATCCTTGTCCATGATAATCAGCGTGTTGATATAGGCACCGGTTGAGAGCGGGTCGCGTTGACGATCGACGCCAACGATCACAGAGCCGACACGCATGTCGATTTCCTGAATATTTCCAAACTCGTCTTCGACTTCAACCAATGAGCCGATCGTGTCGCCGGGCGCGCCATCGAAATCCTGATAGATCAATTCGCCGTTATACCGCCGATAGATATCTACACTTGCGCTGTTCTCTCGGCCGCTTGTAAAGAAGAAGCGGGATTCGGGCTCAACCTTGATCGGGCCGATCCAGGGCATCGCATCGATCTCTGCCTTTGTGGGGAGCAGCGCTGCCCTTTGCCTGTTCTCATCGAGCTGATCAGCGGCCAGTCGTGGTACGGCGTAGAGCGGATTGATCACGCTGACCAAGAGTTTGTATCGATAGGTCTCGCCCGGTCGCATGCTGGGGTCTGCCGCCCAGACGCGAAGCGAGGAGCCCTCCTTGAGGTTCATCCCTGAGATGCCCGCTGCGGCAAGGGGGTCATCGGCGCCACCAAAAACAGATTGATCCCGTTGGGCTTGAAGCTGTTCGCGGCGAGCACGCTCTTCATCGCGAAGCCGCTTCTCTTCTTCCAGTCGCTTGCGGTTCTCTTCCTCACGCAAGGCCTGAGGCCGCTTGCTCTCAATCCGCTCACGCAGTCTTTCGATACGCTGATCGACCGGGTCGCGGCGTTCGCGCGGTTCACGTGCCCCAGATCCCGGACCCGGATCAAAATCCTCAGGGCCGCCACGATCCAATCGGCCCGGGTTGGTCCGTCCAGGATTGTTCCGACCGGCCTGCTTCTCTAAACGCTTGGCACGCTGCTCCTCAAGCTGCCTGATCTGTTCCTCGAGTTTGAGTATTTCTTTCTCCGCGGGGCCGAGGTTCTCTTTATCCAATCCCTGGATAAAACCATCTGCGCCGACGCTCTCGCCGCCAGGCGCGATCGCCTGAACAAAACCTTTGAGCCATGGCAGATCGGGCTGAGCCAATTCGATCTGGCCTTCTCGTAGTAAGGCAATCTCTGTAAGTGCCGCATTGGTCTCGGCCGGTGCTTCAGCCTCTGGGAGCATGCGGTACTGGCCGGGCAGCGGCTCAACATATTCAGCCTGCCCCCAGCGTCCCTCGACCGGATCCCATGTCTCGCGGAGCAATACAACGCCCGCAATGCCAAACCGCTGTGCCCAGATCCCTGCGGGGATCTGGATCGCGCCGTCTTCCTTGGATTCTTCCTTCAGACGCGTAATCCATTGATAGATATCAAACTCGCCCGCGGCAATAAACATCGCGAAGTCGCCAGGCTCTTGAATTTCCTTGCCCCACAGCTCATAAAAAGTTGCCGTTGCTTTGGGATCAAAGTCCTTGTCCAACACATCCGTGCCGGAGACGTGGGTGATATTCTTCGGGGCAGGCGGATAAACCAACGCGTATCGTGAGGGCTCAGGGATATCAGGATAGACCGACTGCAGCGTCAAACCCGGATTAGAAAGTGAAGTCAACTGCATGTCTGCATCGACCGGCTGCTCCTTCATCGCCATGAAGTCTTCAAGGAAGTTCGGGATAACGATCTCTTCAAGAGGATCGGGGTTCTGCAGGCCCGCTTCCAGAGAACTATCCGTTCGCTTCAAGACGTCAACCGCATCCGCGGGCTTGTCATACGCCTGGCGATTGACTTCAATCGCGAATGGGTTGCCCAGCACAAAAAGGAACACGCCAACGCCAAAGACAAGGACCCCGAAGGCGAGGATCAACTTCTCAATATGCAGTTGAATAAAACTTGCGTCTTTAATACGTGGTGATGACATCGGTTTACTCCAATACGTGTAAACAAGCACGTGAGCGAACAGTTTGCGTTGCTTAGAACGGCTCCCCATAAGGGTCTTGGCCAGTCAAAGCGCCTTCCGGCTGAATAATTAATAGTTTTTCTTTTACGATCTTGGGCATGAGATCCTCGGTCCAATTACGGAACCAGAGCGACTCAATAATCAGTTTGGCACGTACAACATCGCCGTGGCCATAGACAAAGCCTTCCTGAAGCAATTCATATTCATCCAGGTCGGTGACCTCCGCTTTGACCACGGTCATGAAGTTCGTCTTGCGAAGCTGCTCAAGGAAAGCAGGCAGAGCAGTAGCTTCGATATCAATGACCAGTTGGGTATGCCGAACATCAAAGATGCTGTTTGAGACACGGCCGGTCGGCGTGATACCAAAGTGCTCAACGGCACGATCTGTGGCTTCAGTCGGCGCCAGTTCTAGCGGCGGGGTCGGATAGACACTTGGCGTCTCAACACCAGAGGGCTGGTCACCAAGGCCAGGCCCGGGCGCCAGCGGGCTCCCAAAGCTTTCGGTCGAGGAGACGGGGCCACCAAATTCAGTCTCAGCGGTGTCACTGCCTCCCAGCGCGGCCCCCGTGTTATGCAAACCAACGTAGCCGGAGAGCGTCTTGAGTTCCAGCAAACGCTTGATCGGGCTGTTCACCACGGTGGCGGGCATGTCGCGGATCGTTCCGTCTGGAGCAAGTTCCTTGACCAGCGTTTCGACTTTATTCAATTGCCGAATCGCAATCATGATGTCGCGCAT
This sequence comes from Phycisphaeraceae bacterium, assembly GCA_049611445.1. Classification (GTDB taxonomy): domain Bacteria; phylum Planctomycetota; class Phycisphaerae; order Phycisphaerales; family Phycisphaeraceae; genus JAHQVV01. The sequence goes on along the minus strand of JBMZAP010000099.1, from coordinate 5,507 downwards.
GACCCAGAGCTGGACCTGTCCTTCCCAGAGTTGATCTGGCGTCGGCGGCTGATCCGAGTATGCCCATGGCTCAATCAGGAACGGATACTCCGATGTCTCCTGACCCGCCCCACCTGCGAATGAGGCAGATCCACCGGCCTCAAACCCGGAGGTCGGTCCAGCTTCGGTGCCTGGGGTATCGGCCTCAACCGGAGCGAAACGGTCTTCCTCAGGAGGCAGTTGCACGTAGAGATTGATCTGCCTTGCACGGTTATTAAGCGCGGCCATCAATGTCATACGCTGCTCGGCAAAAAGCTGCTCGGCCTGGCTCTGGCTGAGGTCAGACGCGCTTTGTGCGCCGACACTGCTGATGTACTCGAAGGCCGACTTGGCGAGTATCAATTCGAGCTCTTCCCGAGTCGGCGGGCTGCCTGCCGACATAACGGGCATATTCCATGGGTTATTATTGAACTGGCCCGTAGGCGTGATATCAAAGAGTGCTTTGAAGTGAGCCTTGTAGTCAGATGCGGCACGGACGTAAAGGTCAAAGAACTGGGACGGGTTGGCGTCTGGCCAGATACGATTCCCACCGAGCAGGACGCCGGCGTGGTTGCGTGCATTCTTTTCGCGTGCCGCGACGAGGATCGCTTCGTAGTCGCGTTGGATACGACTGTAGACGTCGCCGATCTCGTTGATCACCTGCTGGTTGATCACAACGCGCTCCATATCTGGCGGCGCGTTGGGGTCTTCATTCGGCACGGGAACCGACACGTTCATGAGCGCGTCCTGAAGCTGCTTCTGCTCTTTGAGCGTGTCAGATTTGGCGGCACTGTAATTCGGTGCAGACACAAAGAAGAAGTAACCAATTACCACGATGCCGATAGCCGACACAACCGCGGACGCGGTCACCAAGGGATTGGTTTTAATCAGGTCGAGAAAGTTTTTCATGCTGAGTCCTCCTGCGATTGTTTCGCAGCGGTCGGCGACGGCGTTTCGCCCTCGGGTAAATCCTCAGTTGGGTCGGGCGCCTGCTCCTTGGGCGGAAGAATCGTCTTGCGTGCCTCGTCAGGCGAGAGCAGGACAACCTCAAACTTGAACGTAAAGGTGTAATCACCTTCCCGAACCTCCGCACTCAGCGGACGTCGGGGGTAAAGCGTGTCGATCGCGAAGCCTGTGTTGGACGAATCGAGTTTGGCGTACCAGCCCTCGGGGGTCTTGACTTCAAGATTCTTCGTTTCGCGTTCGCTGCCTGGGGCAGTGAATCCGCCGCCGGGCCCCGGGAAGCCGCCGCCTGGAATGCCACCAGTTGGTGCGCCGGTGGTGGGCGTCTCAGGGGTCGGCGTGGGGCTCAGGCCAGAGGAACCTGCATTACTTCCGAAGCTGCCGGAGCCTGCGCCAGCCCCAAGGCTTGTCAGCGGGCGAGGTGCAAAACGCGGGTCGATCAGTTCTGGAAGGATGACATAAGGACGATCGGCACGGATCGCGTTGGTCTTCATCCAGTCCACGACTTTCTGATTCAGCACACGGGAAACTTCCGAGCCATTCATCGTTGACTCACCACTGACGGTAACGATGATGCGTGGAGCGGAACTGTCCGAATACTCAGCGATCGGATCCGCTTCCTCAGTTTCTGCCGGCTCGATGGGATTGCCAAATTCATCAAATTCCTGAGCCACAGGTGCCGATGCGGCTGTCGAGGCCTCAGGGAATGGCACGGGCGTCAACGATGCCTCCCCGCCGAGATCACCACCCAGCGGAGCAGCGTCGAATGGGAGCGGCCCACCTTCGGGCGGAAATTCATCGTACTGCTCTTCGGACATCTCGCCTTCGGCGTCGTATAAAGCAACTGTCGCGACAGGTGCCTTGTATTCCGTGCTGATGTTCGTGACCCAGACCTGATCTCGGTCTGCACGGGGTACCGCACTTGCAGCTTTCAATGACTCGGGATTGTTCCAATCGAGTGATTTAAGTGCCTCATTCGGCTCGATCATCCCCATCGCCAAATTCACATCTTCATACAGTCCGGCATACAGATTGGCATAGTCAAAACTACGTCGATAGTTACGGATACCGGGACGAGGATCGTTGGTCTGTACGGTTTCGTAGTTGGTCTTTAAAGCTTGAGCCTCTGTTACCGTTGTCGCAATATCGTCCTTGGCCGCATTCCATGCACTGTTAAAACTCTGACCTTCAAGGAACTGCATGACCGGCCCCAGCGCCGCCGCACCTGCGACACATGCCGCTGCAGCAACAATCCACGGCTGTTTGGCCTTCCACATCCGCTGGCGAAGGACGCTCTGTGGAAGCACGTTGGCATCAACTACACCAAGCCCCAGCCCCTGTAGTGCGAGGCCATAAGCCGTCGCCATGTTGACTGCGACGGAAGAGAACTCGGCAGCACGACGATCTTCGATCTCCAACTGCGCAAAGCCGTCGGGGCGAACGACCTGCATCCGTGTGTTCTGCTTGATGTACTTCTGCAGACCGGGCAGTTTCCATGTCGAGCCAACGCCCACGATCTGCGTGAGCTCGGCGTCCCGGTTCAGCGAGGTGTAAAAGCCCAAGGATCGTTCGATCTCGGTAACCAGATCATTAAAGACACCGCGCATCGCCTGGTAAATCTGCTTCGCATATTTACTGGTTGCGGCTTCAAGCTTGAGCTTCTCAGCCTTGGCGAAGCTGATCTTGAACTGCTTCATCAAGGCCTGGGTGAAGTGATTGCCACCGAGCGGCAGTGTGCGCAGCCAGATCGTTTCGTCTTCGACAACGATGATGTCCGTGGAGGTCGTCCCGATGTCCAGATAAACGGTACCACTGCCATGGCCGGTGCCGCCGGCATTTTCATGAGCAAAGGCGTTGTAGACCGCAACGGGCGAGAGGGTCAACATATCGACCCGCAAACCCACGGAGCGGTAGTTCGAGAGGAACTTGGCAATGCGTTCCTTCGTGATCGCAAAGATGCCGACTTCGATATCCGGAGCGTCTTCCTGTGCAAAAACCTGGTAGTCCCATTCGACTTCTTCGATTGGGAAGGGAATCTGCTGCTGGGCCTCATAAGCGACGATTGACTTTACCTTGCTCGACTCGATAGGCGGGAGCTTGGCGAAGCGGGCAAAAGCCATGTGGCCGGGCACTGAGACAACAACGGTGGACTTATCGAATTCGTGCTTGGTTGCCAGTGCGTCGAGGTTGACCCGGATGGCTTCCTCGACGTTCAGGTCTGGCGTGGTGAGCACCTTCTTGAAAGGCATGGAATCGAAGTCGAGCAGCGTGACGTCATTGCCGTTACGCCCGAGCTTAATCGCCTTAATGGCTTGAGCTCCAACCTCGATGCCCCAGGCTTCTTTCTTTGCTGACATGAATTACTCCAATCGCATTGCAGAGCATTTCTGATACTTACAAGCCATGACTTTACATGACTTTAGGAACCACACGACATGGATCGCGCAGCCTATAACGGATGGATTATAGTTTCGATTTGTAACCGTGTGTGCAATGGCGGAGGAGGGATTGATATTGCCATTGCCTGTCCACGCATGCGTCCCATGCCTTGCCGACCTTAACACGCCAGGCGGGCATTCCGATGGTCCGCGTCGAGGAGTTCCCCGACTGCTTGACTATATCGTGAGACTCGGGGCCAAGTCCAGAACTTTTTCCGTGTAACGCCAAAAAAACGATCGACTTGACCCGCTCAGATACGTTGATGACAATGCCGAACCCCCTCGGGGCCGTAGCTCAATTGGGAGAGCGCTGTGTTCGCAATGCAGAGGTTAGGGGTTCGATCCCCCTCGGCTCCACTCGATATGCCCCGATGATTCTGACGGATTCATCGGGGCTTACTTTTTCAAGGTCACACCATGCAAAAACTCGATCGCCGTACATTCCTGACGACTTCTGCCGCTGCCGCCTCGCTCGGCATGCTGCAAGGCTGCTCCATAACACCAGCCGCCGAACATGAAGGCACCGCATCGAGTGGCGCCAGGCGAGGTAATCCCATCGCGGTTTCAACCTACTCATTCTGGCGTTTTGGCAAAGCCGGACGTCGGGCCACCGTGCCGGAGTCAATTGAACAGGCCGCACGGATGGGGTTTGATGGCGTCGAAGTGCTGGAAGTGCAGATGGGCAAAGACGCAGGCCCATCCGATCGGCGTGAAATCAAACGCCAGGCATTGCATGCCGGCCTGCCACTCGTCGGCCTGAGCACACACCAGGGTTTCGTCAGCCCCGACAAGGCAAAGCGTCAAGCCAATATCACCCGCACGACCAACTCGCTTGAACTCGCCTATGAGTTGGGTATCCCGACCATGCGTGTCAACACCGGCACGTGGGGGACAAGCAAGAGCTTTGATCACCTCATGGAAAACAAGGGTATCGAATCGCCACTGGAAGGCTATACCGATGATGAGGGCTTTAAGTGGGTGATCGATGCATATGCCGAGCTTGCCAAGGAAGCTGAGAAACGTGGCGTGGTGATGGGCCTGGAGAATCACTGGGGCCTGGGACGCACCGCCGCTGGTGTCATGCGTGTGGTCAATGCGGTCGATTCGCCCTGGCTGCGTACGACCTTGGACACAGGCAATTCGCTTGAAGACCAGTACAGCGAGTACGAGAAGCTCGCACCGGACGCTGTGCTTGTACAGGCCAAGACCTACTTCGGCGGCGGCATCTGGTACACACTGGACATCGACTACCAGCGCGTCGCGGCGATCCTGAAGAAGGCCAACTACAAGGGCTTTATCTCGCTGGAGTTCGAGGGCAAAGATGATTGGCAGACTGGCGTGCCTAAATCGTTGGCGATGCTGCGCGATGTGTTCGGAGCGTGATCACCAAGACGCTATATCCGAGCGCGTTAATCGTCAATCAATCCTGATTTGACGAGCATCCCTAAGGCCGTAAACATCAGCCCCGCCCCGATCAGTGACATATCAACATCTGATCGCATATTAACCAAGGTGATGATCAATCCGGCGAGGCAGCAGACGGTTGCCCCGCCAATCTTGAGGTGCTTGTTCGTGATGAAGACTTGAACTTTGCGAGGTTCTTCGTCTTCTTGCGGGGAATTTTCATCCTTGGATTTCATGTGTGAAACATAGCATGATGTTTATATAAAAAACGCGGAGCATGAAGCTCCGCGTTTTTCTTATCGATTGAATGAATCAGCTTAGCGATAGAATTCCACAATCAGGTTCATGTTCACATCGAACGGGACCTGATCGGGTGTCGGCGTGGCGACGATCTTTGCCGCGAGGGTCGAGGGGTTGTACTCGAGCCAGCCGGGGACCTCGTGGCCGGGCAGGGATTCCATGTTCTCACGGACGAGCTTGGTGCCGCTGTCCTTCTTGAGCTTGATCTCGTCGCCAACCTTGATCTGGTAGCTGGGCCGGTCGACCTTGCCGCCGTTGACAGTGATGTGGCCGTGGGCAACCATCTGGCGGGCCTGCCAGATCGTACGTGCCCAGCCAAGGCGGCGGATGACGTTGTCCAGGCGCTGTTCGAGCAGACGCAGGATCACGGTACCGGTGTTGCCC
>JBMZAP010000098.1:0-14570 GCA_049611445.1 Phycisphaeraceae bacterium | reverse complement strand
CGATGGCGCTCTTCATCTTCGCGATGACCACACTGGTCATGGCCGACAACCTCGTCCTCCTGTTCCTCGGATGGGAAGGCGTCGGGCTCTGCTCATACCTGCTGATCGGCTACTACTACGGCAAGGACTCGGCCGTCGCCGCAGCCAAGAAGGCGTTCGTCGTCAACCGTATCGGCGACTTCGGGTTCCTGATCGGCATCTTCCTGTGCTGGCAGCAGTTCGGCTCAACCGACTTCGCAACGATCTTCGCCGCCCTGCCCGAGTCGGGTGAGACGATCCCGTTTGCCATCCAGGCCATCCCGTTCTGCCTGATGGTCGGTGCGTTTGGTAAGTCTGCCCAGATCCCGCTGTTCGTCTGGCTGCCCGATGCGATGGCCGGCCCGACGCCGGTGTCTGCTCTTGTCCACGCCGCGACGATGGTGACGGCGGGCGTGTACCTGATCGCTCGCATGATGCCGGTCTTCGAGATCGTGCCGTCGTCCTTGACCGTCGTCGCCGTGGTCGGCGGCGTCACCGCCCTCTTCGCGGGCACCATCGCGTTGTGCTCCAACGACCTCAAGGGGGTCTTCGCCTACTCGACCGTGTCTCAGTTGGGCTACATGTTCCTCGGCTTGGGCTCGCTCTCGACCATCGGCGCCGTCTCACACCTCGCGACGCACGCCTTCTTTAAGGCATTGCTGTTCCTCACCGCAGGTAGCGTCATGCACGCACTGGCGGGCACGCTGGACATCCGCACGATGGGCGGGCTGGGCAAGAAGATGCCCGTGACCAAGTGGCTGATGTTCGTCGGCTGCCTGGCGCTGGCTGGCTTCCCGTTCCTCACCGCAGGCTTCTACTCCAAGGACGAGATCATCGCCGCGGCATGGATCCGTGGTATCGAGGAGAGCAGCTTCCTGTTCATCTTCTTGGGCATCCTCTCGCTGCTGACCGCCCTGCTCACCGCGTTCTATACCTTCCGACTGTGGTGCATCGTCTTCACCGGCGAAACCCGGTATGAGATGGGCGATGAGCACCACAGCGAAGACGACCACGGCCACGACGACCATCACGCCCACGAGCCGCACGAGATGCCCTGGTGGCCGATGAACCTGCCGCTGGTCATCCTCGCGATCGGTTCGATCATCGCCGGCTACATCCTCGTCAAGATGCACGTGATGGAAGACCTCATCGCGGCGTCCAGTGCGGTGCTGCCGGTCTCACACGAAGGCACCGCCAAGACGATCCACGTGATCATGATGATTGTCTCGAGCATCTTCGCCATCGGCGGGATCGCCCTAGCCTTTGTCTTCTACACGCTTAAGCCTGAGTATTCCAAGGCCGCCGCCCAGTTGTTCAAAGGCCCGGTCCGCATTCTTCAGGGCAAGTACTTCATCGACGAGTTTTATGACCGCGTGATCGTCCGCCCGCTATTCATCACCGGGCAGGTGCTCTACCTCATTGACCAACTCGTGATCCACGCAACGATCATGAGCTTCGGCTGGGCGCCACGCCTCATTGGCAAAACCGTCCAACCCACCCAGACCGGGCGGCTGCATGGCTACGGCCTGGGCATGATCGCCGGCGTCGCCGCCATCGCCCTGTTACTCCTGTTCCTGCTTTAACCCAAGACCGTATACGTGCTCCCAGAAGCCTACACCATCCCGTTTCAGCTGATCATGCCCGCAGTCTTTGCGCTCGGGCTGCTGCTGCCCATCAAGGCGCTGGGTACCCGCAAGGGCGCATGGATCTACTCCGCGACGACCTCCACGATCAGCTTCCTCTTCACGCTCTATGTCGCGTCGATGTTCGACTGGAGCAACTCAGGCAGCCTGCAGTTCGTCGGCGAAATCCCATGGGTGCCTGGCTGGGACCTCGGCTTTAACTATGGCCTGGATGGCATGAGTATCTGGCTGGTCATGCTGACCACGTTCCTCATGCCCATCGTCGTTCTCGGCTCGCTCGTCGAAGTCAAAGGCGACATGCGCACCTTCCACTTCTGGCTGCACATCCTCGAAGCGGCGCTGATCGGTACGTTCATCGCTCGCGACATTGTCTTCTTCTATGTCTGCTTCGAGTTCACGCTTATCCCGCTGTTCTTCCTCATCGGGATCTTCGGCCACGGCGAAAAGCTCAAGGCCGCACGCGTGTTCTTCTTCTACACCTTCACCGCCTCGCTGCTTACCATGGCGGGCGTACTGTACGTCGCTTGGTTCAATACAACGATCGACCCGAGCACGATGTCGCAGGAACAACTGGTCGAGTTCAACGCGATCTACGACTCCATCGAGTTTGACCCGATCGGCGTGGAAGGCGAGGTAGACGACAGCGAGTGGGCCAAGGCCGAGTACCCCGGCCAATGGACATTCAACATCAAAGCACTCTGGGCGGCAGGCCGGCAGATGCCGATGGAGGCTCAACTGCTGGTGATGCTTGCATTCCTTGCGGGCTTTGGCGTGAAGACGCCGCTGTTCCCGTTCCATACATGGCTCCCGCTCGCACACACCGAGGCACCGACGGCCGGCTCGGTCGACCTCGCGGGCCTGGTGCTGAAACTAGGACCGTATGGCCTGCTCAGGCTGGCGATCCCGATGGTCCCGCTGGCGGCGCTCACACTCGCACCCTGGCTCGGCGCATTGGCGGTGATCGGCGTCATCTACGCAGCCCTCGTCTGCTGGGTGCAGACCGATGCGAAGAAACTCATCGCCTATTCGTCCGTCTCGCACATGGGCTTCTGTATCCTCGGGCTCTTCGCCTTCGACGGTACCGCCGACACAGGCTCCGTCGGCGCAACCGGTGCCTTCATCTACATGCTCAGCCACGGCCTGGCGACCGGCGGTATGTTCCTGTGCATCGGCATGCTCTATGACCGCTTCCATACGCGCGAGATCAACCGCATGAATGGCCTGGCGAAGATCATGCCTGTCTGGGCGTTCTTCTTCTGCCTCTTTGCGTTTGCCTCCGTCGGCCTGCCCGGGCTCAACGGCTTCATCGGCGAGTTCCTCACGATGATCGGTACGTTCAACTCACGCGAGGTCAACGGCAGCCCGATCCTCGGACCGTGGTACGCCATCCTCGCAGCAACCGGCGTCATCCTCGCGGCGATCTACCTGCTCTTCCTCGTCGGCAAGATCGTCTTCGGCCCGCTGAACCTGCCGCACTGGGAAGACACCGGCGAGACCGGCATCGCCGGCGGCCATGACCTGTCCTACCGCGAAGCGATGACCCTGACGCCGATCGCCGCGATCTGCCTGATCATCGGCCTGTACCCCTATCCCATCCTCCGGTCGCTTGAGCCGGCGATCCAAGAGCACACGCAGTACGTGCATGATGAGATTGACAAGATGGAGGCGGAGGCGGAGGAATCGCAAATCGTCGAGCGGTTCGAGTTTGAACCGCCAAGTCGCCAAGACGCCAAGGAAGGCCAACCGGAATCGGTTGGGGCTGATTTAGATTTAGAGCAAGTAGAATCCCGAATCGCAAAAGAACGCGGCCAAACACTCGAACAATATCGTTTTCTAAGCGAAGTCAGCAGAACGATCAATGAACAACTGGAAACTGAAACGGGGGAATCTACAGAATGAATTCTCCTGTAAACACGCAATCATCCATAAATATTTGCCTTCCTTGGCGTCTTGGCGCCTTGGCGGTTAACTCCAAACCATCTACAACAAACGAGGAGGCCAACGACTAATGGAAGCCACCCTCGAAAAACTCCAGCACCTCTGGCCCGAGATCACGATGATGATCGGGGCATGCCTGTGCCTGATCGCGGGGCTCTCGAGCAAGGCCGCAGTCCGCAAAGCGACGCCTGGCGTGGCGATCGCGACGCTTGTCGTCTCTGCGATTGTGCTGCTTTCGGTGGGCACCGTGGACAAGACGCACTTCATGGGCCTGGGCGTCTACTCGGCGTATCTGAAGTTTGCGGTCCTCGCGATGGGTGTGCTGCTGATGTTCGTCGCGACCGGGACGGTCGACGGGCTTAAGCAGATCACGAATGCTGAAGCACGCGAAGGTAAGGCATTTGAGCCCGGCGACGACTACAAGGCCGAGTTCTTCGCGTTCATGCTGTTCTCGCTCACCGGCGTGATGATGACAGCCGGGGCTTCTGAACTGGTGTGGCTGTTCCTTGCGTTGGAACTCAGTTCGTTGCCGACGTATGTCATGATCGCCACGTCGCGCGACCGAAATGGCGGGCTCGCGCAGGAGTCGGCGATCAAGTATTTCTTCCTCGGGGCGCTATCCGTCGCGATCTTCCTCTATGGCTTCACGCTGATCTACGGCGCGACAGGAGTGACCGAATTCAAAGAAATCGCGGCATACGTCTCTGCCAATGGTGCCTCGCCAATGATGGTGCTGGGCGTCATGCTCGCGGTGGTCGGCATATGCTTCAAAATCGCCGCGGTGCCGATGCACTTTTACACGGCCGACGTGTATCAGGGCGCCGCGACACCAGTCACCGCTTTCCTTGCCTTCGTGCCTAAGGCCGCGGGCGTGATCGCGTTGATCGCCCTGCTTGGCCTGCCTTTGTCAGATGCGCATGGCACCTCTGGGTTGCCGAGCCTGCCCGAGCCAATCGTTTATCTCGTTGCCATCATCGCGGCGCTGACGATGACGGTTGGCAACGTGCTGGGCCTGGTGCAGAAGAACCTCAAGCGGGTGCTCGCCTACTCGTCGATCGCTCACTCGGGATACATGCTCGTGGGCATCCTGGTCGGGCCGATTCTCGCGATGTCGCTGATGGAGGCCAACCCCGACGCGGACACCTCGCTGAGCAACGGCACCGCAGCAGTACTGTTCTACCTGATCGCCTACGGCCTGAGCACCATCGGCGCGTTCGCGGTCATCGGCTGCCTCACGCGCAAGGACGGTGGGGATGTCGAAACGTATGACGACCTTGCAGGCCTGCGAACGCGGCATCCGTTCCAGGCAGGCGTGCTGCTGGTCAGCGTCGTCTCCTTGGTCGGCCTGCCGCCGCTGGTCGGTTTCCTCGGCAAGCTGTACCTGATTGGCTCGGCCTATGCGGCGGGGACCACGGACTCGGGCTACGCAGGCCTGTTCCAAGGCCTGGTCGTCCTCATGATCATCAACTCGGCGATGAGTGCGGGCTATTACCTGCGAATCGTCGGCGTTGCGTTCTTTGGCGAAGACAAGGGACAGACCGAAGAGACTGGCCCGGTACTTCGTCGTGCCGGCGGCGTCATCGCGGCACTGGCGTCCATCGCACTGGGCGGGTATCCCAGCGCCGGCTTCCTTGCGGAACGCGCCAAGGATGCTGCGGAACCAGTCGGACAGAATGACCCGTCCGAGTCTGCGGAACCCCCAACCACCGAGTCCTGATTTACGGCCCAACAGGTTGCTGCTCGCTCGTCTGCTCGGCCTGATACTTCGCAAAGTCATTCAGCAGCCGCCGCAGCTTTTCTGCAAAGCGTGAGACCTCAGGCAGGTCCTGACGACCAATGGCCGTCGTCAGCAATTTGGATTCCGCTTCGGTCGCATGCGTGGTGAGCAATGAGGTCCAGACGTCCTTGGATCTACTTTCGGTCGCCTTGTCCAGCAGCGCGGGGAATGTCGGGTCGTCGCTATCCAGCGCGACAGCATTTTGAATGATCCACGCTTGTTCGAATTCGGTCGAGTTGTCCCATGCCTGCAGGAGCGCAGCGGTGACACGCTCAACCACGGCAGGCTGAACAACGCCAGGCTGACTATCACGGTTCAGCGCAGATAAACGCTGAAGCGCATTGAGGCGTGTGGAGACGACCTCGCTGTCAATCTCGTCAAGCCAGGAATCGATCGCTTCTTTGGTCGTCGGCCGGGCTTCAATCAGGTTGTCACGCACATCGGACAAACCGCCGATGCCGCTTGGCCGCCAGAGGCCCGCATGATTCAACGCGGGATTGATCAGTAGGCGCGTATCGAAATATACCGGCACGCCAGGATTGTTCGCCCGCAACGCTCCGAACTGATGATAGTCCAGCCGGGTATCGATGATGAGCCGCTCGCCGGCCTTCAGGCTATAACGCTGGCCAAGATCCACAACGACCGGCGGTGTCGGCGGAAGCATCCGGCCGGAACTTGTTGCGTTGATGGTGATCACCGCGCTTTGATTGATCGGTCCACTTTCGCTGATCCCAAGTGGGAACCGGGAGGTGTTCCAGAGCGTGATCTCGGCACGGATCGGCTGCAGTGGCTTGATGCGCTGCGGCTTGATACGCATCCGAACATCCAGCCATGGCGTCCGCTCCAGGTCAACGAGCCAGAACGACTCGGGTGACTTCGCCATCAAAGCGAGCAACGCTTTGCCTGTCGTCGTCGGCTGGGCGGGAGTATCAATTCCCAACATCGCCCTTCCTGCCGCCAGCGTCGTCAACGGTGTCGCCTGATCAGAATCGATAAAGTTCTGAAGGAGTCGGGCCAAGCCTGCATCGTCCTGCGCGGTTGCGAATGCCAGGCCACATGCGGCCAATGCATCGGTCGCCGCGTGAGGCTGGAGCTTTGCTCGGGCTTGAGCCTTGTCGCCTTTACGCAGCGTGATCCAGCCCAACGCAATACGATCGCTACCGTGCTCTTCAATCATGGCCTGGGCCTTGTCCAGGTCCGGGCAGAAGAGCGCCGCGATTGCGACGAGGTCCAGCTTGCGCTGTTCGAGCCCCTGCGCATCCGCGTCTGCTTCATCTGCCTTGGCCGAGAGCTGACGGGCGATACGATCGAACACGATCTGAGCCTGGTCCTGATCCTCTGCATCACGCAGCACGGCCAGCCGCGCCAGCTCGAGTGCGAGCGGCAAGTCCACCTTCTCCTGCTCGTTCTCCACGGCTTCTGCCCCCTCGGCACCGGCGTCTTCTGCGGGTGCTTCGGCCGGCTGATTCAGTGCCGCTTCAAACTGATCGAGCAGCGTCAACAGCAACTCGTCCTGGCCACTCAATGCCAGGCAGTTGGCCCATTCGACATAGCTGGGCAGTTGCAAAGGCTGCTGGCTCAGGCGTGTGGAGACCACTTCAAACTGCTGTGCCGCGCGGGTATAGGCCCCCTGCTCGGCAAGCTGCGTTGCAAGACCCAGCCTTGCCGAAGCATCCAAAGGCGATGCGCGGATCACATTGATTGTCGCCGTACCACGTTTGACCGCATCCCCGCCGAGTTCAACGACAAGGTCAAGCATCCTCTGGGCAGCCTCGACACTGCCCGGGTCGGCGCGTGCGGCTTCGACGGCCCATTTGCGGTGGGCTCGTTCGTCGCCTAGCTCGTCCGCGATCGTGCTTGCAAAAGATGCCAGCCGCGAGCGCAGCGGTCCAGAGAAGCCCCGGCCTGTTTCACCGTTGAGCAGTCGTTCGACCTCACGCAGTTGTGCATCGAGTGTATTCTTGCTGGATAGGCGGTACTGGATGAGTTTGAACCGAGCCCGGTCATCGTCCACACCTGTATTAAGGTAGCCAACCAGTGCTTTCTCGTATGCTTCCTGATTGCTGACGCTCTGTGCCAACTCGGCCCACATCGACCAGGCCTGCGCATTATCCGGGTTCAATCGCGTCGCGGACGCCATCATCGAATTAGCAAGTTCGCCGGGCTCGTCGGTTTCGAGCATCTCCGTCAAGTTGAAGAACGTCAGAGCGGAACGGACGTAAACATCCGAAAGCTGCTGTTTTGCGCTGGTATTGACCTCTTCAGCGGTCGCTGAAAGGCTCATCAAGCAGAGGGCCGATAATACGAGACGTTTGATCATGATGGCAGTCGTGGATGGTGTGCGGAACAGAGACCTCATCGGGTCTTCTATCGGGTGACTCGACTGGTTCGGTGTAGACCTGCTTAAAAGGATCATACGCCGTAGAGCGTCGCGACACCGCTTGCAAAGAACAATACGACTGTCAGCAGCTTCAAGGTTCCGGTAAAGATCTGGCCGGCCTGTGGGACCAGAAAGTCGATCACCAGCCACATCGCCAGAAACAGGCTTGCCGAGACGAAAGCCAGCCCCATGACGGGGTCGCCCTCTCCTCTCAGTGCGGGCAGCATCAGCGCCAGACCGAGCACGAGGATGCTCTGGGCCCAGAACAAGCCGATCAGGACCAATGTCCGCTGTGACACCTTTTCACCTCATCCTTCCCCATGCGATCAGGCACGCCCCGCAACATTAGGTAGCCCCGCCGCCAGTTCCTGGGTCATGGCCAATGCCTGTGCCGCGGGGTCATCCGCGTGCTCGTGCATCCGCCGAACCATTGCCGACCCAACGATCGCCGCGTCAGCGACCGCCACCACATCGCGCACCTGGTCGGCGTTGGAAATTCCAAAACCCACGGCCATCGGGGCTTCAGTCACCTCACGGAGCCTTGCCAGTCGCTCGGGTAATTCCGGCGGCAACGCGCTGCTCTCGCCGGTGATCCCGCGACGTGAAACCACATACGCAAAACCCGTGCTTGCCGCGGCAATCTGCTGAGCACGTTCAATCGGCGTCGTCGGCGCGATAAGCATGCTCAGAATCAGGCCGGCCTCCGCGGTGGCATCACGTGCGGCCTGCGATTCTTCCAAAGGAAGATCGGGGAAGATAAAACCGTCAAAGCCCGCCTGTGCCGACTGCTTGACGAACGCTTCGAGCCCGATGCGATAGACAATCGAGTAGCTGACCATCGCGACCAGCCCCATGCTCGTCTTATCACGGACGCTGGCGATCTGCTCGAAGACCTGTTCGACCTGTGTTCCGTTATCCAGCGCCCTGGTCATCGAGGCCTGAATCACTGGGCCGTCGGCAATCGGGTCGGAGAATGGGATGCCGACCTCGCAGATGGATGCGCCGCCCTGCTCGAGCGCGGGGATGACCTGCCCCAGTAATTCGACACCCCCGTCGCCAGCGGTGATAAACGGCATCAGGGCTTTTCCACCCTGCTCGCCGAGCGTTTGAAAGATTGAATCGATCCTGTTCATCCGGTACAGAATATCAGCGCGGCGGTGTTCAGGTCTTGATCGTGGAGACAAGGTAGAAGGAGATCGGCACATACAGCACGATCGGCAGCAGTGCGGTCGTGACCGGGTTCAGCCCGCCGATCTGCATGAGCACCAGGCCGGCCGACCAGGCCCCGATCGTCAGCCCTGCGGCCTTGGCAGATTTCATCAGCATGTTGCCGGGTACACGTGTCAGGAAGTAAGGCAGCCCCATCAGCAGGATCAGGATGCCCATTACCAGCGTCGTGAAGCGGCCCCACATGACCTGAGTGATCCGGGCACGCTGTGAAGGGGTTAGCGCTGCGTTGTTGCGCATGACCTGCAGTTGATTGATCGATTGCAGACGCACGTAAAGCGCAGCCTGGCGGATAATCATGACGTCCGGCGAGAGCTCGGTGCGGTACTGATCGACCGTCTCACCCCCCAACGCTTCGGGTACGCTGTCGCTGGTGACTGTGCGGAAGGCCTGCCCTCGATCCAGCAGCCATGCATTATTGTCATCCGACCACGACGCGGTGTCGGCCCGAATCAATCGCATCTGTCGGCCGGTCTCATCACGCTCGATGATCCGCACTTTGCTCATCTCACCGGTGTCTGCCCTGAAACTCGCCGCACTGATTAATGCGCCCGACTCGTCCCGCGCGTAGTGCACCGGCTTGGCTTTGATCGTCGGCTGCCCGACCTGCGACTTGGACCGAACCAGCTTCTCAGCCAATGGCGGGATCGCCAATTCCTGCACCGGCAGTACGAGCAGGTTGATCGAGAACCCCACGATCAACACCGGCGCTGCAACGCGGTACAGACTGATCCCGCTGGCGAGGATGGCAGTAATCTCACGCGTACGCTGCAGTTGCGAAATCGTAAAGCCCATCGCGGCAACGACGAGCAGCCCCGACATCGCGGTGAACATCATCAATAGCAGCGGCCCGTAATAGTCCGCCATCACCCAGAGTGTGCCGGGGAGCATGCCACCCATGCGGTCGGCGTGCTCTCGGCCGGCCTTGAGAAATTCGTCCAGGTCCACGATCAGATCGACCAGTACGAACAGCCCACTGAGCACTACGCACAAGATGACGTAGTTCTGCAGAAACAGCTTGATGATGTACCGATCCAGGGTTTTCATGGTTGTCGCTAATTCCTTGCCACACGGAGGTAAAGCCGGGCAATCACAAAGAGCAGGAGTAGATTGCCGCCCCAGAGGATGCCCATTCCAACGAGTCGATCCCCGCCTTGGATATTGTTGATATCAATACGCTCGGCCATACTCGACCCGGTGTAGATCATGACCAGCGTGACAATCGCGAGGATGAAAGCCCAGAAGAAGACGACCAAAGGCAGTCGATCACGCATCCGCACGGCCAACAGGGTCCCGAGTAACAGCAACAGCGGTGTTGCAAGCGACGTGGCGAGGCGTGTGTGCAGTTCCGCTTCGATCATGTACTTGAGCTGGTAGATCGTAAAGCTGAGATTCAGCCGGGCATTCTGCACGCTCGCCGAGTCGATCATCGACGCACGACGAGTCCATTCGTGGAGTTGTTCGGTCGACAGGTTCGTCGGGTCCTCGCCCAGGACTTGATCGGTATGGCGCATTGCGGGGAAGGCATACTCTTCTTTGTTGTTCACTGCCCCGCTGTCGTTAAGCCCGAGTACGCTGACGTTCCGCATCGTGATGCTTGCCTCCGGCTCGCGATCGAAACGATCGGTCCGCACCGAAACCTCGGCATAGTCTGCTTCAAACCGGCGGATTGGATCGCCGATCAGTTGCGGATTGTCATAACGATCGATCGTGACACGGATCTCGTCGCCGCCGGTCAACACCAGGCCGCGTTCGTTGACATCGACAATCGGGCTGCTCAGGCGGTAATACGTGTTGGGCAGCCCACCCTTCAAGGTGATGAATCCCGGCCCCGTCTCAGGACCCAACGATTCAATGATGAGATTGATCAGTTGCTGCCGGGAGATAGAGGCAGCCAAATCATTCTGCGCTTCACGGACCAGGTCGAATTGCTCGGGGGATTCCTTGAGCCGCATCAGGTCTTCAAATGTAAAGAACACCGCCTCGTCAGCGATCGGGTCGGGCAGCAGGATCGGCTGGTCGGTTTCGAGCGTACCGGATCGGCCTACGGTCTCAAACTGTCCGCTGGCCGCGTTGTAGTGCACCGGATCGCGGAGGCGCAGCGAGATGTAAGCCTTTCCATTCTCATCCCGGACAAGCAACGCGCTGGCGGTACTCGCAGTCGTGTCAGCGATCACGGTCTGGCTGTCTTTTTCGTATTGCCCCACCGCCACGCCGGTCATCACGATGAACTGCTCGGCTTTCAGGTTGCCCGTGCTGCTGCCCGGCGGGGGCTCGCGCACTTCTGCAGCATCTGCAGACAGCACCAGCGTGTCGTTGCCCAGCATGTACGGGCGGTTCTGATTGAGCTGACTGACCAGTACGCCGAGCACATCGCCTTCAACGGTCTTCTTCGCCGCCTTCCAGAAGCCTGGAACGAGCGTGTTACTCAGCAGCAACAGGACGAGCATCAGGACCAGCCCCAGCATCGCGATGGGCGCGAAGATCCGGCTGTAACTCATGCCCCCCGCGCGACAGGCGAGGATCTCGTTGTCCTTGGCCATCGCGTGAAACACCAGCGTCGCCGAGAACGCCCCCGCAAACGGCAGCGCAAAGCCCAACACCGTCGGCATCGTGTACAGCACAAACTTCACCAACGTGACCGGCCCAAGCAGCCCATCAGCCATCGGTCCGACCGCAGCACCAAAACTCAATACGACCACCAGCACCGTCGTCGTGAGCACGAGCACCTTCAGCAGTTCACGCAGGATGTAGCGATACAGCGTCCAGGGCATTGGCGGCGTTCGTCCGTGGTCAAGCCGGTCAGTGTCACATGATAAACCACCCGCTAAGCCAATGCCGCTTTCTGGATCTTCATCAGCTTGCGGATCCCCTTGCCCGCCAGATCAAGCAGCGTGTCCAACTCCTCTCGGCTGAAGACGCCCTTCTCGCCGGTGCCCTGCACTTCGATGAAGCTACCCTTGTGATTCATCGCGACGTTCATATCGACCTCGGCACGCACATCCAGCTCATAGTCGAGGTCGAGGTGGGCCTTGCCGTCGATGATTCCGACGCTGACCGCGGCGACGGGGCCGATGATCGGGTTGGACTTGATGCGCCCCTCACTACGAGCCGTTGCAATCGCCTGAGCCAGAGCGACATAAGCGCCAGTAATCGCCGCGGTGCGTGTCCCACCGTCGGCCTGCAAGACGTCGCAGTCGCAGGTAATCGCGACACCTGGCATCTTGTCCAGGTCCACCGCCGCACGCAGTACCCGGCCGATCAGGCGCTGAATCTCGGTCGATCGGCCGTCGGGGCCGCGGCGTTTGCGGTCGGGCGTCGAGCCGGGAAGCATCGCATACTCGGCCGTCACCCAGCCGTGCACCGGGTTGCCCTCTTCATCCCGCTTGATCCAGCGAGGCGTCTCAGCGGCGATGCTTGCCGTACAGAGGACACGCGTGCCGCCCATTGCGATCTGCACGCTACCCGCCGCGGCTGAGGGAAACGGCTCAATCGTTGTGGCTCTTAGCTGGTTCTTGGTTCGGTTGCTCATCAGGTCATTCTTCTCGTTGGGATAAAGGCAAAGTGTAACGACGCGAGCCTGCTTTGCGCGCCCGG
Source organism: Phycisphaeraceae bacterium (assembly GCA_049611445.1). Classification (GTDB taxonomy): domain Bacteria; phylum Planctomycetota; class Phycisphaerae; order Phycisphaerales; family Phycisphaeraceae; genus JAHQVV01. The sequence goes on along the minus strand of JBMZAP010000098.1, from coordinate 1,990 downwards.
TATACTCATTGAATGGCCCGCGTACTCTTGATCTTGATATTGCTCGCACTGCCCGCATGCCAGCGTCCGCCGATGGTGCTGCCAACAATGTTCGAAGCCGGGCATGTCCAGCCGTTGTCCGATACGCCCAAAGCATGGCGAACCAATGACCAGCGCCTGTTCTTCGTGACCGATCGCCAATTCGATCCCGATCAAGGCGACTTTGGTCGGTTTACGCGTGACCGCAGTGCATCCATGCAGCTTGGTCACTTGCAGATCGACCTGGGACCCAAGGACGCCTGGCAACAACTCGACGCCGCCACACGCGCAAACCCCGACGGGAAAAGGCCAAGGCCGACGCTCACTTCAATCGAGCGTCACGGCAATATGCGATGGGACCCCGCAGGCAGAGCAGGCGGACAACCCATTGCCTCCAACACCTCTGCACCTGAACGCCTCTTCGTCGATCACCTCGAAAAAGCTCTGCAGGCATCGCACGGCCAGGCGATCACGATCTATATCCATGGCTTTAAAAACAGCTTTGAAAAAGTGGCGCTCACGGTTGCCGAGTTGCAACTGTACAGCGGCGGGCTAGGGCCATTCATCCTGTATAGCTGGCCGAGCTACAACGACCTTTTCGAATACAGTCATGATCGCGACTCGGTGCGATACACCACCGCCCATGCCCGACGCTTTGTCGAGTTTCTGGCCAACGAAATCAAGGCTGGCAATCTCAGTGCAAAGAAGATCAACCTGGTCGCGCACAGCAGCGGAGCCGAAGTCGTCGGGTCGGTCCTGCGTGAACTCGGGTTGATGAGTTATGACATGACACCCGAACAACGCCGCGAGCGATGGAAGATCGGCAATGTGCTTCTTGTCGCACCGGACATCAGTACGGATGTCGCACGCGAGCGAATCCTGAAGGAAGACCTGCGTGGGATGTGCGACAAGATTGTGGTTTACAGTTCGCAGAAAGATTCCGCCCTGCGATGGGCTTCCCGGTTCCTTTACCGAGCCCCGCGCATCGGCTCGATCAGTGAAACAGAACTGACCGATGCAGACCGCTACTGGCTTAGCAAAACACAGAACGTCACGCTGATCAATGTAGACACCCAGCCCAACGGCGACCCCGTCTCTCACTCGCACCACCGCTACTCCTCGGCGACCCTGTCGGATCTACTGCTGAGCCTGCGGACAGACCTGCCCCCGGACCAGCGTGGCCTGACCCGTAACGAGGGCGCGATCATCTGGAACTTTTCAGACGACTACAAGCAGCGCGTCACCGAAGCTGCAAAGAAGACATATGACCGGGTGGACAATCCATGATCGATACCCACTGCCACCTGACCTATGACGGTCTGCATGAGCGGGTTGATGAGGTTATTGCAGCCGCAAACGAAGCAGGCGTCGATCGGATGATCAGCGTCGGCACGACGCCGGCAGATGCAGAGAAGGCCCGCGCCCTGTCGCATCGAAAGCCCAACGTTTACTTCACTGCGGGGTTGCACCCGCATTATGCAGAGGAGTACACGGACAAGGCCGCCCTGCTCGACGCCCTCCGCGAGAAGCTGGCCGACCCCAAATGCGTTGCCATCGGCGAGATGGGGTTGGACCGCCACTATCCCGACCCACCATTCGACCTGCAGCAGCGCGTCTTCGAATGGCAACTCGAACTCGCCGCAGAAGAAGGTTTCGACAAACCCATCGTGATCCACAACCGCGAGGCGACGGACGACACCCTCGCCGTGCTACGCGCAAGCGGTATCGATCCCGCCCGTTTCGTCTTCCATTGCTTCACCGGCAGTGCGAACGAGCTCGACCAGATCCTTGCCTTTGGGGCGATGGTCAGCCTGACCGGCATCGTGACCTTCGGCAGCGCAAAAGATTTAGCCGAGGCATCCGACCGCATCCCGCTCGAGCGGCTGATGATCGAGACCGACTCGCCCTACCTCACCCCCGCCCCGCACCGCAAGGTCCGACCCAACGAGCCGCGGTACGTCGCGGATGTGGC
>JBMZAP010000097.1:0-14788 GCA_049611445.1 Phycisphaeraceae bacterium | reverse complement strand
CTGCGCGCCGAGACCCGGGCCGAACTCAAGCAATTACACCAACAACTGAAGACAACCTCGGTCTATGTCACGCACGACCAGGAAGAGGCGATGACACTGGGCGACCGCGTCGTCGTGATGAGTGGCGGCCACATCCAGCAGGCCGGCACCCCTTTGGAAGTCTACAGCAACCCCGCCAACCGTTTCGTCGCGTCTTTCATCGGCATGCCTGCGATGAACATGATCGAAGGCAAAGTACAAGCGCAGGGACAAGGGCTCTGCTTTGTCGCGGAGAATATCGAACTACCCCTTGCAGGTGAACTGGCCGAACACGCGAAACCGGTAATGCAGCGTCCGCTGGGCCTGGGCATCAGACCTGAGCACCTGAGCCTCGCCTCAAGTGACAGCAAGGCCCCGACCCTTGAGGTACACGTACAGGTTGTCGAGATGCTCGGCGCGATGATGGATGTCTATGGCCGACTTGCCAACGGCCAGCGTGTCCTCGCGCGAACCGAAGCCGCAAAGCTCGATCCCGAATCAACGGTCCGTTTCGAAGTCGCCATGGAGAAAGCCCATCTTTTTGAAGAAGGTACTTACGGAGCGAATATCACACGTTGTGGAAAAACGGATTTTCCTCACTAACGCGCCGATTGCATTCACAGAGCCGATCAGGCCAAAGGCGTTGGCACGATGTCTCGAATGCTCAGATCCGAATCGACCGGGAAATGATAAACCTCATTTTCGATCTTAGCACCAATACCATCTAGCTTCGTTTGGCCAATCACCATGCTGTTGATTCGACGTACCGCTTCGACAAGATGCTGTTCCAGCATATCAAAGGTTAATATCAAGAATCGATAGGTATCTAAGCGGAATATCGGATCGTAGGGACGCGCGATCGTTTTCAGCGATGAAGCAAATTGAAGCATCTCGCGATGTAATTTTTTGGGGGAAAATTCATCTGGACATCCATCCATAAAGATCAGTTTCAGCACAATGCCGTATACACCTGTCTGGTGCCTCATGGCGTAGCCCCTTGCAGCAGCCAGGTGACTATCGAAGACCGAATCAAGATAGAAATCTGTTTCACTATCGATTCCCCGACTCTGCGCAAGCATACGCGCCTCTGATGAGCTTCTGCAGGCACTTCTCATCCGGGCATTTGCCTCATGCTCAGGCTGATCAAGCTTGATGACTTCGTTAAACCCGTAATCAAATGCGCGTGCGAGAAGTATGGGTTGACAGTCACTTTCAAGCAGCGCGAAGATCGGGGCGTACTTACAGCGTGCGTCATAAACCATCGGATGAATCTTATCCCACGCACCGACCTCCTCCATGTAGGCCTGGGAGATGAAGCCAACACCTTCTTGAGACATTTGCATGCCCTCTGCAAACGCCCGCGGAGATGCCGTTTGAGCGACTTTATGGATGGCCAACTGGCTCAGATAGGTGCAATAGCAAGCACCCGCACCAACTGGAGCCAGGAGTGTTGCACGCGGAATTGAACTCGTACCAGATGGATCCATAGTAGACAGAGCCGGGCAATCAGAACGTTGCATAAACCATAGATCGGACAGAATTCGGATACTTGTAATTGAAAATACATCGCAATAGGCGACAAAAATTAGCGCAAATTCGACAATTCCAGAGGATCTCTGTAGAGAACACTCAATTCAGCGCTAATATATGAAATCTCAGAATCGTAGTATCTCGCTTAAGTATCTAAGTTTATGAATGTAATTCCGGTCGCCATCGCAATTGAACTGGACCATGGCTACCCATGGCATCAGGACTGCTATGCGGGGATCATGAGGTTTGCGAAAGAGATTGGATGGAAATGTATCGTCGATCCACACATGGTTGGCATGCAAGATGCATCGCTTCCATGCGAATACCGTGGAATTGTTGGGAGAATCTCCGACTCATGGCATGATGCAGCACTGCAGAGTGCTATCCCCATGGTCAATATCTGGTCAAACAGCCCTGTCAAAGACGTCCCATCTGTATTCAGTAATTACTCAAATGCAGCTACCTTAGCGCTCGATCATTTGGTGGATAGTGGATTCAACAATATCACCTATGTCCACATGGAAGGTGATATAGCCAGCGAGATCGCAAAAGACGCAATTAATGCCACAGCCAAGGCAAAAAGTTCAATCCATGTTTCGAGTATTGAAATTCCAAGAGAATTCGAAGCAAAGCCTCAAACGATGATTCAATTTCGGAACATTGTTGCGAACTGTGTATCTAATGCCGGAAAGCCTACTGGGATCATTGCGTCACAGGTTACAGCAGCCCGCTACGTCGCACAGATCTGCTACGAGATGGATATTGCAGTCCCGGGTCAAATAGGCATCATCACGCTGCAAGACACCTACCACATGACAGAATCTGCCGAGCCATGTATTACCTCGGTGGAGCATGACTTTTTTTCAGTAGGCTATAAAGCAGCCGCCACACTTCACAGAATCATGACCAAGCAAACGGTTAATGATGTCCAATATATCGCCCCGCGTTATATCATTGAAAGAGACTCAACGGATATCTTCCACTGCAAAGACCCCATGGTCACGCGTGCAGTTCACTATATAAAAGAGCATATAAAGGATAATATTGATTGCGAGGATGTCGCTGGATATCTGCGCGTATCCTCTCGCACGGCACATCGCTATTTTCAGAAGTATTTCGACAAGTCTGTTCCGGATGTAATCGCACAGAACAGAATTAACGCCCTGAAAAAAGAGCTGCTTACCACCAACAAGTCACTCCTTACAATCTCGCAAGAGTTCAACTTTTCCAGCTCAACGCAAATGGCAAGGTTTTTTTATAAATTCTTTGGTCAGAACCCGAGTGAGTTTCGTAAAGAGCACCCCGACTGATGCACAATCAATGAGTTGATGGCGCGGTCAGAAGCCATCCTCAGTAAGAGGGGCCTTCATCCTCTCCCCATCTATCGACGCTATCTCACAAATCAACAATAATTATCCTGACCCTGTCGCAAATGCACGACCAAATGTCATATTTACATGCTGTTTACTGGTTTCTTATGCAATTAAGAACCACCACGATCTTTTCTCAACAAAACATGAACTGTTCACTTACCCGCAATGGACAGCACAATAGTAATGATCTGTAGTGAAGATCCACTGGTCATTAGCCGCTGTTTGATCTGTGAAAAGAAAAGTATTCCTGAGAACAAATCACATGCACCGTGGCGAGTTCGTTATGCACTTACATGTCCAATCTGTACCACAATTCTACTTTTCAGTTGACGCGAGATGCTCCCTGACTTGCCGCATAAACTCCCCTTGTATTTTCTGTGGCTTGTCTATAGGTACATCCGCATCTATGCAATAGCCAGGCCCCATTGCACGTATATAAAAAAAACCGGTCGCATAGTCGTCTACGACAACCCCGGAATATCCATCGTAGACAACATCGCAATAAACCGCGTGATCCCCTGCCTCTTCCGCCACAAAGCTGCCATCAAATTCAGGATCTCGTCGCTTTAGTAGAGATATGGCATGGCACCTGTCAAATCCGAATTGCTTCACTTCAGTCTTAGAGTTTTGATCAGGCTTCTTGTATTTGATCTTATAAACGGGCATGTGAATCTCATGAAGCTTAAGACTTTATCTTTCAATATTTCAGCATAACTGTTTGCTAATTAATGCCTGAACAAATTCAAGACAAAGTACAGCGCAATGGCGACACGTATGATTCCCAACTAAGTTCAGGTATTGCTTTTTAGAGACACATGGAACCTTGCCAGAAGCGAGGTCGTTGGGCTGCAGTTGGGTCGTGCGCCCCAGCCCAAATCCGCAATGGTACAGAGGGGGTTTTTACCTTACTCAGTGCCCTTATTGCCGCCTTATGCGGTATTTGAGGGCAGGAATATCGCTATTCACCGTCTGTATTCTGACATCCGATGATAAAATAGGCCCTGTCATTTTCATGTAAAAACTTTCATGATCAAGCAACGGCCGCTCCATTTCTTCACTCTACTCCTATCGTTGCTGTGCGTGCCGGTGATCACTTCGGCTGAAGAGCATGCTCTGGATGCCGCGTCGCTCGAATTCTTTGAGAAGCAGGTACGTCCCGTATTGATTGCACGCTGCTACAAGTGCCACTCCGAAGAAGAGAAAAAGAAAGGCGGACTGCTACTGGACAGCAAAGCGGGCTGGATGGCCGGCGGCGATAGTGGGCAAGCCATCGTTGCAGGCAAGGCCGAGAAAAGCCTGTTGATCGAAGCGATCCGTTACAAGAATGAGTTTGTCCAGATGCCGCCCAAGGGCAAATTGCCTGACCACGAGATCGAGGCGTTGGTCAAGTGGGTGGAGATGGGGGCACCCGATCCACGTATCGGGAAGAAGCCTCAGCCCGAGCCTCAGGCCATTGATATTGAAAAAGGCCGCGCATTCTGGTCGTATCAACCGATCGCTCACCCGACGCCGCCAAACCATGAAAGCGATCGCTGGTCACGCGGCAATATTGATCGCTTCATCTACGCGAGGCTTGCAGAACAACAACTTGCACCGGCAAAAGATGCTTCAAGGCACACACTAATCCGACGAGCATATCTCGATCTGATCGGCCTGCCTCCAACGACTGAGCAGATCGATGCGTTTGTGAATGACACATCACCCGACGCCTTTGCGAAGATCGTCGATGAACTGCTCGCTTCACAACATTTCGGCGAACGCTGGGGCCGGCACTGGTTGGATATCAGTCGATATGCGGAATCCTCGGGCGGTGGACGCACCCTGATTTTCAATAATGCATGGCGTTTCCGTGACTATGTGATCGATTCGTTCAACGACGACAAGCCATATGATCAATTCGTCCGAGAGCAGATTGCCGGCGACCTGATGTCATACGACACACCGGAGCAGCGGGCGGACCAACTGACCGGCTCGGGCTATCTCATGCTTGGCGCGATCAACTACGAGCTGCAGGACAAGGAACTGCTGCGCATGGAAGTGATTGACGAGCAGATCCATACGATGGGTCGCACCTTCCTTGGCATGACACTCGGCTGCGCGCGATGCCATGACCACAAGTTCGATCCGATTCCAACAGCGGACTATTACGCCCTGGCAGGGATATTTCGCAGCACACGTTCTTTGACTGCGGGTATCAATGCGGGTGTCAGCCGATTTGTCGAAACCGAGTTGCCATTACCGCCTGACAAGCTTGCAAAGCGAGAAAAGATCCAGCCCGGGATTGCAGTCTTAAGAGAACAGCTTGACCAGGCGAAGGCGACATTAAAGCAATCACAGAGCCAGTTATCCAGGCTGTCAGGCAAATCAGTAAACGACCAACTGACTGCGTCCTCTTCAATCCCTGGCATCGTCATCGATGATGAGATGGCGAAACTCCAGGGGAAATGGACCAAAAGTACCAGCGTCAAGCGATACATCGACAAGGGCTATCAGCACACGTTAGGCGGTACGAACGCCAGCGCCACCTTCTCCGCCAACCTGCCGTCGCCCGGCGAGTATGAAGTTCGTGTTGCATACTCCGAGAGTCAGAATCGGACCACGCGCCTGCCCGTTGAGATCCGGCATGCGAACGGATACGCCACTAAGAATATTGATCAACAACAAACACCGGGACTCGACGGCCATTTTGTTTCGCTCGGCACCTTCCCATTTGAGGACAAAGCCCTTGTAAAGATTGATGCGAAGAAGGTCACCGGTACCGTGATCATCGACGCTATCCAACTTCTACCTGTCGTATCCGACAAGCGTGCAAAACAGGAAATAGAATCGGGCGATCAACCAAGAGACCTCGCTGAAATCGCTGCGCTGAAGGATGAAGTGCAGGATCTCAAGGAGACGGTCAAGGGACTGGAATCCGAACTAAAAGCAATGCAACAGAATCTGCCGAAGGCAGAGAAGGTGATGAGCGTCGCTGAACACAGCGAAATCGGCGACTATCACATTTGTATCCGTGGCAATGCCCATCAACTCGGCGACAGGGTTGAACGCGGATTCCTTCAGGTCGTCACGCCAAAAGGACAGTCCGCGCGTCCGGAGAGTATCACAGACGATCAAAGTGGCCGGCTCCAACTCGCCGACTGGCTCGCATCGCCCAACAATCCACTCACCGCACGTGTCATGGTCAACCGCATCTGGCTGCACCTCATGGGTGAAGGCATCGTACGAACGCCGGACAACTTTGGCGTCCCGGGCGACCGGCCGACGCATCCGATGCTCCTTGATCACCTCGCCACGCAGTTCATTGCAGATGGCTGGTCCATCAAAAAGACCATCCGAAGCATCATGCTTTCGCATACTTATCAGATGAGCAGTGACGGGTCTTCAGATGCGGCACTTGTAGATGCAGAAAACATGCTCCTGCATCGCGCTCATACCAAGCGGCTTGATGCCGAGGTGATCCGCGACGTGATGCTGTCGGTCTCTGGCCAACTCGAAACAACCCCGGGCGGATCAAGTATGCGGCCCGGCACAAAAACCGGGGTCAACTACAAGTTCAACAGTATCCGCCGTAGTGTCTATGTCCCGGTTTTCCGCAACACCGTCGACCCGCTCTTTGACGCGTTCGACTTTGCGAATCCAAACGTGGTCACAGGCCAGCGCACGACCAGTACGCTGCCGACCCAGGCGTTGTACATGATGAACAGTCCGTTTGTGCAGGAACAGGCAAGCGCCGCAGCGGAGCGCCTGTTGGCCATGGATGCTGCGGATGACACCGAGCGTTTGACGATCCTGTATCGCCAAGCCCTGGGCCGAAAGCCCACGGAAGCCGAGATCCGTATTACGCTGAAATTTCTTGCCTCAACGATTCAACAGGACGATAAGGATGCTGCTCAGCAACGACTCGACGCGTGGTCCGGTGTCGTACAAAACCTGTTTGCCAGCCTCGATTTCAGATATCAATATTAAATAAACAGCACCGCCATACAATGACTGCTTATTTAACACACGCACTCGATCCAAAGCTCAACATTGATCCAGAGTGATTGACATGCATACACCTTCTAATATCTCGCGCCGCCAACTCCTGAATAGCTGCGCCTGCGGATTTGGCTCCATCGCGCTGTCGGGCATGCTGTCTGGCCAGGCATTCGGATTAACCGATCCGTCACAGATCGCGGCAGGCTCCCACCCGACGCTCCTCCCAAAGAAGCCGCATCACAAGCCGCGAGCCAAGCGGGTCATTTTCATCTGGATGCAGGGTGGCCCCTCCCAAGTGGACTCATTCGATCTGAAGCCTGACCTTTACAAGTATCACGATAAGGAACTGGATTTCTACAACTCACGCCAGCGCAAAGTACAGAAAGAGCGGTTGATGAAGCCGCTTTGGAAGTTCAAGCAGCATGGCGAATGCGGGCAGGCCGTCAGCGAACTGTTCCCGCATATCGCCAAGCACGTCGATGACCTCTGCTTCATCAAGGGCATGCACACCGAAGGCGTTGCGCATGGGCCGGCATCCCTGTTTCTTCATACCGGCGCGACAAATGTAATCCGTCCATCCATGGGTTCATGGGTCAGCTACGGCCTTGGAACAGAGAACCAGAATGTCCCGGCTTTCATCACGCTCAACCCACCCCCGACCAAGGGCGGGCCTCGCAACTACGGCAACGCGTTCCTGCCAACGGTCTATCAGGGCACGGATATCGGCCGAGCTGAAATCCCAACTTCCAATGCAAAGTTCGAAAACATTACCAACCACAAGTTATCCCCCGAGCAGCAGGAGAAGCATTTTTCCTTCCTGCAGGAGTTAAATCGGCAACAGGCGGACCAGCGTGGCACCAACGACAAACTCGAAGCAACGATCGATTCTTACGAACTTGCGTTCCGCATGCAGATGAATGCACCGGACCTGATCGACCTGAATGATGAGCCTCAACATGTGCTTGATCTGTACGGTATCGGCAAAAAACCAACCGATGACTTTGGCCGACAATGTTTGATTGCGCGGCGGCTGACTGAGGCGGGCGTACGTTTCGTGCAGATCAATTACGCAGACAACGGCATCAATCCCAAATGGGATCAGCACAGCAACATGTCACAGCATATGTCCCATGCGACGGCAACCGATCAGCCCGTCGCCGGCCTGCTTGAAGACCTCAAGCAGCGCGGCCTGCTCGAAGACACCCTCGTCTGGTGGGGTGGCGAATTTGGCCGCACGCCGTATACCCAAAACAAAAAAGGCCGTGACCACAACCCCGACGGCTTCACGGTCTTCCTGGCGGGCGGCGGCGTCAAGAGCGGCTTCAGCTATGGGGAAACAGATGAGTGGGGTCACCATGCCGTGCAGGACAAGGTACACATGCATGATCTGCACGCGACGATCCTACACCTGCTTGGCATCGACCACCTCAAGCTGACGTATCAGCACGCTGGACGCGATTTCCGCCTCACCGATGTCTATGGCGAAGTCGTTCACGACATCATCGCGTGACCAATCAGCGCTGTTCTTATCAGAAACCAAGATCTACCCAACCCTTGCGCGATAGTGCACAAGGATGGTGACTGTCGGACCACATCTATGAAACCATAAACCGATCGATTGCCCCGGTCTGCTCAAGACGTTGTCGTTGCATCGTCAGGTCCAGATCGCCGTAGTGGTCGATCGGGTTGCCGTAGGCATTGAGCAGAGTCGTGTACCAGTTGCCCAAAGTCTTGTGGCCCTCGGTGCCGTGGAACGGCAAGCGGATATACCGGCCTGCGATATCAAGCCTGGCGTTCTTGCCGGACATGATCAGCATCGGTGCTTCGGTATCCGGGCTATGGTGCCCGGCACCGGTCTCTGGCATATAGATGACCGTGGTGTTGTCGAACATCGTGCCGGCACCCTCGGGGATGGCCTTGAGTTTGGTGACGAGCGTGTGGACCTGCTTCATGTGATGTGTTTTGATGACATCGCGCATAAAAGCGGACCGGCCGCCCTGCCCGTGCCCCACCGCGTGGATACTGGTCTTTTCATCGTTTTCAGGCAGTGATGCGATATTGGTGCCCAAATCATCGATGGTGTAAGTCACGACATTGGTCAGGCCTGACGCCAGAGCGGCAACGATCACATCCGTAAAAGCGGCCTGCTTTTGGGGCAGTGTCGCGTCGGGCCCGCCATTGGCGTGGATCGGATCGATCTCGGGAAGGTGCTTCTTGATCGCGTCGCCCAAGGTGGCGACCTTGGCGTTACGGTCGCGGATCGACTGCAAGGACTCGACCTGGTCGCTGATCTTCAGACGCTCATCACCGTCCAGCCCCTTGAGTCGTCGGGTCTCCTGCTCGTGGAGGTAGTCAAGCAGCGCGTTGTCGGAAGCAACCTCATCTGTATTCGTAACCGATTTAAAAAGCTCCAAGTATGCGGTCATCGGGTCGGCGTAGCAGTAATTACGCTGCTTCGGGGCCGGCGCGGAATAGCCCGAGACGATCCCGGTCCGATGGTCGCGGCCATGCGGCGTCGCAAGGGACATTTCCACATGCCCAAACGGTGAGGGAAAGAGCTTGGCCAATTCGAAGTCAACGGTTGCCCGCTTGATGTTGTTCAGGACGTTGCGTCCGGCTTTGTACGCGCCCATGCAGCCGGAGTAGGAGTAATGCCCCCCGCCGCTGATCGACATGGAAATGCCGTGCAGGATCGTCATGTTCTCCTTGTGCCCATCAAGTGCCTTGAGCCACTGGGGCAACTCATGTCCATCGAGTGCGACCTCAAAGGCCTGCTTCTCTTTGTCCATCTTCTGCTGCTCTTCATTGAACGAAGGCAGGGAGAACTGGTTGACCAGGTTGCCGTTGGATTTACGAATAAAGACAAAGCGATGAGGCGTGCCGCTTGTGCGATGTCCGGAAGCCAGTGCCGGTGCCTCAAGCAGATTGTTGAACGAAGGCGTCATCGCCAGCGTCGCGGTGCCCAGGGCCGTCGTCTTAATGAATTCGCGTCGGTTGATCGCCATGTCTTACTTCTCGGTCTTGGGTTTGCGGTAAATAAACGAATCGGAGGTCAACAGCGAAACAATCACTTCATCAAAGCTACCGTTGCTATCAAGATACGCCTTTTCGGCGTCCATCAGCGTCTTGGAGTCGGCCAAGGTCTCGTTACGACCCAGAAAGTAGCGGAAGGCATGCCGGATGATCGACTGCCGGACCTTGTCGGACTTCGCAAGCCGGTCGATCAGATCAAACGCGTCATCGACATCACCATCCAGCGTCGGATCGCCTGTTCCATCCAGTACCCCACGCGCATCCACCGGCAGGGTCTTGTAAACCGAGAGGCTTGCACCGAACGCATTGGTCTCTCCGCGGTTCGCCTTCTTCACCAAGTTGTCTGGGTGCTCGAGGTTTTCCTCGGTACGGAACCGTCCAAAGTCATCGTACATCTCGAAAGGAAAGCCCAGCGGATCCATCTTCTGATGACAGCGCCAGCAGTAGGTGTCGCCCGTACGGCCCTCCATACGCTGACGGAGTGTCTTGCCTTTATCAGGATGGATCACCGCGTCGACCGTGATCGGGACATCGGGGATCGTCCCGGCCAGTAGTTTCTCACGCACCCACTTACCACGGTGGATCGGGTCGGTCTCCAGGTTCTGTGCATGAGCAATCAACCATGCGGGATGAGTAAGGATGCCTTTGCGATTGGGGATCTTCGCCGGTTGATGGGTAGGGTAATCCCACGTCCGCCAGTCAAGGTTCCAGTACGTCGACACCTCCTCGCCGCGCATCTGTTGACCGGACCGACCGAGCACGGGTCCGCCGTGCCAGTAGCCCATACCGTTCTTCATGTAGGGCAGGGCACCGGATTGGCCCTCACTGAAATGCAGTTCAAGCCCGGCCATCAGCCTGCCTAGCTTCCTCAGGATCCCCTTCAGATCGTCATCTTTTTCGCGTTGGAACTCCCAATGCCTTTTCAGGAAAGATACATGCGGGGCAATGTCTTCCGGCTGCCAGTCTTCCCATCCGATGTCTTTGAAATAGTCGTAAATACTCCGCAACTCGTCGGAGGCAGCTTTCATCGACTGGTTGTCACCGTTATGGAAAATGTAGAACTTGTCGGTGGTCAACAGTGTTTCGAAGACACGTTCATCAACTTCGAGGATATGCTCAACCAACAGGTCCGCTTCATCAACCAGTCGACTGACCGCCTGCCCGTGTCGGCCTGCACCGAATCGATGGTCGTCTTTAAAGACCTTCATCGCCTTGGGGTAGCCGAAGAAGTCGCGGAAAAAGCGCAGCTTGCGGATCGGCTGATTGGTCAGGCTCGGGTTGATATTGGCCGCCTGCACCGCCTCATCGATAATGTTCCAACGGTCACGCCGCTGGAGCATCCGCCGAACCTCGCGCTCGTAGTCCTGGCGTGTATTAAGCCGGCCTTCTGCAACTGCTTGAACTAACTCGGCGTCCGGGCTTGAATCCGTCAGCGCATAGGCCAAGGCATAGCTCGCATCGCGTGGCGAAAGCATTCGACGGCCATGCTCATCCGCGACGCCCGTGCCAAACTCGTGACGGTATGCGAACTCGGTATTCAGGATCAACGACTCGATCAGTTTCGCGAGCGCCTGCTGCCGCTCAAGCTTGCTCATATACAGCTTGAGCAGTTCGCGGTTTTCCGCGAGTTCCGCATCACTCGGCTGACGTTCAAAGATCCTTGCATATAGCTCCGTGACCAATGCGTTGATCCGGTCATCATCCGTACCGCCCGCCGACTCACGTGCCTGCCTGAACGACTCGGACCAGTCGGACATGCATTTATCAATGATCGTCTGGTAGTTGTCGCCTTTCTGACGATGTTTCTTGATCGTCGCAGCGATTACTTGCATCTCCGAATCATTGAGCGGCTTGTAGGTTGGAGCAGAACCACGCTTCCTGGCTTCACGGTAAATCAGTTCCATGTCCCAGTGATCCCAGAATATCTTCATCAACCTGACACGGTTCTGAATGCGATAGTCTGAGACGCCATGCACAAACCAATCACGCTCGGCCTGCAGGATGACGCCTTCGTAGTCTGCACGCTGATCATCTAAATAAGGTGCCCAGGGCGAGCCCTTATCATCCTCAATCACCTTTGTCGTATCCTCGGTGACTTCGTATGGCGATTTCTTATAGGTCACGATGCTGCGAAAAATCGCATCAGCATCCTGCTTGTCTAAGTTGTTAAAGAACTCAGGGCGGACAATTCGGTATGTTTTCTCCCCGGGGAACTTTCTTTTCCGCATACCCGGGAAAGGGATATCGACACGTACAGGATTGGGCAGAAGTGCTTCGTGCTTTTCGCCGTAGATATCCTGAAGCAGGCGATCCATGTACTTGTCAGTGGTCAGGAAGTCTTCGCGCGACCGCAATGTTTCGCGCTGCTGCAGTTCCTCCTTCATCAACGCATACATCGCCGGATACTGAGACTGTATTGTTGCATCAGCGGACATATGCCCGGCAATGCGTTTGGCGTTGCCAACCATCGTCAGTAAATGCCCCGTCGTCAGGCGTTCGTGGACCGAGTACCGGACCCCCACCTTCTCGGGGAGCAGGAACGGGTTGGTGATGGTCCTGCGGAACTTGTTGCCGTGCTCGGTCTTCGGGCTCCAGTGGACGCCGCTGTCGCCTGCAACCTCTTGGACATCGCCGTAAATCTTCCGAGACGGATGGTAGTCAAGCAGACGGTTGACCTTTTCACTGAAGATGTACTCGCTGATCATCCACCTGCGGTCGTGGGTATAGCCCGGCAGGTCGGCGTACTCACCCGAAAACAGGTCCTCATGTCTGACAACATTGCCGTACTCAAACCGCATCAGTTTTTCGGCCAGCGCCTTGGCCGCATCACCGGTCAACTGGCTATCGAGCCACTGCAGCAAGACCTTGCGTTCTTCTTCGCTGGGCTGCTTGGCCTTGGCCGGCGGCATGTCTTCAAAGTGCACCGCCTCCTTGGCGCTGCCGAACAACTTCTGCAGGTCGACCGGGTCGATGGTCTCCAATGCATCCAGCCGGACCTTACCCTTCTGCTTCTCAGGCCCGTGGCAGGAGACGCAATAGGTGTCTATGACCTGCAGTGCCTTATCCTTGAGCACGGTAGGGTCAATCGTTTGCGGATTAGCGAGCGTGAGACCTGCCCTCACCGGCACAGAATCCGCCTCTGCGGTGGATAACCCGTAAAAAACAGGCACCGCCGCGGCTGCCAGAGCAAGGCTGGCACATAGATTTCGTACACAAAAATACTGCATACCTCTTCGACGGCATATGGGCAGTAAAGTTACGTGTTTAAGCAATTTACGTATGAGGCTCAGCGTTGATAGATCGGCAGGTAGTGGTAGCGGACACTGAGTGCGAGGATTGCCAGCGAGGTGGAATAGACCGGGTCATGCTCCTGCCCGTTGCCGGCCCATGAGCCGTCGCTGCGCTGCATCTTTGAAATGACGTTCCATAGCTGCTCAGCCGCGTAGTCTCCATGCTCCTGGCCGGCCTGATCCATCCCAACCGAGAAATAATACGAGCCATAGAGGAACCACTGCTCGCCACGATTGACGCCTTTTTCCCGGAGGAAGGCAACCGCGCCTGCGACCTGTTCGTGCTCATACCGGCCACAGACCTGCATTGCGAGCAGGCCGGCGGCAGTCGTCGCATAGCGCGGGCCGTGCCCGGGTTCGTAACCGAAACCACCTGCACCACTGCCCTTGCGCCCAGACTCCTTATATGACCGCTCCAGATATGCGACAGCGTCATCGATTGCTTTGGCGGGCACGTCGATCCCCGCCGATTTGCCTGC
Organism: Phycisphaeraceae bacterium; assembly: GCA_049611445.1. Classification (GTDB taxonomy): domain Bacteria; phylum Planctomycetota; class Phycisphaerae; order Phycisphaerales; family Phycisphaeraceae; genus JAHQVV01. The sequence continues at coordinate 1,087 of JBMZAP010000097.1, read as the reverse complement.
ACGCAAGGCCATCAACTGCCAGACCGTTACTGACAGGTCCGCATCCGAAGCGTTCGGCTCATATCGCCAGCCGCCATGGAAGCGCTGTTCCCGTTTACGGACGGCCTGGGCCTTAAGGATCAGGTCGATCGCACGCTCCGCACGGTCTCGGATCAGTTGGTCCTGCTGTTCGTCGACACCCATCCCCAGCATCTCACAGAGCATCAGCGCACAAATGCCGTGCCCGTACATACGTGAGTTATCCAGCCGACCGAAGTACCCTTCTTCAGTCAGCCGTTTTTCGTCAAGCATGAAATCAAGTGCATGGCGCAGCGCCTGACCCTGTGGCGTGGGGTCGGTGGGTTGGTGGCCGATCGCGGTCAACGCCATGATGCTCAGTGAGGTCATGGCATGCTGATGCCGGCGGTGATGCGCGATCGAACCGTCCTCAGCGGCCTGCGAGATCAGGTACTCGATACCTTTATCAATCGCCGGCGTGACGTCCTCAGTCTCCAGCGCCTGTGCGTGGGCGGAGTTGTAAGCACACAACGCAGCGGTGATGCACAACACACACAAAAACAGTTTGAGCAGTCTAGGGTCAGTCATCTTTTTCTTGCTCCCTTGAGCGCCGGGCGATCGCGCGGAAGTAGGCGTCAACCTGATCGAGGTATTCAGCTGGAGCGCGTTGACGCTCACCACGGCTGAGGTCTTCAACGATGCGCGGAGGCAGATCGCCCCAGTCTCGTCTGCCATCGTCACTCACTTCCCCAAGTGCTGTGGGATCATTAAAGGTGCTGTCGCCCGTGTTGCCACTACCATCTCCGTCACCCTCCTGCTGGCCCTGAGCCATAGCGGGGCTCGGCTGGCCGCTGCTGGGTGGTCCTGACTGACCCGAGGGACTCATGCGGGCATCACGTATCGCTTGGGCTTGGGCTTGGGCCGCGGCATCGATGGGCCGCGAGCCAGATGTGGCTTGCCCCTGACCTTGACCCTGACTCTGGCCTTGGGCCTGACTTTGGCCCTGCCCTTGCCCTTCGCCTTGGGCCTGACCTTGGCCTTGGCCTTCGCCCTGACTCTGGCCTTCACCCTGAGCTTGCTGGCCCTCACC
>JBMZAP010000096.1:0-14866 GCA_049611445.1 Phycisphaeraceae bacterium | reverse complement strand
AAACTGCTCATCGCCTGCTTGGATAGCGAATAAGTACCGCCACTTCCATTGGTGGTGATAGACATCAATGTCTCCTTGATTATTTGTATGTCCCCGAAAGGTTCTTGCGAGTACAGTCTTATGCCATTGACCACGCCTGGCGCTTCGCGATCCGGCTGGCGATTAGCGGGCGATCAGGATTGCGTAGTGCTGTGATCAGATTGCCGTCGGAGATCTCGCGCAACATCATCCGCCGCAGTTGCTGGGTCGCCCGGGCGTGATCGTGATGGGTGTCAAGCAGTTCGACCATGGCGGACTGCTCCTCGGCCGTCAGCTTCCGCATCGGATTCGTGCAGCGGCGACCCAGGATCGGTCGCAAGTCGTGAAACCGGCTCAATGCTTCGGGTAGATGACCCGTGCCGGTCTCGTGGTCGGCGCAGAGCCGGGCATCGACCAGGCGCAGGCCCGTCATCTCAATGTCACCGTCAACGCGAGTGGCGGTGTCGAGTTCAAGCCAAGCCTCTTCGGTCGTCAGGCCGTACTCGCGAGCATGGGTCCGAACCGACTGGGTCGCCTGAGCCGTCAGACGATCAATCAAGCCTGCTTCATCCGGACTGAACCCGAGCAACGTCGGCGGCAGCGTCAACTGCCAGTAATCCATCGGCTCACGTTCGCTCATCTGCTGCGCGAGTTGGCCGAGACCAACCAGGCAATTCAAAAAGCGCGGGCTTCTCATCAGGCGTTCGTCGTACGCCGTGGCATAGGTCTCTGCCGAGACGGGGAAGCTGAACCAGGGCTCGGGCTCCCAAAGGGTCTCAGCGGTGTGTGGCAAGAAAGTTCCGCGGTAGCCTTGAAATCGACCAACGGCACCATCGATGTGTTCGTCAAGATCGGTGCGCTGGCTAAGCTCGCAGAGAAGCGCCGAGCCAAGCGGGACAACGGGCCGGTCGAACGCGACGCCCTTGCCGCCCGATGGGAGATAAGTCGCCGTCGTCGGCAAAGTCTGATGTTGCCCCGCTGACAGGTCATGTGCGAGGTCGCGATATTTGTTGCGGAGCATGGTATGACGGGGGTGAATTGCAGGTTGAACGGAGGTATTAATTTGGATCATGGTGATCTCCAGTTGGTTGAGCGCAAAACAACACACCCACGAGGTAGTGGGTTGGCCGCTGCGCTGGGTTGTGTGTGTGCCGGTCGTACCGGCTTGGGAAAGAAGAGAAACGGGTGCCGGTTACTCTGCTTGTGAACGATTCAGTGAATCAACTGCTGTGAGCGGTTTCGAGGGCGCGGACGCAGACCAGCGCCAACGCCTCTACTGATCGGTACAGCTTTCGTGTATGGCGTGCATCGAGCCCAGCATTGAGTAGGTCGCGGTGGATCTGACTGAGCCCTTCCATCAGGTGCTCGGCAAGGTCTGGTTCACGCTGCTCCAGGTTTTCGATGACTCGGGTGTGGCCGAGTCTCAGGTATTCGTGAATCGCGAGAAGTACATCTCTTGCAGAGACAGCTTGCTCGGGTTGATTCGTTTCGGTCATATATTGTCTCCAATGGGTCTAAGTGTTCGCCTGCGGATTGCTCGGCGAGTTACATGGCCAGCCCAAGCACACGCATCACATCGGTACACCTGACGGACCAGTCGTCGACGACGATGTCGTTGGGGTTCTCTAGCGTCAGCTCGCCTTCAACACGAAGGAACATCCAAACTCCTGCGGGTTCCATACCGACAGGGTGGACGAGATGCAGGCCGTCGGTCTGTGGGACGAGGCTCATCGCCTGCTCGGGATCATCCGCGACTGACATCTGGAACGAACCGCCCGCGTGACGGGGTGTGTCGGGCGTGTTGCCGTTTGGTACAAAGTCTTCCAACTGCCAGGACACCCCGTCTCGTCGCGACTCCTGCCTCGGTACGGTTACGCCCCAGCATCGCCGTTCTGGATTGAGTAATAGAAGCAACGCACAACACACCTGGTGCTGATTCCAGATCTTGTCGCTCAGCGTTCCCAGCCAATTCATCGTCGACCAAGGCAAGGGCGGAAACGCGAACGGTTCGTAGCATCGCTGTCCCTCTTCATTTGGCAAGACGACCATTGGGCCATCAGGACTTGATTTCAGGTTGACGTTCGTCAGTTGTCGATTCGATTCCATAAGTATCATCCTTTCGGTTAATGAAAAAGCGACCAGAAGAAGTTCTGGTCGCTGTAGTCGTGCATCCTTGATTAAGCCACGTTCGTAATTTATGGATGTCTATGCTTTATATATAGAGTTCGTGCCTCGCTCTCGTCTATTTTGCCCGGCCAATATTAAGCTTAAGTTTGAGTGAAATGCTGACTGCGAATACGTCGGATTCTGCGTCGCCTCACTTGAAGATTACCGTCTACCCACTGAATCAGTGCCCCCTGTTCGGACCCCGGCCTGGTCCGGCACTGATCTGCTCATGGCTAGTGCTTTACTTTGAACTTTCACAACGGTCCCCATCGCTACCCCACAGGATTTTGAATCCACCCCGTACAACAACGACGCTAATCAATGTGCCGATGACCAGGTCCGGGACTGCGCTTCCAAGTAGTAGTACCAGCACACCAGATAGGATGACACCGGTATTCGCGATGACATCGTTGGTTGAGAAGATCCACGAGGCGCGCATGTGAGCGCCCCCGTCGCGGTGCTTTGCCAGGATTACCAAGCAAGCGACATTGGCGATGAGCGCCACCAACCCCATGCCCATCATCAAACCACTGACCGGCTCGCTTCCGTAGATGGCCCGTCGAGCGACTTCGAAGAGGACACCGAGGCCTAATGCGATTTGGAGAACGCCGCTTGTAGTTGCTGCGGTCGATTGGCGTTTTTGTCCGCGTCCGACTGCAGACAACGCGATTCCGTAGACCAATGCGTCAGCCAGCATGTCCAGTGAGTCGGCGAGCAGGCCGGTGGATTCAGCGAGCCAACCAATGACCGCTTCACCGAAGAACATCACGCCGTTGATGCAGAGGAGTATCAACAGTGCGCGGCGTTCAAGCGATGAGACGTCTTCTGATCCGCAGCCACAGCCTGACATTAAACCGGCTCCAGCTTCCCACTCACTTCATATTCTTCGACGTGGCACCAGCCCCGTTCGAGCAAGACCGGCACGCAGGGGTCAATGACCTGATAAAAAATCTGCAGGCCTTCCCGGCGCGAATCTACAACGCGCGATTCAGCCAGACGTTGGAGCTGGTTGGACACGGCTTGAACCGTCATCGCGACCTCCTCAGCCAGATCACCGACGCTGAGTTCTCCAGACCGGATCAGGGCGTGGATGATCCGTAGCCTTGTCGGGTGCGACAGGCTTTTGAAGAGCACGCCGAGCCGATCAGCTTCATCCGCTCCAAGAGGCGGCCGGTCGGCCAACGGTGGCTTGGGGCGACATGTGTTCATTTCTTGCATTTGCGGGGCGGTCCTTGACTTCTGAGCTATTACACGATAGCGTGTAACATGATGCCAATCAAGGCTGTTGGTAATTCTTCATGCAGATGAAATCTGCCATTTCGATCATGCTTGCCGTCTGGCTCGGATTCGGCGTTGGTGTTTTGCCGCGCTTTCTATGCCTGTGCGCGGACGGTACCCAGACGCTCGAAGTCGGCAACCGATTCTGCTGCGATGAGATCGACAGCGATATAGACCAGTGCCCAGAAATGAGCGACCTGTCTTGCGAGAGCGAGATGTGCGATCACGACGGGTGTGAAGCCACGCCGTTGCCGGCCGATGTGTTCGTGCTATTCGACCGCGATGGGGATGACCTGGCCGATCCACCCGCGATCTCAAATCAAATCGATTACGGCGTGTTCTTCACACAGACCACGCTCACTCCTCCCAACAGCCCATCTCTCCTTTGGCTCAAGTGTCCCCCTGACACCGAGCTGTCTCAGATTCGCTCGACCATCCTACGCGTGTAGCCCGGGGGTCATCCGGTTGCTGTTCTTACAACAGCAATCTGCTGTCCTGTCGGTGTTGTTATGCGCCCACCGTTGATACCCGAGCGAGTCCATTCCATGCGTCCCTATTTTCATACCCGCTGCGCCACTGTCGCGATGCTTTGCACGATCGTTGTGCTGCCCGCGTGTGCCCCGTCACCATTCGCATTCGATCCGCTCGAATCGCGACCGCTGCTCCGTGATCTACCGAGACATAACGCGCCGAGTCAGCCCGATGGCAAACCCTACAGCCAAGTACAAGCACCAATTTCGGGCGAGCTTTCATTGCGTGATGCGTTGACGGCGGTGCTGATTCGTAACCCACGGCTGCACGCAGCCGCATGGGGCCCCCGCCTGGAAGAGGCCAAGCGTCTTCAGGCGGGCCTCCTACCGAACCCCGAGGTCGGCGTCGAGTTTGAAAACTTTGCGGGGTCAGGAGAGCTGAGCGGAACCGATTCACTTGAAACAACCATCGTCCTTAGCCAGCTCATCGAGTTGGGTGACAAGCGATCGCTTCGCGTCGATGTCGCTGAAGAAGCCTGGCAAGTGTCGGCCCTGGATTATGAAGCCCAACGGCTGGCGATCCTCGTCGAAACGGCTGCTCGTTTCGTGCGGGTGTTAGAAATCCAGCAGCGAGTGGCTTTCGCTGAACGAGCACGCGACTTGGCCGAGGAAAATCGCCGGGTGATCGACCAACGCGTGAAAGCGGGTGATGTTTCGCCGATCGACGAAATCAAGGCCCGGCTGGAGAGCGAATCGGGTCGTATCACGGTCGACCGCCTGAAGCGGGAACTCGTCGCTGCTCGGCGCGACCTTAGTGCGATGTGGGATGAAGATGAACCCGGCTTTTCTAACGCGGTGGGTTCGTTGAATACGATTCGAGAAGTCCCTCCGCTCAAAGCCCTGTCCAAGCAAGTAGATGAGCACCCCGAGGTTCAGCGATGGGTCGCCGAATCAAACAAGTGGTCCAAATCTGTCGACCTTGCCAAGGCGCAGGCAGTCCCGGATGTAACTGCCGGGCTTGGCGTCCGTTACATGAACGATATTAACGATGGAGCACTGGTTGGATCGATTTCGGTGCCCTTGAACGTATTTGACCGGAACCAAGCCGGCATCTTGACCGCCCGGCTGCAAGCAGCGCAGGCCATCGACCAGGCACGTGCTTCACGTCGCGAGCTGGCCACACGGCTTAGCCGTGAGCACGGCCGTTTGTCTGCTGCCTATCACGAAGCGAAATCTATTGAGGACGCGCTACTTCCTGCAGCACGTGACGCATACGAGGCGACACGCCGTGCTTACAAGGAAGGCAAGACGGCGTACCTCGGTGTGCTCGATGCACAAAGGACCCTATTTGAAACCGAATCACAGCACCTCGAAGCACTGTCTGAGTACCACGCGGCACTGGTCCGGGTCGAGGGCTTGATCTCATCACCGCTGCCCACAACAACGTCTGATTCTTCCATCACCCCTCCAACCACAGGAGACACTCCATGAGTATCACAAATCCGCGAACTTCCAAAGCCTTGTTAATGGCTTTGCTGCTATGCCTCACCACCTTCCTCGCTGCCTGCGGCAGCGACTCGGATAAAACAGGCGATGTCGACGACGGTGACGCTGAAACACCCGTCGCACACACGCACGACGACGGCTCGACCTGCTTCAAATGTGACGCGACAAAACGCGAAGCCGGCCGGCTCTGGTGTGCGGAACACGAACGCTATGAAGACCGTTGCTGGATCTGCCAACCGCAACTGGAAGACAAGTCTCGAATGTACTGCAAGGAACACCACCTCTATGAGGATGAGTGTCATCTCTGCAACCCGGCACTTATCAAATAAAACACCGGCGCATCCACACCCACTCCAACCACAGGAGACACCCTATGAGTATCACAAGTCTACGAACGTATAAAGCCTTGGCAATGACTTTCCTGCTTTGCATCACCACATTCCTCGCTGCCTGCGGCGACGACTCAGGATCCGCGAGCGACGATGATGCCGAAACACCCGTCGCACACACGCACGACGATGGCTCTACCTGCTTCAAATGTGACGCAACCAAACGCGAGGCCGGCCGGCTCTGGTGTGCGGAACACGAACGCTATGAAGACCGCTGCTGGATCTGCCAGCCGCAACTGGAAGACGCTTCGCGGCCGTATTGCAAGGAACACCACCTCTATGAGGATGAGTGCCATCTGTGCAATCCGGCGATGCTTAAGGATGACGCGGGGGCGTCCGCCGCGCCCCAACCCGAGGGGCCGGCTCTGTTTTGTAAGGAACATGGTGTCCCCGAAGCCGAGTGCGGGATCTGCCAACCACAGCTTGCCAGCTCACTAAAAGCAGGTGAGTCGCTCAGCATCCGGATGCCCTCGACCCGATCGGCAGAGTTGGCCGGGCTTACGCTTGAGCAACCGGTCCGAGGCGAAGCTACTGAGACGCTGCAACTACTGGGGGAGGTCCGCTACAACGAGAACAAGCGTGCCAAAGTCACGCCCCTCGCATCGGGCGTACTTTCAGGCGTCAAGGTAGATGTCGGTGAAATAGTTGAAGCGGGTCAGGTCCTGGCGGTCGTTAAATCGTCCGCCGCCGCGCAAGCGAAGTCATCCTATCTGTCCGCGCTGGCGGAGTTGGAAGTGCGAACGACCGCGTACGAGCGAGAGCAGCGGCTGGCCAAGGAAAAGATCGCCGCGCTCCGTGATCTCCAAGAGGCCGAGGCGGCACACCGGCTCGCCGAGTTAGCTTTACGCCAAACACGCCAACAACTCCTGAACCTAGGGTTTGCTGAAAGTGATGTCGCGGGGATCAAGGAGAGTCAGTCCGCGTCTTCTGACCTGCCCATCCGCTCGCCCTTCGCTGGAACCGTTGTTGATCGACAAGCCGTTCTCGGCGAAGCGGTTGGCTCAGAAGCCCTCTTTGAGATCGCTGACCTCTCGACCATGTGGATCGAGCTGGCCGTCCCGGAAGATCGGGTTTCCCTGCTGACCAAAGGGTGCAAGATCGTCGCTCATGCCAAGTCAACCCCCAAACGCCGTATAGAAGGCACGGTAACCTGGATCAGCCCACAGATCGACGAGCGCACGCGAATGGTGCGCGCACGCGCTACGGTATCGAACGAATCGCGCGATCTGCGAGACGGGTCATTTGTTGACGTCTCCGCTTTACTGGGCGACCCGCTTGAGTCTTTACAGGTGCCCAGCGAATCCGTCCATGAACTAGATGGGGCTATGTATGTGTTCGTCCGTGAAGAGTCCGATCTCTTCGCGATCCGCCGGATCGAAGTTGGTCCAAGAACACAGTCCGGCAATACCTCGGTGCTCACCGGACTCACTGCAAAAGACAATGTGGTCACCGGCGGAAGCTTCACGATGCGCACCGAGTTTTTGAAGTCACGGCTCGGTGCCGGCTGTGTCGACGACTGATTGTTCTGTACTGAGCCCTTGAATCTGACCTTGGCACATGCCAGGGGATTGATAGTTGTCTGGAGTCTTTATGCTGACGCGACTGATTGAGTTTTCGCTGAACAACCGACCACTGGTTCTGCTGCTTTTCGCGATCGCCTGCGCGGCCGGTGTCTACCGGTTGGTGCAGTTGCCGATCGATGCCTTCCCCGACACCACCCCGGTGCAGGTACAGATCAACACCGTCGCCCCGGCGCTCAGCCCGGAGGAGATCGAGCAGAAGATCACGCTCCCCGTCGAGCTATCCATCGGCGGGCTCCCCGGCCTGCAAAACGTACGCTCCGTCTCGAAGTTCGGTTTTTCACAAGTCGTGGCAACGTTTGATGACGATTCGGAAATCATCGACGCCCGTCAGTACGTCACCGAGCGGCTCTCGACCGTCGAACTACCCGAGGGTGTCGGCCGGCCCGAGCTTGGCCCGATCGCAACGGGATTGGGCGAGGTCTTCCATTACACGATCCGGTCCGACGATCCTGAACGCTCGATCGAAGAGCTGCGGACGCTTCACGACTGGGTGATCAAGCCGGAGCTACGCAAAGTCCCTGGTGTTGCGGAGGTGAACTCGTGGGGCGGTCAAGAACGGCAGTACCACGTCGTCATCGATCCCGAATCGCTCATCAAGTACGGGTTCACGATGGACCAGGTGCTTGAGGCGCTGCGACGCAACAACGCGAATGTCGGGGGTGGGCAGATCGTCTCGTCGGGAGAATCACGGATCGTACGCGGGCTCGGCCGGGTTGAAACGATCGAGGAGATCGAGAACATCGTCATCGCCTCCAGCGACGGCACGCCGGTCCGTGTCAGCGACGTGGCGACCGTCGAGATCGGCTACGAAATCAGGCGCGGCGCGGTCACGGCCGCTGGGGAAGGTGAAGCCGTCCTTGGCCTGGCTTTCATGCTGATGGGTGAGAACAGCCAAGTGGTCACCGAACAACTAAGGGAAAGACTCGAATCGATCGAGCCATCGTTGCCGCCCGATGTGCAGATCGAGATTGTCTACGACCGCACCACGCTCGTGGACAAGGTGATCGAGACGGTCAAGCACAACCTGGTCATCGGTGCGGCCCTGGTCATCGTTGTGCTCTTGCTGCTGCTGGGGAACATCCGGGCGGGGCTGCTGGTCGCGGTTGCCATCCCGATCTCAGCCCTCTTCGCGGTCCAGGGCATGTACGAGTTCGGCATCGCGGCGAGTTTGCTCAGCCTGGGCGCGATCGACTTCGGCATCCTGGTCGATGGCTCGGTGGTCATGACCGAGGCCAACCTGCGCGACCTCAAGAAGCGCCAACGTGAACTGGGCCGAAAGCTGACCCCCGATGAACGTATGCGGTCCATCGCTGAATCCAGCGCCCATGTTGTCCGCCCGATCGTCTTTGGCATGTCGATCATCGCGCTTGTCTTTGTTCCGGTACTCACCTTGGAAGGCACCGAGGGCAAGCTGTTTCGGCCAATGGCTTGGACGTTCATCTTTGCGTTGTTCGGCGCGCTGCTGATCGCGGTGTTCTTGTCCCCTGTCCTGTCGTACTACTTCCTGCCCCGGCACACTAAACCCAAAGAAGGCGCGATCAGTCGGGCAATGACGGGGTCCTACGGCTGGGTGGTCGGCAAGGCCTTGCGGCTGCGCTGGCTGATCCTCGTGCTGGTGCTTGGCTTGATGGTGGTCGCTGGATACCGCAGCACGCAGATGGGCGGCGAGTTTGTGCCTCGGCTCAGCGAAGGGGCCATCACGATCAACACGATCCGCTTGGCAGGTGTCTCGATCGAGGAATCGGTCCGTTACAACACAAAGATCGAGCAAGCACTGCTCGCCGAGTTCCCAGACGAGATCGAGCATGTCTGGAGCCGGATCGGGACCGCGGAGGTCGCCACAGACCCCATGGGTATCGAACTGACCGACATCTACTTCACGCTCAAGCCCCGCTCTGAATGGACACGAGCCACAACGCAAACAGGCTTGGTCGCGGAGATGGAGAAGACCGTCTCGCAGTTCCCCGGCGTCAATATGATCTTCACTCAGCCGATCGAGATGCGGATGAACGAGATGGAGTCAGGCATCCGTTCTGACATTGGCATCATGATCTACGGTGACGACTTTGATGAACTGCTTCGGCTTTCTGACGAGGTCCAGCGCATCCTGCTCGACATCCCCGGTGCCTCGGACATCTCCGTCGATCAGATCACCGGCCAGCCCGCGCTCGACATCACCGTCGATCAGGCCCAAGTCGCGCGCTACGGCGTCGCTTCACGGGAAGTCCTTGACTTTGTCGAAGCCATCGGCGGGATCCGGGCAGGCGAAGTCTTCGAGGGCCAGCGTGTCTTCCCGTTGGTCGTACGTCTACCTCCAAAGTATCGCGAAAATGCTTCTGCAATTGAGAACGTGCGAATCCCAACCGAAGGCGGGGTCGCGGTGCCGCTCTCGACCATGGCTACGGTCGAGAAGACCGAAGGGTCCTCGACGATCAACCGCGAATGGGGACGACGCCTGATCCGCGTCCAGTGCAACGTGGTCGGCCGCGACCCCGCCTCCTTTGTCGCTCAAGCCAAAGAGGCGATCGACGCGAAAGTTGCTTTACCCGAGGGCTACGTCGTCGAATGGGGCGGGCAGTTTGAAAACCTCGAACGAGCTCAGCTGCGTTTGTCGATTGTCGTTCCCGCCGTGCTCGTGATGATCTTCTTCCTGCTGTATTTCAGTATGAAGAACCTCCGCGACGTCCTGATCATCTACACCGGCATCCCCTTCGCGGCGGTCGGTGCGATCTTCGCGTTGTGGCTACGCGACATCCCGTTCAGCGTAAGTGCCGCGGTGGGCTTCATCGCGTTGTCAGGTATTGCCGTGCTCAATGGCCAGATCCTGATCGAGGCCATCCGCGACACCTTTGCCGAAGGGTTACCCCGCCGCGAAGGCATCATCGAAGCTGCCAAAACGAGGCTGCGTCCCGTCCTCGCCACAGCCATCACCGACGCCGCAGGCTTCATCCCGATGGCGATCTCAACGGGTGTAGGGAGCGAGGTCCAGCGGCCACTCGCCACGGTGGTGATCGGTGGGATCATGACCTCGACCCTCTTAACTCTGGTGGTACTTCCCATCGTGAGCTTCATCTTTATGCGAAGAGCAAGTTCACACGACGCATCCAAAGATGAATCTGTACCGTCAGGCAACTAAGCTATAAGATGACGAGATAATGATGGCCTCTTGCGCGAGTCATGAACAGGTGAAATAGCATGCCCATGACGATCGGGAAACTTGCTTCCAGCGAAAGCGTGAACGTTTCAACGCTGCGGTATTATGAGCGGACGGGCCTGCTCAAGCCCGCCTCGCGTTCGCCTCACGGTTACCGACTGTACGATTCGGAATCGCGGGAGCGACTACGATTTATCCGCACGGCACAAGCGACGGGGTTTTCGCTGGACGATATCAAGGCATTGCTTCGGTTACGCGAACGCGCCGATCCGCCGTGCGACATTGTGTGTGACCTGGCCGATGCCAGGCTTGAGCACATCGAAAGACAACTGGACGACCTGCGTCATCTTAAGCAGGTGCTCCGCGATGCCCGGCAGCGATGCGAAGCTTCCAATGCGGGGGACACCTGTGCGGTACTCGATCAGATCAATGCCGATGCGGATACATCTGAATCCACTTCCTAAACTATTTTTCGGGGAAAAACGAATAGGTCCTTGAACCTTGCACTGGGGTTCAAGGCGAAAATAGGGGTGAGCGGATCAGCCCTCGTCGCTCGGCAAGTTGTCGAGCAGGCCGGTCGGCAATCTTTAGAAAGGAAGGCATCATGCCCGAACCTATTCAACAAGGCGAGCGTTACCGCTGCGCTGACGCGACGTGCGGCTGTGAGATCGAAGTCGTCAAAGGCTGCGAGAACTGCCAATGCGAGAAGCCACAAGCGCCGCAATGCTGCTGCGGTAAGCCGATGGTGAAAGTTTGATATCCACATCGACCGCCGCTGGGTGACTGCCCGGCTGCGGTCTTTTGAAACCACGGCGATTTACAAAGACGCGGCTACTCCATCGGAGACCCTGATGACAAGCGCAACAAGATGTACTCGATGCGGTAGGAACGGGTCCAGAGTCAAGCCGATCACGCTGCAATCCTTATTAACGCCGGATACTGTCAAGCGAATCCGCGATACGCCGTATCGGTTCTGTGACAACGCCGATTGCGACATCGTGTACTTCGGAGAGAACGGCGACACATTCAACAGGGGCGACCTCACAGTACGGGTCGGCGTGAAGGAAACCAACGCCCCGCGTCCGGTCTGCTACTGCTTTAACCACACGATCGAAGATATCAACGAGCAAGTGCAACGCACCAGCAAGAGCACGGTGCTGGAAGACATCAAAGAACGGATGAAGACCGGTTGCTGGTGCGAGACCAAGAGCCCCCGGGGTGGCTGCTGTCTCGGGACGGTCGGTAAGTATGTCAAACTCGCAATCGCCGAGCATGGGGCCGATCCTGAGGCGGATAAGGCTGGCAAAACACAGCCCGATTGTTGCTCGCCTGAGTCCTATAGTGTGGCCGTCAAAGATAAGACGCAACGATCGGGCCTGCTAGCCGCGGCGGGGTCGCTCATTTCAGCCGCAGCCGCGTCGGCCTGCTGCTGGCTACCACTGTTACTGATCCTGTTCGGGGCGTCGGCCGGCGGCGTCTCCGCCTGGTTCGAGCGGTATCGCCTCATCTTCCTGACCCTCGCCGGGGTGCTTTTGGCTCTGGGCTTTTACCTGGTCTACCGGCCCGCCTCCACGTGCGCGGCGGACAACACCTGCATGACCCCACGGCCCAGACTCAGGCGGCTGAATCAGGTCATGGTCTGGATCGCGGCCGTTCTCGTGATCGCTTTCGCAGCGTTCCCGAAATACGCGGGCGGCCTGATCGCCGCGATCCAAAGTGATGACAAGCCTATAGAACAGCCCATCGCAGACGCGACGATCACACTCCATATCGATGGGATGACCTGTGAAGCATGCGCGATCACACTCAAGCAACAACTGGAACAGACCCCCGGCGTGGAAACGGCAAGCGTGGACTATCAAAGTGGCACGGCGGCGGTGATATTAACTGCTGAGAACCCGGCCACGACTGAATCATTGGACACGGCCATCCAACAATCAGGATATCGCGCCGTCGATACTGAATAGCGTACTATTAACATGACGGATTATTGACTGAACCCACTACCGGCTGAAGCCGGTAGGTTCCCGCCGTGAGCTGCAGGCTGAAGCCCTAACGCTCCTGGCTCAAGGCCCGACTCGAACACAAGGAATGAGTACTCGAACTCGTCCACAACTTTAGTCGGGAGAACACAGCTCCCCATACACAATGGCAGAACCTAAAGGTTTCGCCTGAAGGCGAGGGTTTTATGCCCATCGCACGGACAATAATGTCACACAAGCATAATCATGATCACGGCGTATCAGGACTAAGTGACAGCCGCCTTCTCTGGGCCTTTGTGATCAACCAAGTCCTAACTGTTGCACAAGTTGTCGCTGGCATCCTTTCGGGCAGTACGGCACTACTCTCCGACGCGGCCCATAATTTCAACGACGCTAACGCGCTGCTGATCGCTTATATCGCCCGGCGGTTCTCTCGTAAGCAGGCGAATGAACGCTTCACATTTGGCTATCGACGCGCCGAGCTGATCGGTGCGATCATCAACCTCACGCTGTTAGCGGTCATCGGCCTCTACCTGATGTATCAGGGTGTGGCACGTTTCTTCGAGCCCGTCGAGATCATCGGCTGGCTGATGGCTGCGGCCGCGGGTTTAGCCATTGTTGTCGATACTGGCACCGCATTGCTGCTCTGGGCGATGAGCAAAGGATCGTTGAATGTGCGGGCTGCGTTTGTCCACAACATGGTTGATGCCTTGGGCTCGGTCGCTGTTTTGATCGCGGCGGGATTTATTATTTTCTTGGACTGGAATTGGGTGGACCCGGCTTTAACGCTTCTGATCGCCGCATACGTGTTGTGGCAGGTCGTAAAGATGCTACCCGACGCCATCCGTATCCTGATGCAGGGCACACCACCAGGGCTGAACCTCCAAGATGTCGCCGAGCGGATTGAGTCGGTAGCCGGCATCGCTAGGGCTCATCACCTCCACGTTTGGGAACTTGATGAGCAGCACCTCGCTTTAGAAGTGCATCTGGAATTAGAGATCGATCAATACAGCTCGTGGCACGACATTAAGACAGAGATCAAGAAGCTGCTTCATGATGATTTCCAAATATCACACGCCACCTTGGAACCTGAGTTTCAGGATGAGAACCGCGAGATAGATCAAGCCAAGCCCCTACTTGGAGATCACTGACGGCTGGCATTGCTGGGTCGGTATGATGAGGCAGGATGAAGGCGAAAACGGAATTCTGCAGCATGGAGATGGTTGTATGAAACGATACGCCGTGGCGATTTTGTTAGTGGCCGTACTCGCGACCTTGGTTTTTTCGCGCAACTCGATCGAGTATCAGCCAGAGACTTTCCGGGATGATCTTACGGCATTGATTGAGAAGAAGCAGTACCGAAAAGCAATCCAGCTGCTGGACCGTGTTGATTTACAGACGCAGTTGGATCATGACAAGCAGGGTTATCTGCTGGTTGCAGAAGACCTGATCTACCGGCCCGGCGTGCCCGGAGAGTTCTCCTTCCCCGAAGATGGTGATTGGGAATTACCCGGCACTTCCGACACGAATCCCAACAAGGCTTGGCAAGACGCGGCGACATCATTCGCTAGCCAATACAACGTAGCCCGTTGGTCTTTAGATAACCCTTAACATCTCACATCGGCAAGCGGCTTTGCAGACTGCGGGGACGCTTTCGGTGGCAAAGATGATCTCAGCTTGTAAATCTGCGCACGTGCCGTGCTCGATTGGAAGCTGTATGCGAATGGGCGTCATCCCGACGCCTTCCCTTCGCAATGTAGAGGCACGGTAAGATTAAATCTCTAGGGAGTCATAGAAATCGATACCAACCAGGGTTACATCATCATCGGCGCAACGGCCCGATAGATGTGTTTGGAGGGCCTGAGTGAGTACGTCCATCGTTTTGTTTATCGGCTTCTCAACTTGAGATTCGATCAAACTTTGCAAAGCTTTACGGCCGAATTGCTGGCCAGATGGGGAACGTGCCTCGGTCAGCCCATCGGTATATAAGACCATCCGATCTCCCGGCTTGGCCACCAGACTCTGGATGTCCCACACAGAATCCTCTGCGATACCAATGAGGGTACCAGTGGATTCCATTGTGACGACTTGGCCAGATTTGGAAATATGGAATGCCGACTCATGCCCCGCACTCGCAAATTGAATCTCTCTATTTTCAGGCGTCCAGCGTATGAGCAATAAAGACGCGAAGTCTTCTTCCAATTTGACGGCACTAAAGCGATGATTCACTTGCTTCATGATGCGACATAGATCAGATCCCGATTCAACAGCTGACCACAAAATCGTTTTGAGTATCGCTGCACCCATCGCTGCCGAAACT
>JBMZAP010000095.1:0-14964 GCA_049611445.1 Phycisphaeraceae bacterium | reverse complement strand
TGACCACACGCATCGCGATGCTCTGCCAGCCCTGCCATAGCACCGTCCACGCGACCCTGAGCGAAGCGGAGCTCGAAGCGGCCTACAACACGCTCGAAGATCTCGCCCAGCACCCGGAGATTGCCAAGTTCGTCAACTGGGTCAGCAAGCAGAAAAGCGATCGGCGGGTCGCAGTGAAGAAGCCACGCATTTAAACAACTCATCAAGTGAATAAGGAGTTGTCCCACGGCGTCGGCTACACTGTTGCGTTCCACGTTACAAGGAACAGTGACCTTTGGAATATGGCAAACGCGAACAATCGATGGCTGTCGCCCAGGAGAAGGCGGTACTCGTCGGGGTCCTGCTGCCCAACGATGGGCTGGATCCACACGACCCGCTGGGGGAATTGCGCGCCCTGGCGGACACGGCCGGGGCTGAGGTCGTTGACGAACTGATGCAGAAACGCTCCAAGCCTGACTCGGCGACGTTCCTTGGCAAGGGCAAGGTGCAGGAACTCAAGGAGATGGTCCAGTTCCACGGTGCGGATGTCGTGCTCTTTGAAAACGATCTGAGCCCATCGCAGATCGCGAAGGTCGAAGAGCGTGTCGAGTGCAAAGTGCTGGACCGCAGCGAGTTGATTCTGGACATCTTCGCGTCGCGAGCTAAGACGTCCGAGGCCCGGCTGCAGGTTGAACTCGCTCAGCTCGAGTACACCTACCCCCGCCTGCGTGCCATGTGGTCACACCTTGAGCGGATCGTTGGCGGCGCCCCGGCAGGCATCGGCACACGCGGCCCGGGTGAGCAACAGCTTGAAATCGACCGGCGGATCGTGCAGCGCAAGAAGGCGCAGCTCAAACGCGAGATCGCCGAGGTCCAGCAGCGAAAGACCCGCGAGGTCGCGGCGCGAAATATTGACCACTTCACCGTCGGGCTCGTCGGCTACACCAACGCGGGAAAATCCACCTTCTTCAACACCGTCACGGAAGGCGGCGCCTACGCGGATGACAAGCTTTTTGCAACGCTTTCAACCCGCACCCGCCTGTGGAAACTCGGCGACGGCGACCAGGTCATGCTCTCGGATACTGTTGGCTTCGTTCGCAACCTGCCCCACCACCTGGTCGCGTCGTTCAAGGCCACGCTCGAAGAAGCGGTCAACGCCGACCTGCTGTTGATCATCATCGACGCAGCGGATGCGAACGCCAAGCGGATGTACGAGACCGTCAGCGAAGTCCTCGACGATATCGGTGCCAAGGACAACCCGCGTCTGGTCGTGCTCAACAAGACCGACAAGCTGGAAAATAATGCGGAGGTCCTGATGCTCACCCGAGAGATCCCGGGCTCGATCCCGGCGAGTGCCGTGACAGGCGTCGGGATCGACAAGGTCGTCGAGGCGGTACGCGAGGCCTCACGCGGCAGGACCCGCGAACTCGACATGAACGTTCCGCACAGCGACGGCAAGACCCTGCACTTCCTCGAAACCCGGGCCGTAATCCTTCATCGCGACTACACCAACGACGGCGTCAAGCTCCGCGTCAAGCTTGGTCAGCGACAACTCGATCAGCTTCAGGCAATGGGAACGCAGGCGGTTTGGGATGGATCCAAGCAGGCCTCTTCCCACGGCTGGGGACGGTAGGCAACTACCCCCGCACGCCACTTTTCAGGAAAAACTCCATCAGTTCGTGCCCGAACTCGACCTGTAGATCACAGGTCGCGGCGGCTTCTTCAGTGACCGGGCGTTCGACGACACCGGCCATCTTGTAGCCGGTAATGACAAAGGGCACGGGGTCCGACGCGTCGGTTCGGTCGTCCGTCGGCACCGCATACAAGGGCGTACACATCAGCCGGTGCTCTCCGCGAGCAGACAGGGCGTGCTCCATCGGATGCAGGACATGCTCGTCGATCAGGTGGATCGCGTCGATCTTGTCCGACACGTTGCCGTCCAGCCCGGCAAGTGCAGGCTCATCACAGTGCACGATCACCAGGTCGTACGCATCGACCGCCTCAACACTGTCGCTGCTCAGTCGAATCAGTCCACCCTCGATCGATTCACCAGCCGGTGGCTCAAACGCATCGATACCCGCGACTTGCGCCAGGCCACGAACCGCCGGGTCACGACTGATGAGCACCGCAGACATGCCAAAACGGTTTGCCCAGTCCGGGAGCGTCGGCACCTGCCCCAGCCCCCAGGGCCAGAGATGAGTTACCTGTGTTTCGTTCATCTCGACACGTGCCTGATTGATCTCATGGTTCTCCAGTGCGACCGCACTCTGAGCGATAAGTTGCTGCAAGCGTTCGCCGGGCTCGTCACCAATCGGCAGGTAATCCCGGATCGATTGATTCATCACCACGCTTGGCGGCACGCTGACAACGGGGGCCCAGTCTCGGTAGCTGCCATCTTCCTGCGCGAGATCAATGAGCACGTGCATCGCGCCTTGGCTGGGGTGCACGACGACGCCCGGCAACTCGAGTTGCGGCAGCAGTTCCTGCACGAGCGTCTGTGCTTCTGCAGCAGGCAACGCATCGTCGTCGTAGGCCACGAGGTCGCCCGATGGCGCGGTAATGAGTGAGAGATGCATTGCCCACGCACCGGCAGGCATGTCAAGACCGAGGCCGACGGCAGTCAAAGGGGCCCGGCCGGTATAGCGTTTGGCCGGGTCATACCCCAGCAGCGACATCAGGGCAGGATCTGCACCGGGCTCGACACGATCAGGCAACGCCTTGACCCGCCCCAGTCGGCCGGACTGCCCCATACGTGTCAGTGCGGGCGCTTTGACAGCTTGCAGTGGCGTCTTGTCGCCAAGGACTTCTGCGGGTCGATCCGCTGCGCCACCCATGATCACGATCGCGTACTTCATCGACGCCCTGCTGCACCTTCTCAGTTAAAGACCCGGATCGGCAGGCCCTCGGCCTTCCATTTCTCAATCAGCAGTCGCGCCTCATCCGTCATCAGCTTGATACGCTCGGCCGAGTCCGACAGGTTGTGATACAGCTGCGGGTCGCTGAGCAACATGCCGATCGTGCTGTCCTTCGTGTCCGCCCTGGCGACGAGCTTATCAATGACCGAGACGACTTTGGCTGCGTCGTCTGCGAGCGCGACATAATTCTTCTCGATCTCACCGATACTCGCAGCTGCGCCATCGATGGTCTGTGTCGCGGTTTCGAGGGTCTTGTCAACGGTTTCAAGGCGGGCCTCTGCCGCGTCAGCGAGCTTGAGGTAACGCTCTTCAAGCGAAGTAACCGTTTGCTCGAGCGAGTCGCTGAGCTCACGGGCGTTCTTGGCGGTCTGGATCACATCTTCGCGGAGTTGTTCGTCTCCGAGCCATTCTTCCGCACCGGCGAAGACGCGCTTGAGTTCATCAAGCCGTTCTTCAAGGCCCATCACCACGCGTGGCAGAGACGGTGTGCCTTCACCCTCACCACCAAACAGGGCGTTGATGTTGTCACCGACGCCGACCCAGGTGTCCTTGAGTTCGGCAATGTCTTCGCTGACGATCTCGAGTTGCATCAGCGGGTCAACCACTTTGCTGCTGGTCAGCACCGCCTTGCCATCCTTTACCAGCACAGGAGATTCGATCGAACTACCAACCAGCGCGACAACGGGCCCGCCACCAAACAGCGGCGTCTCAACACGGACGTCCGCGTCGCTTGGCACGTCGAAGGCCTTGTCGATCATCAGCTTGACGTAAGCACGGTTCGGCTCGCCCGGCTCAGAAAAACCGACCTCCGACACCTGACCGATCTCGTGACCCCACAGTGTCACCCGGCTGTTCTCGTGAAGGCCGGCAACATTGTCGAGATAAACCGTCACCGCGTACTGGCTTCGAAGGAAGGAAGGCGCATAGCCAAACACCATGAGCAGCACCATGAAGCCGATCAGGCCACCGAGCGCGGTGAGGCCCACGATGATATTGCTCTTGCGTTCTCGACTGGCAGTGCGTCGTTCCATGACTTACTCGCTCTGCTGTGTGCTGACCGGGTTTGAACGGGTCTTCTCAAATGCCTGACGGATGGCGGCGAGGTCTTGTTCGTTTGCCTCGCCGTGGATGAAACGCTGGACGATGGTGTTGTCTGCAGTGCGGACCTGCTCGGGATTGCCATCACAGATGATCCTGCCATCGTGCATGAGCAACATCCTGTCCGCGATCTTATTCGCACTGGCCATGTCATGCGTTACGACGACGGACGTGATCCCCATTTTCTCTGTCAATGCAAGGATCAATTCATTAATCAGGTCAGCCCGAACGGGGTCGAGCCCCGTCGTCGGCTCATCATACAAGACCATGCAAGGCTCGAGCACGACAGCACGGGCCAGCGCGACGCGGCGCTGTTGGCCCCCAGAGAGCTCCGCAGGATTCTTGTCCTGATATCCAGCAAGACCGACGAGCCCAAGCACACGCTCCACACAGGCATCACGCTCGGCGGCATCCATCTTTGTGTGCTCGACGAGGGGGAATGCGACATTTTCTGCGACAGACATCGAGTCAAACAGCGCACCGAGTTGGAACAGGTAGCCGATGCGTTTACGTACGGGAACCAACTCGTTTTCACTGAGCGTATCTACACGAGTTCCGTCGAACGTCACCTCGCCATGGTCCGGCTTGATCAAGCCGACGATGTGCTTGAGTAGCACGCTTTTGCCCGTGCCGGAGGGTCCGATGATCGCGGTGGTCTTACCCCGCTCGATATCCAGATCGATGTCATGAAGCACATGGAGCGGACCAAAGGACTTGCTCAGGCTCTTGATCGAAACGATCGGCGTGTCAGTGCGATCCACTTGCGTTGCCGCATTGTCCTGACTCGAGATCATGCTCCACCTGATCTAATGATACGACGTGTTATTCCGCGCGGAAGTAGTCCCGCACGGCTTCGACAACCTCGTCCTGCTGTGCGTTGGTCATCTCCGGGAAGATCGGCAGCGCGAGGACCTCAGACGCCGCCTTTTCAGCCACGGGGAACTCCCCTTCCTGATAGCCCAGATACGCAAAACATTCCAGAAGGTGCAACGGCACAGGGTAGTACACACGCGATTCAATGCCACATGCGTCAAGGTGCGCCATCAACGCATCTCGACCACCACTGCGCACACGGATCGTGTAATGGTTGTACGTGTGGTAACGCTTGTCGGCTTCGACTGGTGCAGAGACCTGCAGGTCTTCAAGGTGTCGGTTGTAACGGTCGGCCAACTCGCGGCGGCGGACGATCTGTTCGTCCAGATGCGGCAGCTTGATCGACAGTGCCTTGGCCTGAATCGCATCAATACGAAAATTCCCACCCAGATGCCTGACGCGGTAGCCGGGCTCCAGTCCGTGGACGCGCATCTTGCGAATTTCTGCAGCAAGTTCACTGTCATTGGTGACCACCGCGCCCGCGTCACCGATCGCAGCGAGGTTCTTGGTCGGGAAGAAGCTGAAGATCCCGGCGTCGCCTACCGCACCGGCTTTTACCTCGCCGAACTTTGCGCCGATCGCCTGGTCGGCGTCTTCAAGCACCTTGATGCCGCGGTCTCTGGCGACCTCCATGATCGCGTCCATCTTCGCCATCTGGCCGTAGAGGTGGACGGGGACGATGGCCTTGGTCTTGTCGGTAATGCAGGCCTCAAGCGACTCGATCGCGACGTTGTAAATCCGCGGGTTGATATCGCAGAAGACCGGCGTCGCACCGAGGCGGGCGATACTGCCGGCGGTGTGGACGTAACTCATCGGTGACGTGATCACCTCGTCGCCGGGCCCGACGCCAAGCGCCATCAGCGTGAGCATCAATGCATCGGTACCCGAGCCTACGCCGATCGCGTGAGCCACGCCGCAGTACTCAGCTAACTGCTGCTCAAACTCTGCGACGCAGGGGCCAAGAATAAACTGACCCGAATCGGCGACTTCAGCAAATGCTGCTCGGAAGTCTGCAAGGTGCGGTTGGTTGTTTTCGATCAATCCGTAGAGGGGAACGGCCATAAATCTGCTCATCCTTGAGGGTCTTTACGGCTAGTAGGATACCAACGCCGTACGCGTGTGTGTTACCATCCTCAAGTTGCCGATTTATTGAGGGGCCACCTGCATGGCATCATCTGAGAGCGAACGCACCCCCTGCCCCAATTGTGGCAAGCGTTATCGCTGGAGGCCAGAATTGGCCAAGCGAAAAGTCGCCTGCAAAGCTTGTGGAACCGAGTTTGTTTTCCCCGATGAACTGGCTGTGGCCGCCCCCGCCCCACCCGAGGATGATGCCGGGCTGTACGAGCTGGCGAGCGACCCGGAAGAGGAGCGCGACCTGCCTCCGGCGTTCAAGCCGCAACCAAGCCCTCCCCAGACGCCAGTTCTTCCCGACGAGCCAATCGATTCAACCGAATCGGTGGACTCTGTTGAAGAAGCCGACAACGGCGAGCCGGAAGTACACGTCAGCGAAGCTGCCAAGGCCGCACGGCGAGAAGCACAGCGTATTGCCGCAGCGGAAGAACAAGCCATCCGCACCTGGCGCGATTACAAGTGGTTGTGGATCGTCCTTGGACTGCTCATCCTGTTGATTATCATCTACTGGGGGATCTACCAATTCTCCGATGCGATGGAGGACGGCCTGCACAACACGATGCGGCCGGAACACCGCGAACTGATCACGATATCCATCACGCCCGACCAAGGCGAAAGACTATGAGCGATTCACAAGAACGTGTGACATGCCCTGGTTGCGGAAAGGGGTATCGCTGGCAGACCAAGCTGATCGACCGCAAAGTACCTTGCAAGGCCTGTGGCATGGAGTTCATCGTGCCGACCGCACCGGGCACGGGCATCGCGATCGAGCCCGACCCCCGCGCCGATGACGGTACATACGACCTTGACCTGGATGAGAGCGGGGACGGCCCGGCACAACACGCGACACCTGCAAAAGGTGGCAAGTGCCCCAGCTGTAACAGCCCCGTCCGCGAAGGCGCGTTGTTATGCATGAACTGCGGCTTCAACATGGCCGAGGGTAAAAAGGTGCAGACAGATGTCGCCTCGGCTCCGGTCGAGCCAGATGAGTCGTACGACGGGATGACCAAGAAGCAGCGGAGAGAGGCCGCACTGCTCGCAGACATGCAGGCCGAGCACTGGCACAAGCATTACAAGGGGCCGGCCATCCTCGCCGTCATCGGGCTGGCCATGGTGCTTCTCAACAACCTGGTGCTCGGGCCGATGGCACCGATGTTCGATGGCTACAGCTTTGCCGAAATCGCGCTGGGCCTGACGATCCACATGGGCTACACGCTTGTCATCAACTCCGCCCTGATGTTTGCCGCCCTGCTTATCCTGGTTTACGTGTTCGGGCAGGGGTTCGGCAGCCTCAGCTCTGTGCTCATCAAAATCGCGGCGGTCGTGTTTTGCGCAGAAGCCACGGACTTCTTTGTCGTCCTCGCGATGGACAACCTCATCGGTACCGGCGGGATGGGCTATTACGTCAGCTGGGCGATCTACCTGGCCGTCATGATCGTGCTCTGTATGAAGATGTTCGATCTCGATATCACCGAGTTCCGTGTCCTGATCTGGTTCGTGATCATCGGACAAGTTGCGACCGACTTTATCTTCGAGTGGATGCTCGGCATGATGCTTTGAGTCTCAGCCGTCGCGAACCCATATTCAAGACTCGCTCAGTCGCTTGACCTTCTCACCTGCAAGGAGCTGCTGTGATTCCGCGACAAGTGCGGGAATCTGTTCACCGTGCGGGAAACCTTTAACCGCCTCTGCGACGGCTTCGATATCCAGCGTTGTGTCTCGATCGACCGCGACACCGGGAAACCAATGCCCGCCGTTGCCCAGCAGATTAAAGCGCATCTTGCCATAGGTCTCCATGCCCCACCCGACCGCGAGGTGGCGCAGCCAGAGCATGACCTCCAGGTTCAGTCCGCCGGGCGTGTCTTCGGGTTCGGGCAAGCCGGCGTTCATACCCTCAGGGTGATCAAGCCCTGTTCGCTCCCGCATCAACTCGATGAGCTTTGCATCGATCGGCGGAACAAGCTCGTTTGTGCGCCCCATCATCTCGACGGCTTGAATATGCAGGTCGTAGTCACTGGGACGAGCCGCGCCGAGGCTCAAGGTATGAACTTCAGGGCGTTGCAGGCACCAGAGATCGTTGAAAACCATCGGGTGGATCGGGTCACATGCCTGGACCCACTCCGGCGTAGGTTCGTAGAGCTTACCCCCCTTGTCCGAGGGACTGATGATGAAGACACCCATGTCCAGTTCAGCCGCACGCTCAATCGCCGGCCAGTTGCGGCGGAAAATGTAATACCAGTGCAGGTTCACGTAGTCGAACGCACTGGGCGCGTCACGCGGGTCGGCATTGATCGCACCAAGGATGACATGCAGTGGGCCATGCGTCGAGAAGCCGACATGTCGGCAGAGCCCTTTGCGTTGCAGTTCACGTGCGGCGTCAAGGCACCCGCCCTCGCGAATGGACTGCTCAAGCGTTTCTTCGTTATTGATGCCATGAATCGCGAGCAGATCGACATGATCGAGATTGAGCCGATCCAGCGATTCCATAAAGTGTGCGGTGAAGGTCTTGGGGTCTTCTTCCGGGCCGATCTTGGTCTGAACGATGAGTTCCTGCCGCGGGTAGTTCGGCAGAACCGTGCCAAGTTGACGTTCACTGACGCCATAGCCACGAGCGGTCTCGATGTGATTGATGCCGACCTTAATGGAATGGTCGATCGTGGCGACGAGGTTTTCGTGGATTTTTGGGTCCACTTCGCTCAGCGGCTTATCTGTCCATCCATCCTGATAGCGCATGCCACCTGTCGAGATCACAGGCATATTCAGTTCGGTTCGTCCGAATCGTCGGTATTGCATGCGGAGATTCTAGGGGACTAAAACGAGCTTGCCGATATGCTGGCCCTGGATCATCTCTTCATGAGCACGCTGGACCTCGGTGAGCGGATACGTCGCGGAAACGTGCTGGACAAACGTCCCGTCGATGAAGCGTTGCAGGATGTCGTTGCATGCCTTCTGCCAGACATGGTCACCGGCCTGCATCATCTCGTCGATCACCCAGCCGTGCAGCGAGGCCTTCTTGATAATCAGAGGCGAAAGGTCTACCGGTCCGGGATCACCGAGCAGGCCATATATGTAGATCCGTCCGCTCCTGGCCAAGGACCGCACCTCTGCCGAGAGGTATTCGCCGGAGGCGACGGGGTCGAAGTACACGTCGATACCTTTGCCATCAGTCAGTTGCTTGACCTCGCGGTGCCAGGGACGCATGGTGCGGCCACCTTGCTCGTCCTTGTCGTGCGTTACGACGACGTGATCAAACTTCGAGGTGGTGAGTGCCTGTAGTGCCTGTGCTTTGTTGGGCGAACTGGTCAGCCCGATCGCGGTGGCCCCGAGGGCCTTGACGACTTGCGCCGCGGCCAGTCCGACACTGCTGGACGCAGCGGGGATGCCTACGGTTGCCCCCGGCTTGAGTTGGTCTTTCCAAGCCAGGCAACCCCATGCGGTGAGATACGCAAGCCAGACCGCACCAAGCTGCTCATCGGGCAACGCATCAGGCGCGAGCAGCGCGAGTGACTCATCGATGACGATATGCGAACGGTATGTGCCGCCGTGGGCTCCGGCGATCGGTCTGGGCAGAGTCGGTGCGAGCACGACACGTTCGCCGATGCGTGATGGATCGACCTCCTCGCCGGCCTGTTCGATAATGCCCCCCGCTTCAATGCCGGGTACGAAAGGCGGCTCGCCGGTTGAGGCCTTGTAGTTGCCTTCGCGCCCCATGAGGTCGGCGTGGTTCAAGCCGATGCTCGTGATACGGACGCGGACCTGCATCGCTCCCGGCTCAGGCGTCGGCTCGGTCACCAGCTTCAGTACGTCCGGCCCGCCAAACTTGTTGACTCGCACCAGTTGCATGACTGCAGTGTAACCGAGGAATCAGTCTTCCTTCGGCTTTTGCTTGTCTCGACCCAGCCGCTTGAAAATCAGGTCAATCCCGCGGTCGATCAATTCCTCTTCAACACTCTTTTCTGGCTCCGGCTGCGGCTCAGGTTCCTGCCGATCGCTATCCGGCTGGGCAGGATCCTGACCATCAGGCTTGGGCTTGTCTTTATCGCCACCCAGGCCTTTCCGGATCAGGTCGCCGAGTTTGTCCTTCTGGCTGTCGATCAGGCCACGCGCGACCATGCGGGCCACCTCACGACCGATGAGTTTGGAGTCAAACTCCGGCTTACGGATCGCGCCGGTCATCGGGATGCTCAGGTAGTCGTCTGGCTTGATGACGCCTTCCAACTCATTGAAGACGCGGATCAACGAGTCGCCGGGCACACGGATCGCCATATCCACAATCTGACCACTGGCGAGATCGACCTCGCCATCAAAACGCAGTTTGACCTTGCCGACGGCCAGATCGAGTTTGTCGTAGCTGATCTTGCCATCGACCAGTTTGACAGCCGCGGGCTCAAAGACCGCGCGTTCACCAGGCCGATCACTCCATTCCATGATCTTGCCAAGCAGCGCCCCCTCGCCGAACTCAATGGTGCCAAAATCCACGCTCGCCTCGACGTGCGAGCCCTTTAAGTAGTCGGGATTGGGTTTCTTCGCATTTGCGTCGGGTGCACCAACGACAGATGCCGCCTGCGCACTGGCGAGCGAGAAGCGAAAACTCTTGCCGTCGATCTTGATCTTGACCGGCCGATCGCCCGACTTCGCATCGAAGAAGATCGGATGAAGTTGCCCCATCCAGCGGTCTCCAAAATCTTCGGAGACACGGACTTCGATCTCAAGATCCTCTCCACCACGCACCGTCATCACCTGCTTCTCATCGATATCAAAGGCCGCAGGCTTCATACTCGCCCAACTTCCCGCGATGGGTTGATTGGTCTTTTCATCCCAGTTCAAGCGAACGGTCGCGCCGCTGGGTTGGCCATCTTTAAATGAGAAACCCGCGTCCATCTGCTGAACGATGGGGCCGAGGATCGAAGCGAGGTCGCCCTCACGCTCCAGCAAAGCATCAAGCAGTCCGCTGGGCACGTTTTGAGATTTCAAGCCGCCCTCCGCAGCGATCTGCTTCATGAGCACGCTGGCATCCAACGGCATATTGCCTTCGCTGTCGAGCAGGTCGGTCACCGTTGTTTCCCATGTCAACAGCGAAGCAACGCCCTGCTCCCCGGCATTCGGTCGGACCCAAAGATCAAGCTCTGCCTTAATCAAGGTCTTGCCACGCAGGTCTGGAGCGCTGATTGACAATGCTCCGCCACGCAGTTCATAGGTCTTTTTTAAGACAGGATCGAAGACCCGGGCAGGCGACAACTCGATCATCGCAGCAAGAGAGGTTTGGTCCGGGTCGGGATAAAAGCCCGCAAGGCCAGCCTTGTCCTGACGCGTAGCGATCGAGACCGCTCCACGTTTAGGGTCGCGGATCGAGAGGTGGACCGGCATGTCTTTCTCGATCGTCAATACAGGCTTGTTCGGCTCAGCCGAGAGCATATCCATCAAATTGGCGAACGCCTCAGGGACAAGTACCGCCTCGATCGGCTGGCTCTCTGGTGTCCCAAGCGTAAGCTGGCCCTTGTCGAATGACCCGTTGAGCGTGCCGTTGACCCGGCCTTCCGGCCGCAATGAAAACTGTTGCTGCAGCGATGTGTTGCCAGCCTCATCCGTGACGATTGTTCCGCGAAGATCCGCCTGCAACGAGAGCATCTTCCCCAGCCACAGCACCAATCGACCGTCCTGCCCGGCCAAAGCGTCGGCCAACTGGATCGGCAGAGCCTCGCTGAAAAAATCAATCCCGCGTGTCTGCTCCATTGGATCAGAGACAACCAGATCCACCGCCACCTTTTCCTGTGTCACATTGCTCTCTTGATCGACTGCCGAGAGCATCGTGGTCAGCTTAAAAACGAGTTTGTCTGCAATCGACTCGGAACTGCCCACAATCGTCAAGTCATTGATACCAAGCAAATCACCACGCGTATCCACGACCGCGAGGTTGTCACCCGCCTGCAATTGAAGCGAAAGCGTTGCCTCATCCCAATTCACGGCCTGTTCCACAATCGGCAGAGACATCTGCAACTGCGTCAAATCCAGACGTGTCGGCTTATGCAGTTTCATCCCCGACTTTGGGAATAACGCCGCAAAAGCAGTCTGATCAAAATCAAGGCGGACATAAGACGCTGGGGATGCGATCAACGTCTCGCCTTGCGTGCGCTGATCCAGCTTGACGTTCAGTTTTGGCGTTTTGATCGACAGGTCTGATGTCAGTTGCTCGATTGTGCCGTTCAGTGTCGCTGTCGATACTAACTGCCCTTCCCCAAGCAGCGCCACGATCAGGCCGGGCCTGACCCCCTTGCTTAACCCGCTAACAACCTGATCCAACGCCGCGGTTGGCACGCCCGTGACATCCAGCTTGATGTCATAAGCCGCCTGTTCCCGCTGCTCTAAGCCATCGGGGTCAAAGAGATTCAGAACACCGCCCTTCAGGGTCACGCGCCCCTGCTTGACTCCCTGCTGTAACGCCGCATCAAACTCAAAGGAAATATCCCGCAAGTCCGCGACCTCGATCTCGTCCTGATCGAGGGTCAACTGGATCGGTTCACTCTCAAGAGGTTGATACGTCGCCTTGAGGTCTGTGATGGTTAGCGTACCGGAGAGGCTCGGCGGTAACTTAAAAGGCTGCTTCTCTGCCGAAGGATCCATGCCAGGCGATTCGGGCGCGGACGTTTGCCCTGAATCGGACTGCGTGACAATCAGGTCGATGTCATTGAGCGTGATCTCACCTAGCCGCCGACTGCCCTTGAGCAAATCAAACAAGCCGATATCGCCTGCATCGAGCGATGCGATGGTTGCCTGCAATCCCTGCTTGGGATCGTCGTAGGTGATCCCGGACACGTGCTGCCCGCCAAACCAGCTGAGTGACAGTTCATCGATGCCCAGCGTGCCGGGCGCTTTCCCGTTGATGACGTTCACAAGCCATTTCGTTCCCGGACCGGTGCTTAGTAGCGTCGGGGCCAACGCAATCAGTACAACTGCGAGCAGCACCAGTACGATGACGATCCGAATGAGCGCACGAAAAAACGAGCGCTTCTTTTTCGCTTCGTCTTTGGGGTGCTCAACCCCCGTGCCGTGGTGATCGGCTCGCGTGACGGTCGGCTGGTCTGGCTCGGCGGGTGTCTCGGCCATCTCCCAATATCCCCTGAAAACAGGTTGGTTTACATGAGCAAAGACGCACGATCCCGCACGCTTATTCCATCGAATCCTCTGCCTACAGCAGCTCCGCAGCGATCGACGCCAGGGCACTGCGCTCGGAACGCGCTAGCGTAATGTGACCAGCGATCGCCTGGCCCTTGAGCCGCTCGATCATGTAGGCCAGTCCGTTACTCGACGCATCGAGGTACGGATTATCGATCTGCGCGATATCGCCGGTGAGGATGATCTTTGTACCCTCGCCCACGCGGGAGACGATGGTCTTCACTTCGTGAGGCGTGAGGTTTTGCGCCTCGTCCACAATCAAAAACTGGTGAGGGATCGATCGGCCACGAATATAGGTCAACGGCTCAAGCACCAACTGCCCCGTATCCATCATCTGATTCACACGCTGCTCGACGGGCTTGCTGTCGGCGTGCTGGGCATCTGCGCCGCGCGTGGACATCAGGTAGGTCAGGTTATCGAAGATTGGCTGCATCCAGGCACTGAGCTTCTCGTCTTTATCGCCGGGCAGGAATCCGATATCGCGTCCCATGGGCATGATCGGCCGCGCGACAAGTAGCTTGTCGTAGCGCTGCTCGCCGAACACTTTGGCCAGGCCCGCCGCCAGCGCGAGCAGGGTCTTGCCGGAACCAGCCATGCCCAACAGGGTGACCAGCTTGATCTCGTCGTCGAGCAAGAGGTCCAGCGCCATGGTCTGCTGGACGTTACGGGCCATGATGCCATAGACCGGACGGCGTGGCCCCTGCACGGGAATCAGATGGTCCGTATCTGCCAGACGCCGGGCCAGACCCGTGTGTGACTCATCAAACTGATCGCGGAACTGGACAAACTCGTTGGCGAAGACTTCGTTTTCACCGACACTGCCATCCTCATAGGTCACCTTGAGGTGTTCGGCGATAGCGCCAGTCTCGAGCTGCTTCTCCTCATAGAGCTGATCGATAATTTCACTTGGCACATCCACGACCTTGTACCCGCCGTAGAGCTGGTCGATATCAACTTTGCCTGCCTCGAAATCTTCGGTGGTGATACCCAACGCATCAGACTTGAGACGAACATTGATGTCTTTCGTGATCATCACGGTACGCTGACCGCTTTGCATCAGCGTCCAGGCGACGCCGATGATCCGGTTGTCCGGCGTGTCTTCGACAAACCAGTCAGGCCGCTTCTCACAATTGGACAGGTCTGCAAACTCGACCTTGACCATCCCCCCGTGGCCGTTCCACTGGACGCCCTTACTGAGGGTGCCCTTGGATCGGAGTTTGTCGAGTTGGCGGATGACCTCCCGCGCGGATCGGCCGGTGTCGTCGTTGTTCTTCTTGAACTTATCCAGCTCGCCAAGCACGGTGAAGGGGATGACAACGATGTTGTCATCGAACATATAAAGCGAGTTGGGGTTGTGCAACAGCACATTCGTGTCGAGGACGAAGTGCTTGATCTTTGGGCCGCTTGCGTTCTTCGCAGAGGTTGAAGCCTTGGGGGTATCCTGGCTTCCTTTGGCGGGGGTGGTTTCGCTTCCGGGAGTGGAAGGTACGATCGGGACGGCGGTTTTGCCCATCCAGCATGACTCCTTTGTCTCGCGGGGTGGTTCCCCGCTCTCCTCGCCAAGGGGCTCAAGCGTCCTGCCTGAAACACCTCGGCCACTAATAACTGTATCGGCCAAGATAGCGGCTGGCCCAAATCCTTGACAGGCGTTCAGCCCGCCATTTCATAAGACGCTCATTAAACCATGCCTATCTCACTCAAAAACGCGTTTTTGTGACACGTTATTCCTCGCTTTGTGGATGAACCGGCACCACAGTGGCCTCAGCGACCAGGTCGAGACAGAGCGGCGAGTCGA
>JBMZAP010000094.1:0-15239 GCA_049611445.1 Phycisphaeraceae bacterium | reverse complement strand
GGCGTAACCACATTGAACTGAGTCAGAACGGTGTAGCGGGAGACGCGAAGCGTCCGGTGCCTTCATGTTGCGCATTCACACATGATCCGGATGCACGACCAGCACCTTACCGATCTGCTTGCCCGATTCTGCGTAGGCGTGAGCCTCGGCGATCTGATCGAACGAGAACCGCTTCTCGTCGATCAGAGGCTTGAGTTGCTCGTTGTCTACGAGGGCCGCGGCCTGTTGCAAAATCGCGCCGTGTCTTTCGCGTTCAATGTTATGCAGCAGCGGAATCAGCATAAAAACAAGGTGAAGCGACACGGCACGCACGTGCAGTTGTCCACCATCGATCTCGCCTCGACCTTGAATGCACGCGACCTGGCCATTGAGCTTGGTTGCTTGAACGGAGTTGGCAATGTTTGCTCCACCAACGGTGTCGAAAACGGCATCAAACCCTTTGCCATTCGTGAGCCGATCGACGTACTGCTCAATGGTCTCTTCCTTGTAGTTGATCGTTTCGCTTGCACCAAGTTGCTTGGCTAGTTTGGCTTTCTCATGTGTGCCGACGGTGGTGAAAACCTTCGCATGCCATATCTTGGCAAGCTGCACGATCATGTGGCCGACACCCCCGGTTCCGCCATGCACGAGCAGGTTTTGGTTATTGAGTTCGCCGAATTTCAGCAGGCCTTCCCATGCGGTAATGGTGACCAGTGGTAATGCGGCACAGTCTTCGAGTGGAATCGATTTCGGTGCTTTTGCGATGAGTTGTTTATCGGCAAT
Organism: Phycisphaeraceae bacterium; assembly: GCA_049611445.1. Lineage (GTDB taxonomy): Bacteria > Planctomycetota > Phycisphaerae > Phycisphaerales > Phycisphaeraceae > JAHQVV01. Next base: position 14,477 of record JBMZAP010000094.1, on the reverse strand, counting down.
CACATAATCTGCCAACGCACCCTGCGCCGCGCCGCATCCGCCGACACAGCCATATACCGTGTCACCTTCAACAATGCCTTGCACCTCTTCGCCCACCTTGTCCACCACACCCGACACATCCCCGTGCAGCACCGCCGGCTTGGGCGGGCACAGCGCCTCCGCTGCGCCGCTTCGGATCTTGTAGTCCACCGGGTTCACACTTGTCGCTGCGACCTTGATGCGGACCTCGCCCGGGCCCGGCTCAGGCGTTGGCAGCTCGACTTCTTTAAATACCTCAGGCCCGCCGTGCTCTTCGATCACCCATGCCCGCATGTTGAAGCTCCAGTGTTTTGAAAGTGGGGCAGACATTCCTGTCTGCCAACAGGCCGAAGGCCTGAGGATGAACAGTGGATTCGGCTTTGCCGAACGGCAGACAGGAATATCTGCCCCACAGTTCTCCTGTAACTCCTGTACCCATCGTACCGGTTGTAACGATTACCGCGCCTTTGTTGCCTTGGATGCCCTTGACGATCGTGCTGCTTCGGGAAGTCGCGAAGCGCATCGTCGGGGCCGTTTGTGGTTATTTCACTCCCCGCAATGATCGATATCACAACGTCGGCAGTGTGCCGATTCACCCGTATTTCCCTACTACGAGGATGCATATGGACCTGGCAAAGATCCTTCAGACGGCGATGGACGCCGACTCATCCGATATCCACATCATCTCCGGCCACGCGCCGATGATGCGTGTCCACACGCACATGACACCGATGGACTTCCCGACCATCACGCCCGAGGGTGCCATGCGCATGCTCAAGCAGATGGCTGGTGAAGAACAGATGCGCGTCTTCGAGAAGATCAAGGACGCGGACTTCTCCTACGAAGTGCCCGGCCTGGGCCGATACCGTGTCAACGCTCACCTGCAGCGTGCGACCGTCGCGATCGCCATGCGTACGATCAAGACCGACATCCCGCCGCTACCGGCACTGAACCTGCCTGAAGTGATCTCGCGTCTGACCTACCTGCCACGCGGCCTTGTGCTTGTGACGGGTGATACCGGCTCGGGTAAGTCGACCACGCTTGCTGCGATGATCGACGCGATGAACAAGCGTTACCGCAAGCACATCATCACACTCGAAGACCCGGTCGAATACACGCTCAAATCCGACAAGTGTGTCATCGAACAACGCGAACTGGGTCAGGACACGCCTTCGTTTGCGTCCGGCCTGCGGCACGTGCTGCGTCAGGACCCGGACATCATCCTCGTCGGTGAGATGCGTGACCTCGAGACCACCGCCGCCGCGATCACCGCCGCGGAGACCGGCCACCTGGTCTTCTCGACCCTGCACACCGTTAACGCGTCACACACGGTTGAACGTATTATCGATATGTACCCTGCTGACCAGCAGAACCAGATCCGTTCGATGCTGGCCAACACGCTGCAGGCCGTGATCTCCCAGACGTTGTTCAAGCGTATCGACCAGAAGGGCATGGTCCCGGCGGTCGAAGTGATGCTGTGTACCCCCGCGGTGCGCAACCTCATCCGTGAAAACCGCGCGTTTGAAATCCCCAACGTGATCGAGACCAACCGCCAGCTGGGCATGAATTCGCTGGACAACGCGATTGCCGAGCTCTACTTCAACGGCATGATCAGCAAGGAAGACGCGATCGCCCAGGCCGCGTATCCCGAGAAACTGGAGCGCGCTCTTGCAGCGTGATGTTGTTCGAGCCGCGTAATCACAACGCGGCTCACCGAGATGTGTTTACACCAGAGGCGCACTTATGCCTACGTATCGCTACCAGACACGCAACAACAGCGGGCAGGTCACGGCCGGCACCATCGCTGCAGACAACGCGCTAGGTGCCGCACAGCTCTTGCGTAACCAGGGCGGGACGGTCCTATCGCTCACGCCTGTCAGCAGCCGGGGTGGCAAGTCGCTCAGCGAAACGCTCAAGGCGTTGAACTACACCTCGGGCCCGTCACAGAAGGACGTGCTCAACTTCACGACCCAGCTGGCCGTCATGGTTCGTGCGGGTATCTCGCTTCGGCAAGCACTTGATGGGATTGCCGAGCAGACGGAGAACCCCAAGTTCCAGAAGATCCTGACGACCATCAAGCAGGATGTTGAGGCAGGTAAGCCTTTCTCTGAAGCACTGGCCAAGCACCCGAAGCTGTTCGGTCCGCTTTACATCAACATGGTCCGCGCGTCGGAAATGTCCGGCTCCTTCAGCCAGATGCTCGAACGGATTGCGGCTTATCTCGCCCAGCAGATCGAGACTCGCTCGATGGTCATCGGTGCGATGATCTATCCGGGTGTGATCGCCTCGATGGCGATCGGCGTTACGATCTTCCTGCTCACCTTCGTCCTGCCTCGCTTCGCGATGGTGTTTGAAGGTAAGGAATCGGCGATGCCCTGGCCGACAATCTTCCTCATGGCCCTGTCTGCCTTCATGGTTCAGTGGTGGTGGGCAGTGCTCGGCGGGTTGTTTGCCATTCTGATCTTCCTGTTCTTCCTCGTGAAGACCGAGCCCGGTGGTTGGTGGTTTGACCAGATCAAGCTGCGCGTTCCCGTGTTCAAACGCATGTTCCGCGCGTTGTACATCAGCCGATCCCTGCACACGATGGGTGAACTGGTCAATGCCGGCGTTCCCATGCTCGATACGCTTGCGATTACCGGGGAGATCTCCGGCAACCGCATGTACAAACGGATGTGGCGATCGGTCTATAGCTCGGTCAAGCAGGGTAAGAAGATTATTCAGCCGCTGAGTAAGACACCGCTGCTGCCGAAGGCCGTTGTGCAGATGGTTGGTGCCGGTGAGGAGTCGGGTAAGCTCGGCGAGGTGCTTGACGAAGTCTCGACGTATTACGCCAAGCAGCTGCGTGAAGCGATCAAGACCGTGACCAGCATGATCGAGCCGATCATGATCGTCATCATGGGTTCGGTGGTTGGCTTCGTCGCGATGGCGGTCATCCTGCCGATCTTCAAGCTGTCCACCCTGGTCAAGTAGGGATGAGGGAATAGGGATTTGGTTCCTTTTGAAATGATCGTAATGGGTCTGACGTTTGAAGTCATGACCAGATTGAGGATGGACTTGTTAAGCGGCGTAAGTGAATCGTAGGGTTGATTGAGTATGAGTGGCCTAGTCCCTAATCCCGATTCCCGAGTCCCCATGCGGCGGCGTCATCGACGCGCGCAGGGCTTTACGCTCATCGAGTCGGCTCTGACGACCATCATCATTGGCACAGGCGTGCTGGCGATCCTTTCTGCGCAGCAGGCCTACCACATGAAGAACAACTGGGCTTCGCGCACCAGTACCGCAATGCTGCTGGCCAACGAATTGCGCGAGCGCACTTTGTCGCTACCACTACATGACCCGATCACCGGCGACGCAACGCTTGGTCCTGAGATCGATGAGACTGTTCCGCTGGCCTACGACGACCTCGACGACTTCGCTGGCACGGTATCTGCAGGTGTCGGTTCGGGGCAGCGTTTTAACCCGCCGATCAACGCTCTGGGCCTGCCGCTCAGTGACCTGGACCAGTGGACGCAGACGATCAAGGTCGAGAAGGTCCCTGTGGATCACGTCGATACATCGTTTCCGCTTGGTCTGGACACGGGTGTGTCGGACATGTTCCGCGTAACCGTAGCGGTGCTTTACCGCGATCCGAACAGCGGCGCGGACGAAGCGGTGACCGAACTGAGCTGGATCGTGACGGACGAACCTTAATCAAGCCAACGCTTGGAGGCGCTGGAGAGATTTGATGCAAGACGCACCGAACAACACGCAACGCGCACCACGTGCCCGCATGCAGCGTAAGCAGCGGGGCTCGGCCGCGGTGCTGTCGATGATGTTCCTGGTGATCTTCGGCTCGCTCGCCGCGGCCATGGCCATCGTCTCGCAAGGCAACCTCCATACGGCCGACACACACCTGCAGGTCAACCGATCGCTCGCCGCATCCGAGACCGGCATGCGTCTGATGATGTACCGCCTGGCACAGGCTTCCGAACAGGTACTGACGCGATCCGGCGCAGTCTGGGACCCGGCTTCAGGCCAGTACATCACGACGCTGCGTGCGTCGGACCTGTCCGGCGACCCCAGTGGCATGCCCGTCGATGTGTTGCTCGGTAAAGCCGACGCGATCTGGGATGAAATTGCCGCGACGCTCGCGACCGAGTTCTCAGGCGAGCTACACAACCAGCAGGAACCTTACATCGATGCGGACAGCGTGCTGCACGTTGGCCCGGTTGCTGTCGGTCCCAACGCGCCATCCTTTACCGCAACCTTTACCCCGCACCCGATCGTGGGCGAGGACTACGACAGCGACTACTATGGCCGGCCGCCTTACAGCGACATGGCGATCAGCTCGACCAGCCCGCTGGATGCGCGATTTGTTCGTGTTCGTGTTGAAGCCTATGACGGCACCCCGGGCAACCGCGTGCACCGGTCCGTTTCGATGGACTTCCAGTTGGTCAAGCGTATCGAGTATGCCGTGTTGTCACGCAGCCGGGTCATGATCGGCCGAAACGTGATGATCGAAGGCCGTGTCGGCTCGACCTTCCGGGAAACGGATCTGACCCACGGACACCCGATGCAGATCGCTTCGGATTTCCGCGGCATTGATCCGGATCTTGATGCGAAACTTGATGCGCTGCTCGGATCGATTATTGAAGACGATCAGAACGGTGACAATCGTCTGTCGATCCACGACTCGACCGAGGTTGCTGACTACGCCGACCCTTCGGCGTTTGATGTTGATGGCGATGGCTATATCACCGAGTTTGACTTCTTCCTGAGTCATTTCGATACCGCCTCCAGCCCCGGCCAGATCACGCTCAGCGAGCTTGATGCCGAGATGGACACCCTCGACGCCCAACAGTTGATGGCGCTGCTCGATACGTTCGGCTCGCCGCTGCGTGCCGGCTACAACGACGGGGTCATCGATGAGTACGACCGATACGCCAAGATTCGTGGCGAGATCCATATCGCCGCTGATCTCGCCGGTTGGGAATCCGGTGCCGCGAGTAATACCGGCAACTATCAGGACTACCTGCAGGGACCGATCGTCCCGACACACAAAAAGAACCCGTTGACCTTCGAGTCCAACGAGACCAACGAGTACGAGCTCAGCCCCGAGCAGTTCAATGTCGATTCGTTTAAAGACCTGGCGACTGATGACTTCCTGACACAGGCCGCGTCGAATGCGACGAGCCACGACCCCGGCGACCCCGATTCGCCTCAGCCACTGGGCAGTGTCCAGCTAGAAGAAGTGCCCTTTGGCGCGGCCTACCCGTATGACTACTACGAGCGGCCGGTTTATCAAAATATGACGTTCCGCAATGTGAAGATCCCGAAAGGGACCAATGCGCTGTTCGTGAACTGCCGGTTCATCGGCGTCACATTTGTCGAGTCCGAACTGAACAACGACGACCCGAACTATAACTACGCGGGGATGCAGAACGCCGACGGTGAACAGAAGCACCCGGATCGTTTCGCTTCGGTCGACGGCACTGATGTTTATGACACCAAGACGATTTCCAACAACATCCGCTTCCATAACTGCAAGTTCGAAGGCGGGATCGTGACCGATGTTCCCAAGGAGTACACCCATGTTCGGAATAAGGTGACCTTCACGGGTAACTCCGGTTTCGAAATCGATAACTCTACGCAACTCAGTGATGCGGAGAAGTTGCTCTACAAGCGTTCTTCGCTGCTGGCACCCCAGTACTCGATCGAAATGGGTACCTTCGTCTCACCATACGACTCCACTGAAGTGATTGAGCTGTCCGGCACGATCGTTGCGGGCCTGATCGACATGCGTGGCCAGGTGAATATCGACGGCCAATTGATCACGACGTTTGAGCCGGTAAGTAACACGGGCCCGGTCATCGGGGAGACCTCGCCCCAGTTCAATACGACGCTGGGCTATTTCAGTGCGGCGGATGGTGACCTGGAGACTGAACTACCTGAAAACGGTTTGGGCATGATTCACGTCCGTTACAACAAAGACCTGCCGCTACCCGACGGGATCCTCGGGCCGGTCGAAACAGTCCCGCTGTGGGGCACGTATTTCGAAGGCGGCAAAGCGCAGTAAAGCGGGGCCCGTCCTGCCCCGATGTAGACCTAAGACCGCCGCGTGGCGGAGGGAAAATCGAGCAGGGGGACGCGAGGGAGATTTGTAACCCCTCGCCGACCCCACTCGCTTGAACGATGCTAAAACGACGCAACAACGCGCATGCACGCCGCCGACGTCGCCTCGGTCTGTCGCTGGTCGAGATGCTGATCTCGCTGGCGATCACCGCGATGTTGCTGACCGCGACCATGGTCGCGATCGATGCGAGCTTCCGCGCCTACGCCGCCGCCGCGGAGTCCGCCAGCACGCAGACTTCGACCCGGCTGGTCACCTACCGCTTGCTGTCGTTGATGCGTACCTCCACCGCGCATGGCCCGTTGCTCCCCACGACCGGCGTCACGCTCTCGGGCAACACACTGACCAGCCCGTATATCGAACTTATCGATCCCGACGGCAACCTCATCCGCCTCGAATACGATGCCGACGAGGACATGCTCTACGTCACCATCACGCCCTACGGCGGATCGGTTGCGACGAAAGAACCACTTCTGGGCGGCGTCACACAGTGCGAGTTCAATCTGGTTCGCCGCCTCGATGATGACGGTGTCTGGATCCTGGACCGTGGCACGATCGATTTCACGGTCGAGCCGGACAAGGACGCGTCGCTGGCCATCGAGGGCGACGCCGCTGAGCCGATGCGTGTGATCGCTTCGACGATGCCGCGCAAGCTCGAAGACGAGTAAAGCCGCAAATTTAAATAGATCGGTGTAGCGGGAGACGCGAAGCGTCCCGTGTCTATTCAATTGCGGTTCTCAGGTTATGCCAGGCATCACTTGATTCAGGCATGGTCCGTCTGTATCGATCAGTCAAAAGCAGCAATCCACTTATTGGACCTTGCCTGCTTGCTTTGCTCTTCGCTGAATTCGAACCTTCAGTCAGTAGTTGGCTCAACGGCGTTTTTGAGCCCAAGCAACCTGACATGCGAGGTGACGGAGATGTACGCGATGAAAACGAAGACCTTGGTTGCCGCACTGGCAGGTTCCATCCTGGCTCCAACCCTAAGCCTATCTGCGCAGGCAGAAGACTCGCAGACTGTCACGCTGGATGGTGTCTTACGAGATTTCAAATCCAGTCACCCGGATATGCAGCGCTCCGCATCGACGCCTTTTGGCGTCTACGAAGACATTGTCCTGCCCATCCTGGGTGCGGACGGTAAGCCACAGTTGAACGTCGGCGAGATCAATGTCCACTTCGACAAGAAAGAAGTCACCGTGATCTCGGTCGCCCACGAGATCTCCAATGTCGTGCTCAAGTACGACGACGGCTCTACCTACAAGTACGACGACCAGTCCGGGCATACAAAAACGTATGCATCACACAATGGCCGGGATATCGTTGGCTGCTGGGTTAAAGCGGGCAACAATAAGAGTCATGATGGTGCTGGCTACGGCAAGTACTTCACTTACGAAACATTCGAAAGCAATACCTCATACGAGGAAAGCTATAAGTACGTTCCCGAAGAGTGGCGCGTCGAGGACTCGTTGAGTTTCAGTCAATGGTTCCGAGATAATCCGGACGTCAATATCTCTATCCCTCACTCGATCACGCTGGAGCAGAAGCCGGACAATCCCCACGTCTTCTTCTATGCCCGCGAGAAGCAGATGCCCGAGCCTTACCGCTACTTTTTCCCCATGGATGGGCTGGGCTGGAACGATATGTCGACGACCTCGGTCGGCACCCACAACTACTATTTCACCTACGAAATCCATACCGAATTTACATACACCGACCCCAACAGCCGTGAATACCCGATGTTCTTCAACTTCACCGGCGATGACGACGTCTGGGTCTTTATTGATGGCAAGCTGCAGGTCGATATCGGCGGTGTTCACGGCCAGGCCAGCAATGGCGTCAACCTCGACGAGCTGGATGATGAAGACAAACTCCAGGTCGGAGAGACTTACAAACTTTCGTTCTTCTTTGCCGAACGCTACAAGACGCAGTCGAACTTCCGTATCGAAACAACCATCCCGCTGATATCGACACCAACCGGGACCGTTGCTCCGCTGTACGACTGATCGTATTTAACTCGCTCTTTCTCCTTCGTAAGTGGCCCCGTAGCGTAACGGGGTCGCTTTATTTCATAGACCTCCCGGCCGCGTGTGAAGTTGGGAGTCTTGTATGGGGTATTCGGTTTCGGGAATTGTGTTGAATAGTAATGATTGGATGATGCAATCGGCAGGAGTCAGAAGGTTTCTTTACGTAAGCGCTCGCCTTGATTTGAACTGAATCGTTTGCTTATCTCAGATCAAAGGGGCGTGTGGATCGGCATTCACCACGCAGGCAGTTAGATCTGAGGGGCAACGTAAACACAGGTGATTTCATGTTCAAACAAGCCATTACTTCCGTACTCGCACTAGGCATCGGCGGTGTCGCCCTGGCACAGACCGGCTCGAACACCGTGGTTCCGCTTTCCGAAGAAGAGACGATTCGACACAGCAACTGCTATGTCGATACCTATGACCCCAGCGTTGGGCCATACGGTGGTGACAACGTCTACGGCCCACCGACGTTCACCACCGGCAATGATATGCCCGTTTTCACGGCTCCAACCGGCTGGGGCGATGACGAGGGTGAAGTGATCCACACGGAAGAGCTCTATCCGGACGTGATCTACTCGAACAAGAAACACGATGGAACGGTCGAGCTCAGCGAATCGTTTTTCTGTAATGACTTCGAGATGCGGGTCATGACCGACATCTTGATCACTTCAGACATGACGATCGTCGTCAAGGGTAACTTCCTGATGAAGAGCGGCAGCAAGCTGAGAGTGGCCGACGGCGTCAAGCTGACGATTTACGTCGAGGGAGAAGCCGTGGTCGGCGAGAAGAGCCAGCTGAACCCCGACACCACCCGCCCCGATGCGCTGGTCTTCTATAAGCTCGGTACCGAGTCGCTGCTGGTGGATAACCAGTCGATGCTGTGTGGCAGTGTCTACGCGACCCAGACCCGGCTCGAAGTCAGCAACAACTCGGACTTCTACGGCGGTCTTTTAGCGAAGACCTTCCTGGTCCAGAACATCGGTGCCGGTCACTTCACCACGATCGCCGGATCGAGCGAGACCGTCGCTCCGCTATACGACTGACCCATTCATCGAAATCAATCTTTTCGGTTTTAGCGACCCCGTAGCGTAGCGGGGTCGCTTTATTTTGCTAGATCCGCTTGATGACCAGTGTGTCGTTCTGCCCGCCGAACCCGAAGCTGTTGGAAAGGCAGATGTCGACCTGGGCATCGCGTGCTTCATTGGGGACGTAGTCCAGGTCTAACGCGGGGTCGGGGGTCTGGTAGTTGATCGTGGGCGCAAGCTTGCCATCACGGATCGACAGGCAGCAGACAATCGCTTCGGTGACGCCTGCCGCGGCAATCAGGTGGCCGAGCATGGACTTGACCGAACTGACCGGCGGGGCCTTGGACACATCGCCGTCCGGACAGAACACGGCCTTGATCGCCTTGGTCTCGATCGAGTCGTTTTCTTTCGTGCCCGTGCCGTGCGCGGAGATGTAATCGATGTCATCGGTCGAGACGCCCGCCATGTCCAGGGCCTGTCGCATGGCCTGTGCGCCGCCGCGCCCTTCGGGATGGATATCGGTGATGCGGTAGGCGTCCGCTGTCGAGCCATAGCCTGCGATCTCGGCAATCGGCGTCGCGCCGCGTGCCTCGGCGTGTTCCAGGGTTTCGAGGATGAGGATGCCTGCGCCCTCGCCCATGACAAAGCCTTCGCGGTCGGCTGAGAAAGGCCGGGATGCGGTCTGCGGTGTGTCGTTACGGTTGGACAGGGCGGTGAGGCGGTTAAAACCCGTCACACCCAGCGGGTGGATCATCGTGTGCGTCCCGCCGGTGATCATCACGTCCGCATCGCCGCAGTTAAGGATCTGCGAGGCCTCGCCGATGGCCTGTGTCGACGCGGCACAAGCGGTCAGGCAGTTATACGACGGGCCCTCAGCGCCGAACTCCAGTGCCAGATGCGTCAGCGGCATATTTGGCTCCTGCTCGATCTCCGCCATCGCGGTGAGGCTTTCATTCGCCTGCGCCGCCCACTTCGCACCGTCGGTCTCGCGTTTCTCGGCATCCCATCCCGCAAGGTTGGCGGTGACAAAGTTCTCAAAGTCTGGCGACCCCTCGCCTGAGCCGAGGTAGATGCCAAGCCTCGCCGAGTCCAGTCCGTCGTAGCCGTCGAGGCCGGCCATCTTCCACGCCTGACTGGCCGCGCCCAGGGCATATCGCACGTTCGGCCCGGCCCCTTCGTGCAGTTCGGGCTTGCTGATGTACTTCGTGTAGTCGTAGTCCTTGACCTCGGCGCTGAACGACGTCGGGAACGTCGTCGCATCAAAGCGCGTCGTCTTGCCGACGCCAGAGGCGCCCGAGAGCAGGGCGGACCAGACGGTTTCAAGGTCATGCCCCAGTGGCGTGATCCAGCCCATACCGGTGATGACGATTCGTTGGTTCATTGGATATCTTTCTCGAATACTTCGCTGGCTTTGTGCTTTAAGAGCTTGATCGCATGATTGAAATCGTCAACAGTTGTTGTGAATGAGCGTAAATCATCCGTCGAATAAAAGCTGATTTTTACCCTCCGATTTTCTTCTCTCACTTCGGCAATCGGTTTTTCATCTTGTCTTAGCTCGACAATCAGTCCGTCATGTTCTGGCGGACTGATTACGGCGGTTGAAAAAGACGACATCAAACTTTCTCCAGAATTGCGGCCGTGTTCTGCCCACCGAAACCGGTGGTGAACACGAGTACACGCTCAAGCTTCGCAGGCTCACTGGCATCCAGCCCGGCGATCGGGCTGTCGCGGTTGATGATTTTGGGGAGTTGTTGCTCGCGCAGGGCCTTGGCGGCGATGGCGAGGTCCAGTGCACCGGCACCCGCGGCGCAGTTGCCCAGTGCGGCCTTGGTCGAGACGACGGGGATTGAACTGAGCCGTTCGCCGAAGACCTTCTGCATCGCGGCGGCCTCGGCGGCGTCCCACTCAGGATGCCCGCAGCCGAACGGTAAGACCGCGTCGATTTCATCTGCAGACAAGCCTGCATCACGCAACGCGGCATTGATCGCAAGCATCGGGCCCCGGCCTTCTTCGGTTGGCTTGAGCGAACGGGCCTTGGGGTTCAGCGACTGGCTGGCGCCGAAGCCCAGCACCTTGGCGTAGGCCTTGGTCCCGCCACGCTTGGTAAACGCTTCGGCCGACTCAAGGATCAGGATGCCCCCACCCTCGCCAACGACGGTACCCGCCGCGGTTTCATCAAACGGTCGAACCGCGCTGGCCGGGTCATCGCTGTCGCTGACCAGCCGATCAGTAAAGACTTCACGTTTAAAACTGACGGGGTTGAGGTTGCTCTCCGCTCCGCCACAGAAGCACGCATCGGCCTGGCCGCGCTGGATGACACGGAGCGATTCGCCGAAGCTCAAGCCACCCGACGCCTCAGCACAGGTGATCGTGTTGCTTGGGCCTTGCAGGTCGTGCACGATCGTGACATGGCATGCCAGCATGTTGGGCAGGTACTTGAGCAGCCATAGCGGCGTGAGGTTGGTCATGCCTTCCTCACCCCAGTGGTGGATGTCGAAGCTGCCGTCTTCGCGCTGCGACTTGATGAGTGCCGCAGTGAGTTCGGTCGTGTCCGCTGCGATCAGGCCCGCACCGATGTGACAGCCCACGTGGGCCGGCGCGTAGGACGGGTCGCCCTCGGTCTGGGCGGCGGTGTTCAGACCCGCGTCCCTGGCGGCGAGATCGGCGGCGGCAACGGCGATCTCGATGTCGCGAGCCATGACCTTCGTCGCCTTGCGGTACGTCTTGGGCACGAAGTTGCGGATCTTAAAGTCGGGGTCGAGCTCGGCGGCGAGGTTCGAGCCGAAGTTCGTGGCATCAAAGGCCCGGATCGGTGCGATGGCGGACTCGCCTGCGACGAGCTTGGGCCAGACGGCGTCAATGCCCAGGCCAAGGCCGCAGACCGGGCCAACGCCGGTGATATAGACATCAGGTTTCATGGCGGGATTTTAGCGTGAATAGGGCATCGGTTCCGGCAATGCTTGCAGGTGACGCTTGGTGCGGCGATACACTGTCGCCATGTCGCTGGGTACTCGATTGACATTCAAGACCGCGGTGCTGGTGCTGGCCGTGGTGGTCGTGGCTGGCGCGGCATTGTGGGGGCTGGCCGGGCTCAACCGTGATCTCGATGCGGCATTGAATGAGTACGATCGGTTGCGCAAGGCATACATGCTGATTAATGACGTGGAGCAGGCTCGCGCCGCGGCGTCCAGTGCCGTTCCGTCGCCCGATCGTATCCGTCAACCGATCCAGCGGGCCGTACTGATGCTCGACGAAGAGGCGGGAGTCTTTACAGACGAGACGACGGCTGCCCTCCGTAGTGAGTTATTGGTTGCCCTGCGTTCTTTAGATGAATCTCAACCTGACGAAGCGATCTCGTACGACACGATGGGCCCCCTGTACACCGTGATCAACAAGCTCACGATTGAGATCAGCGATACGGCCGCAGGCATCGAGTCGATCGAGCAGAGCGCTGCCAGCCATCGGGCCAGGGTCATTGTCGGCGTGAGTATCACCGCGGGCCTTGCTGCACTGCTTGCGATCATCGTCGGCATCTGGCAGTACCTCGCGGTGATGCGTCCGCTGCGTCATCTGCAGCGTGGTGTCGAGCGGCTTGCTGCCGGTGACTTCGCGGACAAGCTGCGCGAGACGGGGGATCGTGAATTTGTACTGCTCGCAAATAATTTCAACCGCATGGCCGACGACCTCGCCACGCTCTACCGTGAACTCGAGGATAAAGTCCGCCTGCGTTCCGCCCAACTTGCACAGAGCGAGCGTCTCGCGTCGGTGGGCTTTCTTGCGGCGGGCGTTGCCCACGAGATCAACAACCCGCTGGCGATCATTGCAGGCGAAGCCGAGCTTGCGCTAGGCGACTTGACCGATGATTCGCCGCAACGCGAGGCGCTGACGGCCATCCGAGATGAAGCCTTCCGGTGCAAGGGCATCACGCAGAAGCTGCTGTCGCTGGCGCGACCTGGCAGCGATACGCGAGAGGCGATCGACCTGCGTCAGCTTGCCGACGAGGTTGCCTCTTTGGTGAAGACCCTGCCGCAACACAAGGACCGTGATCTGGTCGTTGAGGGAGAACACGCGATGGTCGTAACCGATCCATCTCGCGTCAAACAGGTCCTGCTCAACCTGGTGATCAACGCGTTGGAGGCCGTGTCGACACGATCCGGACAGGTTCGATTGAAGATCGAGAACACGGGCGGCCAGGTAAGTGTCTCAGTGGCCGACAACGGCAAGGGTATCGATCCCGATGCGCTCGCTCGCGTATTTGAGCCTTTTTATACATCCAAGAAAACACCCAACAAGCCCGGCCTTGGTCTGGGGCTTTCCATCAGCCACGCCATCATCGAAGATCTTGGTGGACAGCTCACCGCGGCCTCGCCCGGCACTGATCAGGGAAGCACGTTTACAATCGAACTCCCCGCGAACGCCAACAGTACAACTTCCTGATGCGACCCCAGACCCGACCTTCCGTTCTTGTTGTTGATGACGAGCAGCGCTTGCGCGAGGTGCTCGTGCGCGGGATCAAGCAGATGGGTTACGACTGTCTCGGCTCGCCTACGGCTGAAGACGCGCTGCGTCAGATGCGCGACCACACGCGTGGTGTTGCCATCGTGGATCTCAATCTCCCGGGGATGAGCGGGATGGAACTCTTCGAAAAACTCCGGCGTGGCTGGCCAGCGATTCAGGTCATCGTGCTCACGGGGTTCGGCGATCTGGACACGGCCAAGGACGCAATTCGTCTTGATGTCGTGGACTACCTCACCAAGCCAACGCATCTGGGCGAGATTGAAGAAGCACTCTCTCGCGCCTGGCGGCGCATCGATGACGCGGTTGGTCTTGACGCGGTGCAGTTGCCCGAACCTGCGGCCGGCGACCTCGTTGAAGATGACGATGAGGAGGATCTCATCGAGTCGTCAGCGAGCACGGGTGTCTCTCCTCAATCGGGCGAGTCACTCGACGACCTCGAACGCAGACACATCCTCGATACGCTGGCCCGGCACGACGGCAATCGACGTGATACGGCCGATGCCCTGGGCATTTCACTGCGCACGCTTTACTACCGGCTGAGCCAGTACCAGAAGGATGGGCATCTTTAATCGGGGCTCTTGAGTCACCAGGGGCAACGCGATATTTTTTAATTCCGGATACGCCCATCTTGGGTTATAGTTCATCAGTTGTCTTTCAAGCCGTTCGGCTCATTTCATACTTGTTGGAGCCTCATATGTTGAGCCGTCGTGCGTTCACGCTGATCGAGTTGCTGGTCGTGATTTCGATCATTGCACTGCTCATCGCGATCCTGCTGCCCGC
>JBMZAP010000093.1:0-15624 GCA_049611445.1 Phycisphaeraceae bacterium | reverse complement strand
CGAACGCTTGCTACCTTGTCTGCCATTGTTTGAAAGCTTATCCCCCAGCCGGTGAGCGGCGGTCGCGGCGAGATTTAGTGGGTTCATGCTTTTAACGATTGAAGTCCTGGATTGAATGTACGTAATCTGATTTGGGCTCACAATCGTTGAGCCTTTAAGTGTGATTGTTATTAACATATGTGCTAGTGCCCCTTTGGGCGGAACCGGCGGCAATATAACTGGATGCTTAACTATGCCTATGCCAAAAGCTAAGCGGCGAGAACCGAAGCGGACACGAGTATTTCTTGCTGATGATCACATCATGTTTTGCGAAACTCTTAGGCACGCATTTCAGCAGCAAGAAAATCTTGAGTTGGTCGGTTTCGTGCATGAATTGGAGGCCGTCAAGGAGCAGATCGAGAAGATTAGGCCAGACGTATTTTTAACCGATTTATCTTTCCCTTTGTGTTTGACGCTTGATGTTCTGGGCGATCTTTGTGGTGATGCGGGTAGTCCTCCTGTAGTCGTCTTAAGTATGCACAATGACGATGATGCCATATTAAGATGCTTGCAGGCAGGCGTTAAAGGTTATGTCTATAAGGGCGATGACCTGCAGCATCTTTTTGCCGCGATTGAATCTGCGCGCAGCGGCAGAACGTACCTCAGTCCTACGGTTTCAAATATCAGAAAGCGTGAGTGTGTAGATTTTAATGCGCTCACTTCGCGCGAAAGAGATGTGCTTGCTTTGCTCGTTAAGGGACTTGATTTGCCGGAAGTGGCGAGCCGTCTATCCATTGCATATCAAACGGCTTACATGCATCAACAGTCTGCAGTTCGGCGTGTTGGCGTTTCATCTGTCAAAGAACTGGTTGAGCAGGCAGTGCTTGCTTCGCGCTTTTCCCAACTGTTCACATCAGCACAATAGAGTTGACTTGCTGTGTGACGGTTGTTCGTACTAAGTGAGATGCTTCCTTGTGGCATCACGGGCTATGTGAGTCATTCAATGCTGCTCGATATTGGTGTCGGCATACTTTGAGTTGGCTGGCGTACCCGGAGGGGAGATACTGCTTGGGCGCTTGCCATCTTGCTTTACCGTCTTTTACAAAGCGAATCGGCTTCGACACTCGGTTCGATGATAAGTCGGATATTGAGTGCGGTGATTGCTTTGCATTTCCGTGGCACAGAGGCTGTAGTTCTGGATGAATTGAAAATTTGTTTTTTTATTCAAAAATTGCGGGGTTTGTTCTTATTCTGGTGAGATGAAAAACTTCTCTGCATTGATACTGATGTGCTGTGTCGCTTTGGCCGTGTCGGCCGAGCAGCCGCCGAATGTGCTGATGATCCTTGTCGATGATCTTAAGCCGGCTTTAGGGTGCTACGGCGATACATTGGCGAAGACGGAAGGGATAGACCGCCTGGCCGAACGCGGCGTGCGTTTTGATCTGGCCTATTGCAATCAAGCGGTATGCGCGCCGTCGCGGTTCAACCTCATGCTCGGCAGCCTCTCGACGTCGAGTGGACTGTACGGACTCGGTGATCATCTGCGTGGTCAATTCCCCGACGCGGTCACCTTGCCTCAGTACTTCAAGAAGCACGGCGGGCACACGACGATCTCGATCGGCAAAGTCTTCCACGTCGGCCACGGCAACAAGGGGGATGATGCCTCCTTCGATCTTGTTCACAAAGACAAGGTCGTCGAGTATCTATTACCCGAAAGCCAGGAAGCGGATATCAGCAGGGAAGAGGTCTTCTTTGAGTTGGAGCACTTGACGCAAGAAAAGAAGAAGGCCTTTTTGAAGGGTAAGAAGGTCGGTCGGGGTGCGGCGATCGAGATAGCGGATGTGGAAGACGAGGCCTATGCAGACGGACGCACTGCCCAGCGCACGATTGCTTATCTCAAACAGTTCAAGGCATCAGGAAAGCCATTCTTTATATGTGCGGGATTTGCCCGCCCACACTTGCCGTTTTCAGCGCCGAAAAAATACTTCGATATGCACGCGGTTGAAGATTTCGTTCTGCCCGAGATGCGTGACGCGCCGGAGGGAAGCCCGCCCTATGCACTGCGAGCAAAGTTTGGGGAGGTGAAGAATTACTTCCCGTTCAATGAGCGGTTCGATGACGACGCTTTTCAGAAAGAAGTGATCCGTGCTTACTACGCCAGCACCAGCTACATGGCGGCGCAGGTTGGCAGGATCCTTGACGCCCTCGAAGAGACGGGGCTGGATGAGAACACGATCGTGGTGCTCTGGGGCGATCATGGCTGGCATCTTGGCACGCATAACCGCTTCAGCAAACACGATAATTTTGAGCAGCCAACACGGATCCCATTGATTATCACAGGTCCCGGTATTGAGCCGGGCGCAACTCAACAACTGGCCTCAACAGTGGATATCTATCCAACGCTTGCTGATCTCGCAGGTCTTGCTCGCCCCGAAGGTCCGCAGCCGATTGATGGAATGAGCCTGTTGCCCGTGTTGGAAGATAACAGGCAGCGAGTTCGGGACCACATCACACATTGCTACCCGCGTGGTGCGAAGCATTTTGGCTGGGCGGTACGCAACGAACGATACCGGATGGTGCAGTGGGGCAACCCGGCGAAGCCTGAGTCTTGCGAGTATGAGTTGTACGACTTCCGCGCGGATCCCATCGAGAAGAAAAATATTGCTGACGAGCATCCGGATGTCGTCAAGGCGCTGCGAGCAAAGCTCGATGCCTATCCGCCGCCGGTTTGGAAGAGGCACTGGCAGAAGTGAGCTTATGTTTTGGGGCGGCCGATCGCCTCGAGCAGGTGATCGATGTCACGGTCTTGCAGGTCAGCTCGGAGTGACAGCCGGACCCGGCTTTGTCCCGGCGCGACGGTGGGTGGCCGAATTGCCGGGGCGTAGAAGCCTTTCTCTTTTAGCGATTGCGAAAGAGCAAGTGCATCACTCTCACTTCCGACGATCAGCGGAAGGATTGGGGTGGCGATGGGCTGTTCATCGATCACCCAGTGATTCTGCTGAAGTTGGTTACGAAGTTGGCTTGAAATTACGGCCAGGTGTTCGCGCCGCTCGGGCTCATCTCGAATCACGTCGAGAGCGGCAATGATGGCTGCAGCCTGACTCGGCGGTACGGCGGTCGAATAGATGAATGGGCGTGCCCGGTTAACGATCAGGTCGATCACGGGTTTGGCTGCGGTGATGAGTCCGCCGAGGCTGCCCAGCGCTTTGCTCGCGGTCGAAATGACCACGCCCCCGTTGCCGAAGGTGTAGATGCGTTTTGCCACAGCTTGTGCCGAGGCGAGGCCGCTTCCGTCGTCGCCCAATACGCCTGTGCCATGCGCCTCGTCGACGATCAGTGATGCTTGCGTTCGGTCGGCCAGGTCGCAGAAAGCCGGCAGGTCCGCACAATCACCGTCCATGGAGAACACGCTGTCGGTGACCAGAAAGCACCGGCCTGTCGTGTGGCGGGTCAGCAGCTGCTCGGCTCGATCGAGCTGGAGATGAGGGAAAGTACGGACCGTCGCATCGCTGGCACGCGCCGCATCAATCAGGCTCGCATGCACCAGTTTGTCCATGACGATGAGGTCGCCTGGCCCGGCGAGTGTCGTGAGGACCGAGAGGTTGGCGGTATAACCTGTGGGCAAGAGCAGGGCGGCCTCGGCGTGTTTGAACGAAGCGAAGCGTTGCTCAACTTCTTCATGCAGCGGTTGTGTGCCTGAGACAAGTCGAGACGCGCCGCTCCCGACGCCATAGCGCTGCGTCGCATCGACGGCAGCCTGGATCAGCTTCGGGTGTTGACTCAGGCCAAGGTAGTCATTGCTCGCCAGATTCAGAAGTTCGCGACCGTCAACGTTGATCGTGCGACCTTGAGGCTGAACTGCCCGCAATGAACGAAGCCTGTTGTCTTGTTCGAGTTCATCAAGTTGACGTGCGCTCGCATCGGACAAGCTGTCCGCTGGTGGAAGCGTCGTGTCACGTGCAGAGTCGTTTGGGGTTGGCGCAGGCACGGCCTATCTTGAACCTCAGGAATCGGGTTCGAGGTCGGCGGGGTTGTTCGTATCGGGCGCGGGCTCGCTGAGTGTTTGCTTCATGAGGCGACCGACTTTGAACTTCACGGTGCGTTTGGGGGGGACCTCGACGGGCTGGAGGGTCCGTGGGTTCTGAGCCATGCGGGCACGCCGTTGTTTTATCTCGAAGACGCCGAAGTCGCGGAACTCCAAGCGATTGCCTTTACCCAATTCAACAACGATGGAATCAAGGAAACCCTGAACAACCTTCTTCACGACGACACGCTTCTCGCCGGTGGCTTCGGAAATGTGATCAATGAGTTCTTTTTTGGTCACCGTAGACATTGGCATTGACCCTGGCTGGTTGGTTGGCGTGAGTCGCCTCTGGGATAGGTTGCGAACGTGATTCGTGGAGTCCCTGACGGCTCCAAAAGGTTACAGGACCATCAACTGAATGGAGTATGACAATACGCTCAGGTCGAGTCAAGCGGCAAGTCAAGGATATCACAAGAATTAGCGATTTTTTGGGGAGGAGATTTTCGGATCGGAACGTCCAGCCATGCCGATTTTCGGCCCAGAATCGACATTCTGATGTTTTTTCGACCTACTTTGAACAAGTCTTTTTACAGTAAGGATTTAACAAAATTTTAGTCCTGTTTGCAGCAGTACGTGGGCGCGCATACGATCCCTGCATGGCAATTGAACCCCAACAGCTTGTGATCGTGCACTATCCGCACCCCGTGCTTCGACAGAAGGCCGAGGCGATCGCGGAGGTCACGGACGAGGTCAAAGCTGTCGCTGAGAAGATGATCGAATTGATGCACGAGGCCCCGGGTGTCGGCCTGGCTGCCCCGCAGGTGGGCCTGCCCTGGCGGATGTTTGTTGCCAACCCGACCGGCGAAGCAGGCGACGACCGCGTGTACATCAACCCGGAACTCAGCGCGGCGGGCGGCGGCAATGCGGCTAGGGACGAAGGCTGCCTCTCACTGCCCGGCGTGACCGTCGAGGTGACACGTCCGGCGGAGATCAAGATCCGTGCGACGAACCTTGAAGGCAAGACGTTTGAAGACGCGGGCGATGACCTGATCGCGCGCATCTGGCAGCACGAGTATGACCACCTCGACGGCGTGCTCATCATCGACAAGATGTCGCCGATGGACCGCATGGCCAACAAGCGTGCCATCAAAGAGCTTGAAGAGGCGAAGTAATGCGGCTGCTCTTCTTCGGTTCCGGCGCGTTTGGCTTACCGACGCTTCAATCACTCTGCGAGCAGCACGAGGTGGTCGAGGTGATCTCGCAGCCGGACAAGCCCGCGGGCCGTAAGCGCGTGTTGACACCGACGCCGATCGCCGAGTGGGCGATGGAGCAGGGCTACACCGTACCGCGCGTCGACAACGTCAATACACCCGAGTTCATTGAGCAGATCAAGGGCTATGAAGCCGACGCGTCGGTCGTCATCGCGTTTGGTCAGAAGCTTGGCCCCGAACTCATCGACGCGATGGGCAAATTGGCGATCAACCTGCACGCGTCGCTTCTGCCCAAGTACCGCGGGGCCGCTCCGATCAACTGGGCGATGATCGACAACGAGCCGGTAACCGGTAACAGCGTAATTGCACTGGCCCATCGGATGGATGCGGGTGTAGTCTACGCGACCAACGAGACGCCGATCGACCCCAACGAAACCGCAGGCGAACTGCATGATCGGCTCAGTGAGATGGGCCCAGAGGTGGTCTGCAAGGTGATCCAGCAACTCGCCGACGCCACACTTTCTCCCGTTGAGCAAGACGAATCCCTCGCCACCAAGGCCCGTAAGTTCACCAAGGCCGATGGCACGGTGTCATTCGATCAGCCCGCTGAGTTGGTCCGCGCCCGCATCCATGGCCTGACCCCCTGGCCTGGCTGCCGCGTGCGATGGATCAAGGCGGATGGCACCGACAAGGGCCTGCTTACGCTAAAACGTGTCAAAGCAATTATGGATATGCAATCAACTGGCGACAACGGAACGATCGGCGTCGATCTATCCGTCGCCTGCGAAAGCGGCGTTCTTCAACTACTCGAAGTCCAAGCACCCGGCGGCAAGGCGATGTCCGCTGAAGATTTCGCCAGAGGCCAAGGCTTGGCACTTGACGATCGCATGGAGGCTCTTGAATCAATCTAGATTGGTTTGTTTTGGACAGGAGCTCGGAATTGGGCGGATTGACGGGATTTAAGTCACTGTTATGATGAAGGGGTATTTTGTTTAAGCGTTTGGATTTGCTGGGCAGAGAGTATGAAATCGGTAATTGGGTTTTTGTATATGAAATAATCGTCAGATACCCAGTAAGCATTTGCAGGTTCACAATGGTCTATACCAAGCAGCCAATACCATTCTCCGGACCGCAGGTATCCGATTTCTTCCTCCTGCGCGGCAGCCATGAAATAGCCCGCATTAGCAATTTCTGAAAGTAAAGATTCTAAGATTAATGTGTATCTCTCTTCGAATTGATCAATCTCTGGTTTATCGTTCTTAAAATATTTCCCAATTCTAGAGCGAGCAATTGCGAGTGCAGGTGGATAACCGTAGGCAGAGTAAATTAGATACGCCAGCTTTTCATTAGTGGGCCGATGTGGTTGGTATTGATTATTACATCCATCATTCTGCTCCCATGCGTAAAGCCCATATGGACTATTCATGCAATCAGCAATTTGCAAAAACGATACTTCTTCCGGAAACCCAGGGGACTTCCCATCTGCATAAGGTTTGAGATATTCGAAGCAAAAGTTTCTCAAAACGAAAATCTTTTGAGCTTATCGTGCTCATCGTGAAATTATAGTAAAAATGCGAGTCACAACAGACTCAAGCCTCTTGTAGCTCCCCGATCTCACGGAGCCTTTTGTAACGCTTGTCCAGCAGGTTCTCCGTCTTAAACCGCTTCAGATCGCGTAACGCACCAACCAAGTACTGCTCGAGCTTGTCGGCCATCATGCCCGGCCGACGATACGCACTGCCCAAAGGCTCTTCGATAATGTCGTTGATCGTGCCCAGCCGCAGGTTGTCCTTCGCGGTCAGCTTCAAGGCTTCTGCTGCCTCCGCATTATTCTCCGGCGTGGCCTGCTTCCAAAGGATCGCGGCACAACCCTCCGGGCTGATCACGCTGTACCAGGCGTACTGCAGCATCGCGACGCGGTCGGCCACGGCGATCCCCAGCGCGCCGCCCGAGCCGCCCTCGCCGATCACAACGCTGACAATCGGCGTCTTGAGCCGGGCCATCTCTTGCAGGTTCAGCGCGATCGCTTCGGCTTGGCCGCGTTCTTCCGCCTGGATGCCGGGGTAGGCGCCGGGCGTGTCGATGAACGTCACAACGGGAAGGCCGTACTTCTCGGCCAGCTTCATACACCGCAGCGCCTTGCGGTAGCCCTCGGGGTGGGGCATGCCGAAGTTCGCTTCGATCTTGTCCTTGGTGTCCTTGCCCTTGTTGTGACCGATGACGAGTGCCTTGTGCGGGCCGATCCGGCCAAAGCCGCAGAGCATGGCCCGGTCGTCGCCATAGGCCCGGTCGCCGTGCAACTCGGTGAAGTCCTTGACGAAGCTGTTGATGTAGTCGATGGTCTGCGGCCGGTTGGGGTGCCTGGCGACCTGAACGACGTTGGCAGGCGGCAGGTTCTTGTAGATCTTTTTGAGCATCGCGGTGTGCGACTGGCGGAGCTTGCGGATCTCCGAACCCAGGTCCACATTGGGGTCCAGGCCGATGGCGGACTGGGACGGGTCGTTCTGTTGCTCGAGTTCGTTGATCTGCCGTTCGAGCTTGGTCAGCGGTCGCTCGAATTCGAGTTCGAAGGTGCCGGTATATTCGTTGAGTTGGGTCATGGGGTGGCCTTTCGTTTGCCCTGCATCCTTGCATCCCGACGGTATGATCTCCGTCGGCGGCGGGGGCCTGATCGCGTTAAACCTGATAGTTTAGCTTGTAGAACGATGGCTGACGAGCATTTTCATACCGACCACCTCGTAATCATCGGCTCAGGGATGCTGGGCACCAGTGTCGCCATGGGCCTGAAAAGCCGCGGTTTTGCCGGCCGGATCACGGCTTTGTGTCGCAGTGGGCAGTCCGCGGAACTGGCCCTGAAGACCGGTGCCTACGATCACGCCACGGATGACGCAAAAACCGCTCTGAAGGATGCGACGCTGGCGGTCATCGCTGTCCCGCTCAGTGGCTTTCGGGCAGTGTTTACCCAGATCGCCGAGCATGGCCGCGCGGACCTGATCATTACCGACGTCGGGTCCACCAAGGCCAGCGTCATTGCAGATGCGAAGGCCTGTCTGACCGGCTTGTCGCGCGTGATTGGCGCCCACCCCATGGCCGGCAGCGAGAAGTCCGGCCCGCAGGCAGGCGACGCCGACCTCTTTGTGGGTAAGCCCTGCATCCTGACGCTGAGTGACACGGATGATTCTGAGGCGGTCGCGTTGGTTCGATCGCTGTGGGAGTCGCTTGGGATGTCGATCCTTGAGATGTCGCCTGAGCAGCATGATGAGCAGGTCGCGGTGGTGAGTCACCTCCCGCATTTAGCTGCGGTGATGCTCGTTCAGGTCGCGGAGGCATTGGGTGGGCTTGATCTGGCCTCGACCGGGTACCGGGACACGACACGTCTTGCCAGCAGTAACCCGTCGATGCGGACGGACATTCTCATGGCCAACAGGGAATCGGTCGATCAAGCGCTAGAGGCGCTGCAGGCCCGTGTGGCTGACATCCGCTCATCGTTGCAGGCTGGCGATGAAAAGGCGATCCTCGGAGCCCTTGAGCAGGCTCGCGAATCGCGCGAACGCTGGCTTGAATCACGTCGTAATAGCACTTGAGCCAACCTTGTCTCTGTATTGGCTAGCATTGCCCGCCAGGAGTCATCCAAATGCGAATGAATAACATGCCATTGCCCATGAAGACTGCATCGTCACTGCTCTTGGCATTGGCCTGCTCGCCCTTAGCCGCGCATGCCGATGAGGCTGTGCTGGTCGAGGCCGAGGTGATCGTGGTCGAAGTGGCAGGTGCCGCAGTGGATAAGAAGGCTCCGCCGGCGAAGGACGAGAAGGCCGAGGCCGATGAAACGAAGGCAGCAACTGGTGAAGCGACAGGCAAGGAAGAAAAGAAAGAGTCCAGCGAGGCAGACCTGCGCAAAAAAATGCGTGAGCTCGAACAGCAACTTCAGGACACCCGCAACAAGTTCCAAGAGAAAGCCAACGAGCAGCGTCAGCAGGCACAGAAAAAAGCGATGCGGGCGCTCGATGATATTGAGCTCCCCAAGAATCCGACGCGCAAGCAGTGCGAGACGTATGTCGCAGAGCTGCGTAAAGCATGCGAGGGTCGGCGTAGTTTCTCCAGCAGCGATCCCGCGACGATCAAGCTCAAGGAACTTCCGCCAGAGCATTTCGACCTGCTTATCACCGAGATGAACAACCGCACGTCGCTGCGGTACTACGCCAACTATGCCATGCGGGAGATCGAGCCGGAGAAGCTGCGTGAGCGGTTCGTCAAGTCGATCGGCGAGAACCCCAACAACATCGGCATCATCGTGATGCATGGCTGGGTCGAAGATATTCGTCCGACCATCATCGAACACATCAACGGAGCCGATGGATCGATCAGTCCGGCCTGGTTCCAGGCCGCGGTAGAACTCGACGAACCTTCGGTCTATCCCAAGCTGCACGAGATCACGACCCAGTCACGCTATGCCAGCCAGTTCATCAATATGCTCGAGATGCTGCCAGATTACGACCTTGGCCACACGATCGATATCTGCTGGCGGCGGGCGCGTGAAGGCAAGCTGTCCATCAGCTACTCGACCTTTGCCAACAAGGCTGCAGAGTATGGGAATGTCGATGCGCTGGGTTCGTTGATCGACAACCTCCGGTCGAGTTCCAGCTATCTCACCCACTCTTCGTCCTACAATATGCGGCGTACGCAGGTGCTCCGGTTCATCGATTATCGTGGCTCGAATCAGGACATTCAGCAGTGGTTTAAGGCCAACAAGGACAAGCTGGTCTTCGATCAACTACGTAAACGCTTCATGGTGCCCGAAGACTTTTGATTCGCCGGTTATCATCTGGCCATGCAATATCAGCTCGGCATCATTGGCTGCGGGAACATGGCACAGGCGATCGCCAGCGGCGCGATCAAGCAGGGCGTCATTGACGCAAAACAGGTCATCGCCTCCGACCCGTCTGCAGAGCACCGCGCGGTGTTCGAAGGCTGGGGTTGTGTGACTTGCGAAGACAACGGTTCTGTCGCGCAGCAGGCACAGCAGATCCTGCTTGCCGTCAAGCCACAGATCTTCCCAAAGGTGGCGCCGCAGCTAATCAATCCCCCCGATGGCCAGGTGCTGATCTCGATCATGGCCGGCCTGTCATCAGAAAAGATCGCTTCGCTGATCGGCGGTCCATGCCGTGTCGTGCGTGTCATGCCGAACACACCCGCACTGGTCGGTGCCGGCATGGCGGGTATTGCACTGGGCCAAGGGGCCGAGCAGGGTGACGATGACCTGGCCAAGCGTCTGTTCGATGCTGTTGGTGAGGTGATCGAATTGGATGAGCCGATGATCGATGCGATTAATGCGATCAGCGGCTCGGGTCCTGCGTACCTTTTCTATCTTGCAGAAGCGATGGAGGCCGCCGCGAAGGAGCTTGGGCTTGGCGAGCACGCAAGGCAGATTGTCGCTCAGACGTTGATGGGCTCGGGCAAACTGCTGGCCGAATCGAAAGAAGACCCGGCTGAGCTGCGGCGTAAGGTCACCTCGCCCGGCGGGACCACGCTTGCGGCATCGAATCACATGGATTCGCGTCAGGTGCAGCCTGCGATTGTTGAAGCCATCCATGCGGCGTTTGAGCGAGCCAAAGAATTAGGCGCATCGTAATCAGATCTTCTCTAATAGCGAGGCTATAGTCGAACAATGAGAGACACCAAAGCCAGTAGCGTCAGCTTCGTGCTGCTCCTGAATCGCTTGTCGCTGGGCGTATTGTTTGTCCTCGCGGGTGTGCGCAAGCTTCTCCCCACCGCCGAAGCGAACATTATTGACAAGATGAACGGGTTTGCTGCGTTTACGGCGAGCAAGGCGCCTCTGCCGGAGGTTCTTGGCAAGGCCTATGGTTACGCTTTACCTTGGGTCGAGATCATCTGCGGCGCGATGCTGGTGATCGGCTTTTTCTCCCGACTGGCCGCGACACTCATCGGATTGATGCTTGTCAGTTTCCTGATTGCGATGGGGCCTGAATGGTGGCCAGAGTCGGGACCGGCCTTCAGCAAGAATTTCATACTTCTGACGCTGTGTTGCCTGCTGGCTGTTTCAGGTAGTGGTAGATTTGCATTCAAGCCGGACGGGTTGCTCAAGTAAGCCATCCTGTTTCACAAAATTTCTTATGGCCTATTCGTCGTTACAAGAATTCCTGACTCAGCTCGATAAAGCCGGTGAACTGCACCGCGTGACCGAGCCGGTTTCGTGCATGCTCGAGATTGCTGCGATCGCGGATCGGGTCAGTAAGTCGCCCGCTGCACGATTGTCAGAACATGCGCCTGCAACCGATCCGATCCATCACGGACTTGGCGGCAAAGCGTTGCTGTTTGAGAACGTGTTACTGCCCGATGGCACACGCAGTGAAGTGCCGCTTCTGATCAACGCGTTCGGCAGTTACAAACGCATCGAGATGGCATTGGGCTGTGAGGATGTTGGTCTGGAAGGTCTGGCCCATCGCGTCGAGGAACTGGTCAAGCCCGAGCCGCCGACCGGGTTGATGGAGAAGCTCAAGAAGGGCCTGGAACTCGCCAAGATCGCTCAGCTTCCGCCGAAGGTCGTCAGTAAGGGTGCCTGCCAGGAAGTCGTTCAGACCGGTGAAGAGATCGATCTGACGAAGCTGCCGATCATCAAGTGCTGGCCGGATGATGGTGATCCTCAGTCTTGCGGGTACCCATTGTCGCCAGAGTCGGCAGGCACGGCTGGAGGCCTTGGCCGATACATCACGCTCGCGGGGATGTACACGATCCACCCGGACGATGCGGCGAAAGCAGACGGCGAACCAAGGCCCTCCCGGAACATTGGGATGTACCGCGCCCAGTTGATCGACAAGCAGCACACCGCGATGCACTGGCATATCCATCACGATGGGGCCCGGCATTGGCGAGCTTGGAAGAAGCACAACGAAGCCAAGGGCGATCACAGCGGCGGGATGCCCTGTGCGATCGTCTTAGGCGGCGAGAGCGTTCTGCCCTATTCCGCGACAGCGCCGCTGCCGCCCGGGATTAGTGAGTTGCTCTTTGCTGGCTTCCTGAACAAGGGTGCGATCAAACTGGTGAAGTGCAAGACGATCGACATGCACGTTCCGGCGAATGCAGAGATCGTGATCGAGGGGACTGTATCGACGCAGGCGGATGGTATTGGCTATGACCCGCGTGAGAAGGATGCCAAGCCACTGGATCGCGACCACGAAGTGTTTGAGGGGCCGTTCGGCGATCACACCGGCTTCTACTCGTTGCCTGACCGGTATCCGATCTTTACCGCAACCGCGGTGACGATGCGCGAGAAGCCGGTCTACCCAACAACGATTGTTGGTCCACCGCCACAGGAGGATTACTATCTCGGCAAGGCGACCGAGCGTATCTTCCTGCCGCTTTTGAAAACGCTTGTGCCAGACATTCTTGACTACGATCTGCCGATGTGCGGGGCGTTCCATAACTGCGCATTCATTCAGATCAAAAAGGAGTACCCGCTGCAAGCCAGGCGGGTGATGCATGCGATCTGGGGGGCCGGGCAGATGGCCTGGACGAAGTTTATTGTTGTCGTCGATGACGATGTCGACGTGCACAACCATGAGCAGGTGCTCTTCCATCTCTGTGCCAATGTCGATCCGGGTCGGGATCTGGAGGTCGTGCATGGGCCGTTGGATATTCTCGATCATGCCGCCCCCCGATTGGGCGCGGGTCAGAAGTTGGGCGTAGATGCAACGCGCAAATGGCCCGGCGAAGAAGTGAATGGCAATCCCGTCCGAGACTGGCCGACCTATCTGGGCACACATCAAGGGATGCCCAATACCATCGATGCCATTGTTCAGCAGATCACTTCAGCTTCTCAATGAGGAAGTCTGTCGATCGGATCTCGGGGGCGTTGCGCATGCCCTTGTAGCGAATGATCGCTTCGCCACCTTTGGCTCGCAGAGCGCCGCCGATGAGTTGAGACTGTTTGGGGTGGTGCCGCATGATCGTCCAGACCGTGTTGTCCGGCAGGGGCAAGTCTTCGTACAGGCTGATCAGGAGCAGGGGCGGATCGTCGCCCGAAACCAGTGACAACGGCGAAACGCGCTCGACGACTTTGATCACTTCCTCGTCATTGAGCGGCTCAAGATAGCGGACGTCAAGGTACTTGGTCATCATCCGTTCATGGTCGTTCATGGGCAACCCACGCTTCTCCCATTCGCGTGGGTCAAAGGTCGCAATCGGGTGAAGTGCGACTGCGGCCTTCAGCTTGGTCGATGCCGCTCCGATTGCTTCGGCGTCCCAGGGGATGAGGTTTTCGAGGACGATGTCATCCAGCGAATCGATTTTTTCCTCGGCCTGTCGCTGTTCCTGTTCGAGTTCCTGGCCCTCTTCCTGACCGGGCTCTTCTGTGTCCTCTTGCTCGTCCGGCTCGGGAGTTTGCTGCTCTTGTTCCTGCTTGGGCTCGGGCAGATTGATCGGTCCTTCAGGCAGTTTCAGTCGCGGATCTTCGATGGAGCCTTCTTCCAGGGAATTTCTTGTTTCCTGATCGAACATGTCATCGTGCAGGGCAAGGTAGAGCGTGATGTTGCCACCTGCTTCATCGCCCAGTCCCGCGATTCGGGTTGGGTCGATATTCAATTGCTCGGCATAGAAGCGGATGAACTGGATCGCCATCTGCGCATCATCAAATGGCCCGGGGAAGGGGGCGTCATTGGTTTCACGGTAGTCGATCGAGGCGACCGAGATGCCAGCTTGAAGCAGACCGCTGATATCAAAGGGGCGGAACCTGGTCTCGTCGCCGGTGATGAACTGTCCGCCGTGAAAGAAGACGACCAGTGGGGCGGGGTCTTCTGTCTCGGCGCGATAGAGGTCAAAGTGATGTTTATCCTCGGGGCCGTACTTGATGTCGTCGAAGGTTGGCTCGAGGCGATTACGCCGTGAGTTGCCTCGCTCACGCCAGCGTTCACGTTGTTTTTCAATGAAGTCGCGTGCTTCTTGGGCAACGAGTTTGCCGTCTTTGTCTGTGTCTGCCTCGGGGTAACGCTGCAGGATCCGCTCGAGCATGCGATTGTTCTCACTGGTTGCATCATCAGGGATGCGCCAGCGGCTATCTCGGTTGTCTCTGTTCTCGTTTTCCGGCAGTTCAATCGCGTTATCACGATTGGGCCGGTCTGTCTGTGCCGCAGTCGTTGGCGCAAGCCCCGTGAGAAGGGCGGCCGTCGTAAGCGTCAATAAGAGATTTGTCCGGCTTGGCAAGGTCGCCATGAATGGGCTCCGTAGGCAGGATGCAACAGCATCATATCGCTGAGTGTCAATTAGCTGTAGTATCGGCAGCCAATATTCTGACGCATAGATCGATCCAGCGATACACAAGGATCAGCGATGAAGCAGCAGACAGCAAAACACCATCGCCTCGCCTTTATTGCAGGCATTGCAGCATTATTCATTTGGATGACAACCGGTTCGGCCCAGGCGCTTGATGAGGCTGGGCAGATCACGCCTGAGAAGGTCGTCTATAAGAAGGCGCTGGACGCCAAGGATCAGCCTGTTCAACTGCATCTGCATATCTTCAAGCCCGAGGGCTGGTCTGCAGACGATACGCGTCCCGCCATCGTCTTTTTCTTTGGTGGCGGCTGGGTCGGCGGAAGCCCCAAGCAGTTCTATCCACACTGTCAAGACCTTGCGGCCTTGGGCATGGTGGCGATCTCCGCCGAATACAGAGTGAGTAGTAAACACGGCACGTCGCCCTTGGCGTGTGTTGAGGATGGCAAGAGTGCGGTCCGATACCTGCTTGCCAACGCAGGCAAGTTCGGCATCGATCCGGATCGCATCGTCGCTGGCGGCGGCTCAGCGGGCGGGCATGTCGCGGCCTGCACCGGCGTGCTCAAGGGCTTTGATGCTGAGCAGGAAGACAAGGCGGTCAGCAGTGTTCCCAGCCTGATGGTCTTGTTCAACCCTGTGATCGATACTTCGCCGCAGAATGGCTATGGCGCAAAGCGGGTTCCCGGCGACGACCCACTCATTATCTCGCCGCTGCATCACGTCCATAAAGACCAGCCCCCTTCGATTATCTTTCATGGTGACGCGGATAAGGTGGTGAAGATTGGTTCGGTTCGTGCATTTGACAAGCGGTGTGAAGAACTCGGCGTGGATAGCACGCTCGTTGAGTACGAGCACACGGGGCACGGCTTTTTTAACCATCGCCAATTCAGGAAGCCGAAGGCCGGTGCGCCGGATTATTACGAGCTCACCATGCAGCAGGTCGTGCAGTTTCTGGCTAAGCATGGCTATGTCACGAAGCCGCATGGCAATTAAAAACGGCCGGCACCATCGGGAGGTGCAGGCCGCTCTTAAGCGTTGCGTTGTCTTGCTGCTCTAGGCTGCTGCGGCTTCGCCGCCGCCGTTCCCGCCCCATGCGCCGGAGGCTTTTTCCTGCATGAGGAATCC
>JBMZAP010000092.1:0-15838 GCA_049611445.1 Phycisphaeraceae bacterium | reverse complement strand
GTCGAGGCACCAGTCGCGCTGCTCCAGATCCGTGCCCCCCTGCACGATCGGAAAGAGAGCCTGCACCTGGTCGCGGCCGCTTTCGTGGTGGGTCCTGACGCAGCGCTCCAGCCAATGCAGCGTTCGTTCATTCGCGATCTTCACACGTTCGCTGTACGCCGACGCGTCGCCGTCGAACTGATTGCTTGCCGGGGGGCAGTCATCAAAAGCCATGATGATGTCCGCGCCAAGCTCATGCTGCACCTGCATCGATCGCTCGGGAGGCAGGTCGATCATCGAGCCGTCGAGGTGGCTTTTGAATCGCACGCCCTCGTCGGTGATCTTGTTCATCTCAGCAAGAGAGAAAACCTGAAACCCGCCGGAGTCCGTGAGCATGGGCCCTTGCCAACGTGTCCAGTGCTGCAGTCCGCCATGCCTGGCAATGAGATCGCTGCCGGGCCGGAGCATCAGGTGGTAGGTATTTCCCAGGATGATCTGGGCGCCGGTACCACGGACCTGTTCGGGGGTGAGCCCCTTGACCGTGCCCTGTGTGCCGACAGGCATAAACGCCGGCGTATCAAACGAGCCATGCGGCGTCGTCACCCTGCCGACACGGGCGTGGGTGGTTTCATCTTCGCTTGTAATGTCAAAAGTCAGGGCGGGCATGAGCGAGAAATCTTACCCGACTAACCCCGAAGCCGATCGGTGTCCTGCTGCAGGATCTTCTGCTCACGCTTACTCAACGACTGCAGCCCCTTTTCAGAGACCTTGGCAAGGATACGGTCGACCTCTTCGCGGGTGGCCTGTTCTTTCTTCATCTTCTTTTCGAAGCGGCCCTTGGTGTAGCCGTCCTGGATCGCCTCGGTCGAAAGCCGGTCGGCCCAGCTCAACAGCCCCGGACGCTTGACCAGAAAGAAGCCCAGCGCCGCGCCGCCCAAGTGAGCCAACTCACCACCGGTATTGGGTGAACCCGCCACAACCGAGAGCACCGCAAGCGAGAGGAAGACGATCGCCATCGTCCGCATCGACATCGGGATCGGCGGGATCAACAGCTGCACGCGCTGATTAGGAAAGAGCACGGCACAACCGATGAGGATCCCGTAGATCGCACCGGACGCACCGACCAAACCGATCTGTCGCACGATCTCGCCGCTGTATTGCGCGAGCTCAGGCGAGTCGGCATTGAGGATGAGGTTCGGAGCGACCAGACCAATGACGGTATAGGGCACCACACCCGCGACACCACACAGCAGGTAGAACGCCAGGAAACGCTTGCTGCCCCACCACTGCTCGAGCAGTCGGCCGAAGAAATACAGGCCGATCATGTTGAACAGGATGTGCATGAAGTCGGCGTGCAGGAACTGGTACGTCAGGACACGCCAGACCTGAAAGCCGTAGATCCCCTCGTCAATGGTGAAGCGGCCAATCAGATACGGGCTCATCCAATCGGGGATGCGAGAGCCGCTGCTCAGGATGTTATCGAGGATGAAGACAACGCAGTTGATGATCAGCAGCCACGTGACCACGGACTTGCCACGCATCGGGCCGAAGGCCCCTCCGCCGCTCTGGTTGTAATGTCGGTCTTGCCAGCCCATGGTGCTTAAGTCGGTCAGATTCAATCGTTGGCTGCATAGTAGACAGCCGGGCTCACGCGTCGCCTTCCCCCGGCTTGCTGCCACCGCTTCCGGGCGGCTCCAGTGGCGGGGCATCACGATCCACGAAATCCAGCGACCAAGGGCGTTTGACCAGCAGGTAGCCGAAAATCGCCCCGCCGATGTGGGCCGCATTGCCGCCGGCGTTGTACCCCACAAACATCGACCCGATCGAGAGCGCAATAAAGAGGATTGCGAGTTTGCGGACGGTCACCCACATCGGCGGGATGATGAGCTTGACCTCGTCCTTGGGGTACAGCATCGCCGAGGCAACCAGGACGCCGAAGATCGAGCCGGAGGCCCCGACAAGCCAGGCATGCTGCCCGTTGATAATCGCGGGATTGAACGCGAACATTGCCATGAGCCAGGCCCCACACGCTCCGCAGAGCAGGTAGAACGCGAGGAACCGCCTGGGCCCCCACCACTTTTCGATCAACGGGCCAAAGACGTAGAGCGCCATCATGTTCATCCCCAGGTGCAGCAGGTTGCCATGCAGGAACTGGTACGTGAATAGCCGCCAGAACTCCAGGCCGTTGATGCCCTGGGGGACGTTGAAGTTGCCGTAGTACGTCAGCAGGCCGACAGAAACAGGTTGGCCGGCGGCATTGATCGCCTGGGCCGTAAAGATCTTGTTGAGCGCGTAGAGCACCATGCACAAGCCAATGAGCCAGCGCACCACAACCGACTCATTCAGTGTGGGGATCGCGTTTTCGCGTGGGCCGGGTTGGTGTTCTTGCATCATGCGGATTGTAGTGGGGTCGGTTAAATGATAAGACGCCAAGCAATAAACAGGCCACCTCGCTCAAGCGAGATGGCCCTGTAGGAGCACTTGTTTCCATGCAGTCGGCTTAGGATGCCGTCTCCAGCACCGGTGCAACATATTGACTTCGCACCTTGCCGCCCTCAGCGAACGTGGACATATGGTCGCAGGGGTGCGCTTCCTCACCCAGCCCGAAGTCGCTCTCGTACCACTCATTGATCTGCTTAAGCACATCATCGGGCAGCGGCGTGCCGTCGCAACCCACCGCGTAATCCTTTACATCCTCAATCGAAAGGATGTTCGGCTCAACACTCACGAAGCCCGGCTGGCTTGCCAACCAACGCATCGCGAACTGCCTCAGGTTCAAGCCCAGGTCGTGTGCCAGTGGGCGCACCATGTCGTTCTTCTGGATGCCGTAGACCAGCCAGTTGCGATCGCGGAACTTGCGGTGGTCGCGCTCGGGGAAGACATGGTCAGGCGTCTTGAATTCGTCGTCGAGCATGCCCGAGTTAGTAGGAACACGCGCGATCACGCCGCCCTGACCCGTGTGCGTGCAGATCTCGCAGAGCTCTCGGCCCAGTTCCTGCTCGTACATGTTGAAGACCGTCTGTGCCGTCGCCGCACCGTACTTCAACAGGCCGTCGTGGCCTTCTTCGCGCCAGCCGATGGCCGGGCCCAGTGCGATGCCCCACTCCTTGATCTTGCCCTGCTGTTTGAGCTTGTCCATCGCACCCAGCACATCATCGTTGTAGTGGTGGTGGCGGATGTTGTGGGCCTGATACAGGTCTATGCAGTCGATGCCCATGTTCTCCAGCGACCGCTCGCACTCGGCCAGGATGGCTTCGGGGGAGAAATCCTGTTTGCGTTCGCGGTGGCTGCCTTCTTCGCCGGGGTCGGAGACGAGGTCGTATCCAAACTTGGTCGAGATGGTGACATTGTCCCGGCCGGCGTAGGCGATGGTGTCCTTAAGCAGCTTCTCAGCCCGCCAGTTGCCATAAGCAGGGGCGGTGTCGAAGAAGGTCACGCCGTGGTCGAAAGCCTGGTTCTGGATGGCGATGGCGTCCTCGTCACTGATGTCGATCCACCAGTTCACCCCGAAGGTGAAGTTGCCAAAGCCCAGAAGTGAGACGGAGAGGTCGGTGCCGGGAATGTTGCGTTGTTCGATAGCCATGAGGTCTGAACTCCTATCAAAAGACTCTTAGGTCCGATTATAGCGACTGACCATATGACGCGTCGGCAGCAGCAAACGTTTCAGGCCATGGCATCAAATTGTAAAGCGAGGCCCCGGCGTTTTCCTCGGCCGGCTCCTCCTCAGGGGCTGGAGCCGGGGGCTGAGGCTTGAGCTTCTCAACCCCACCATTGCGCTGGATGATCACTTCAAAGGCTTCCTTGAAGGTCGGACCGCCGAGGTTCTCATCAACCCCGTAGAGCATACGGGCACGCTTCTGAATCGACTTGGCGGGATCGCCACCGGCCGTATCCATGAGCTCGAAGATGTTCAGCCAGGCCTCCCAATACGGCGCGGGCTTCTCGTTGGTCTGGTTGTAGTACTTCACCACCTTGGAAAAGTGGCTCATGGCCGACTCATAGTTCTTTGGCTGCTTGGTCTGCTTGAACACCTCGAGGTGGGCCTTGCCCGTACGGATCAGGATGTTGAACGTGTTGGGATAGAGCTCGAGGATAGGCTCCATGATGCTCAGCGCCTCCGAGCCACGACCGGCCAGCATCAGCGACTCGGCCAACGGCATCTGATATGCCGCCATCTTCTTGTCATCAAAGCCCTGGCCATCGGCCCACTGCACCAGCAACTCACCCAGATCCACCGCGGCGTTCGCATAGAAACGGATCTTCTCCTTGGCCTGATCACGCTGAAGCTGGAACGCCGCCGCCTCGATCGCACGCTTCTCACGATCGATCTCCGCTCGGATTCGCTGCAGCACACCGTTGACCACCGCCGCCGCAACGTCCGGCGACTGCTCCATCATGACCTCGGCCTGGCTGGCCATCTCGGCCGTGCGCTTGGCGTCCAACAGGGTCAGGATCCGCTGTTCTTGCGCCGACTGGACCAGTCCGTTGAGTGTTGCGATCGCGCCTTCGGGGCTCGGCTGTAGCGCCGCGAGATCCTTATACGGACCCGCCGGCGAGTACTGCTTCTCAAAGCCCTTGATCATCGTCATCGCTTTGTCGGCATTGCCCGCGTCCGCTTCCATACCCGCCAGCACAACCCGGCAGGCGCCCAGCGCCGTCGCCGCGGCGAAACGCTGCGAGGGCTCGCGTGCGTTTTCCGCTTCGTCGGCAGCATCGATTACGACCAGTTCTGCTTCTTCGACGATCATGTCGCGCTTGCGCGTGATGTCCTCGACCAGCGCGTCGTGCTGCTGCTGCCAGAGCAGCTTTTTCTCATTGTGTTCCTTGAGTTGCTCAGCGGTCAGCCCATCAGGCGGGGTCTCCAATGGCTTGGTCGCGATCATCAGGCGAAGCCGGTCCGACTGGCCGCGATAAGCGCGGTGCAGTGCGTAGACCATCTGGCGCTTCGCCTGGTAGTAGTCGCGGTGCGTGCTGGGCAGGCCGTTGTAAACCGCGGCCCCTTCCGTCAGGCTCCCGTTCTTTTCGTAGAGGAAAAAGCCCGCGTACAGGCGGTTATTGTGTGCCGCCTCGGACTGCGGCCAACGCTCATTGATCAACTCGAACGCCGCCTTGTAGGTCGCACGGACACCCGGCTCACGGATCGAGTCCTTGTTCAGCGCCTCGTCCATCGGAAGAAGCAGCCCGATCGAGAACGTAACGGCCTGCTGGGCCTGCTCCGCATCGGGCACACGCGTGGCCACACTCAGCCAGGTCTCGGCCACGCCATAGTATGGCTGCCAACCGATGTTCCGATCTTCCTTGAGCATCTTCTCGAGCTCGGCCTGCCAATACTTGTTTGTGCCAAGGTTGTAGAGGCCACGTGCCAGCAACGGGCCAGCCTCCATGTCTTCGCCGGTAAGCGTGACGTTGAACTTCGTCGCCTGACCAAGGATCTTTTGAGCCTCCGCGATCTGCTTTTCGACTTGCGCTTTCCATGTCTGCGCCTCGGCGGGGATCGCTGGGGGAGCCTGCATCGCGGCAGCAACGGCCACCTGCGCCAGGCCGGCACCCTGATTGGTCAGCTGCTCGCCGATCCCCATCCGCACCGTCGCCGGCAGCGTGCTCGGGTCCGTCGCGTCGTCGACCTCACTTGCCCATCGGGTGAAGAGCACCTGCTTGAAGCGGGCGTCCTCACTGTCAATCAGCGGGATGTACGCTGTCTCATATGCCGCGGCAACCTTCTTCAGGTCGCCCTTCGCATCGGATGACAGAAGACGGAACAGCAGGTCTGCCGCGAGCAGACGCGAGACAACGGTCCCATCGCTCTGCACATACTGCTGCGAACCCATGCCGTTGAGAATTTCCGTTGCCGTCTGCTTTTCGCCGGCATTCCATCGGCCGACCGCTTTACCAAGCGTCGCCAGATAGCCATGCGTGGTCCCCGGGCTATCTGACATGGCTTCTTCGAGATAAACCTCAACACCGTCATCGATATCGTTGATGTCGCTGGACCAGACCAGTGTTCGGCCACTAAGCAGTTTCGCGGTCAGCTTCGTGCGTTCGTCCCGCGCCAAAGCCGCACTGCATTCATCAACTACACGGTTACGCAGACGGGCCTTCTCAACCGCTGCCTCAGGGCGCTGGCCACGGACCTTGCCGCCCTCCACGTAGTAGGCATGATCATCCGGCAGGAGCGACACACTATGCGCCGCGTGGGCAAGCCAATACGGGTTGTTGATCGAGGTGTAGTCCTGCAGCTTGTACAGGATCTGCATCTCTTCCAACTGGTCCTTTAACTCGGCCTTTGCACCCAGGCGGTTGGGCAACTCGCTCAAGCG
This sequence comes from Phycisphaeraceae bacterium, assembly GCA_049611445.1. Lineage (GTDB taxonomy): Bacteria > Planctomycetota > Phycisphaerae > Phycisphaerales > Phycisphaeraceae > JAHQVV01. The sequence continues at coordinate 9,542 of JBMZAP010000092.1, read as the reverse complement.
GTTGGACGCATCGAGTGTCACCTTCAGCGCCTCGATCATGGAATCTTCGAACGCCTTCTTCTGTTCGGCGCTGGGCATGCCGAACTCGTAGTGCCACGCGACGTTCTGCCAGTAACGCGGCAGGTAACGGTCGATCAGCATCTCCGCGAAGTCGGTCTGCCAGATGGGCATCCGTTCGTCGTTGGGGTGGTCCGCAATCAACTGCCGTTGAGCAGCGAGTACTTCTTCAAACGTCTGTCGACTTTCCTGAAAGAGTTGGTTCGCCGCGGCGTAGTCACGCATCTGGCTGGCCTGGGTCGCACGAGCCAGCTGGTCACTGGCGACAAACTCCTTGAGCGAGACGTCCAGCGCGAGCTTGGCGATCGGGTCCTGTGGCGGGTCGGTCTCGCTGAAGCGCTGCAGCAGCTCGGACATCCCCTGCTCACGAAGGCCCTGGATGTACTGGTCGTCGCCACTACGCAAAGCCTCGATCTGACCAGCAGCGGGCATGGCACCCATCAGCGGGACCGACAGCAGTAGCCGGGACATCCATGGTTTCGTTTTCAACATCGCGCGTCCTGTCTCCGCTCAATAGCAGCGGTCTGTCTCTGAATGCTAGCGCCCGCGCGACGAGGCGTCTGCAACGGGCCTTTATGATTTTATATCACGGCGCAAAGCCGACGTTTTCCAACTCGGCCGACACGCAGGCATTAAACACGTTGACCACGTGCTGCCAGCGGACCACGCCCTGAGGCTTGATCTGCACGATGTCGTCCTTGGCCATCTGTGCGGTCTGCACACGGTTAATCATGTAGCCCGCCAGGGCAGTGGCATTCTCGATCCGTTGGCCGTTGACCACGATCGAGTAGGTCACGCCGTCATCGGCGGAGGTCAGGTCAATATTCACCGGCGGGTCGAGGTCGTCCTCGGGGCGATCCTGCGAAGAGTTGCCAGGCATGGTCGCGAGCAGCGTGCCTTCATCAATCGTGAAGTTCGCGGTAATCACGAAGTAGATCAGCAGGAGGAAGACGACGTCAATCATCGACGTCATCTGCAGCTGCATACTCTCGCCGCCGACGCCCTTCTTACGCTTTTTACGCGTTGAGACGTGATGGACCACTTCCTCGTCCGGGATCTCGATCTCGGGGGTCTGGGGCTTTCCTGCGTTCGGATTGTCGGGGCGGTCTGCCATGTTCGTTCCGGTCCGTCTGTTTTATCGTTTGTCCTTGCCCTGATACGCGACCAGGTGTACGGGCGTCGCCGCGGCCAGTTCGCCACCAAGCGCCTCGGCCATCGCCAACTGCAGGTTCGTCATCACCGGCAGGACCTGTGCGTAGTACACCGCCGCATCCACACGAAGCATGATGTTCGGCGGGGTGTTGGGATTCACCATACGGGCTTTGATCATCGCCTCGAGGTTCGTGCGGAAGTCTTCCATGGCGTCTTCTTCGCCAAGCTTCCACTTGCGGCCACCGATCTGCACAAATTCGGCCTGCCCCGGACGTGAGAGCACTTCGCCCCGCTTGTTGCCGGGACCGAATTCACCATCAAACTCCGCCTCGGGCACGATGTTGACGATCACACGGCGGTCTCCCTCGGGCGGGAAGACGTTGGGCTTGTCCAGATCAGGAAGCTGAACCTTCGGCACCTCGTCCGTCACGATGTTGTTCACCAGCATAAAGAAGACGATGAGCAGGAAGACCACGTCGATCAATGGCGTGATATTCAGGCTCGGCTCGACTGCTCCGCGTTTGGTGACTTGTGACATCTCTACGTCCGGGGTTTAAGGTTCAGGTCCAATCAGCTTCCGACAACTGCGATGCAACGCATCGCCATACAGCTTCGCGATTACTCGGGTTTGCTCGGACGCGAGGAAGACGAGCCGGTGCTCGAGCTGCTCGCAGCCTTCTTCTTCTTGCCGCTAGGCTTGAACGGGCTGATCAGTTCTTCGACGAGCAGGATGCCTTCGGCACAGTGCGCGTCAACCTTGTTTCGGATCAGGGAGTAAGCGGTCAGTGCGGGGATCGCGACGACCAGACCCCAGAACGTGGTGACCAGCGCGGTTGAAATACCGCCGGCCAGTGCGACCGGGTCAGCGTTACCGCCGCCTTCAACCAGCTTCTGGAAGGCGACGATCATGCCGAAGACCGTGCCGAACAGACCGATCATCGGGGAGATGTTGCCAAGGACGTTGAGGTATTCGATCGGACGGAGCATCTTGACGGCTTCGGCGTCGCCGGCCTCTTCGACCGCACGCTCCATGGCCGAGTAGCCGTTGGCGGCTTCGCTCAGTGCGGCGCTGGCGACTTTACCCAGGTACGACTCTTCTTCTTCTGCGAACTCGATGGCTTCACGGTACTTCTTCTCGGCCAGCAGCTGCTCGATCTCGTCGCGGGTCTCTTCGGGGATGACCTGGTTTTCGCGGAACTTGAAGATGAGCATCAGGGTGAAGCCCATGACAACTGCCGACATCAGCAGCAAGAGCACGACGATGAGGTTACCGAGCATCGGGCTTTCGTTGGACCAGATAAACGCCTGGAACCAGTTCATGGTCGTCGCGGTTTCCTGAGCCGACGCCGCCGCGGGCCAGAGAGCGGCGAGAAGAAGGGCAGCTGTGGTTTTCTTTTTCGATGGCATAGTCAAGCGTTCCTGGGTTCTATAAGTGCGTTTGACGGTGGATTAGTCTCGATATCGTAACGTCACCGCCGTAGTCATGGCGAGTCACGGCGTCTTGCCGGGTTTTCCGTCGGCATCATGCCGACAAGGGGGTCAGGTGCGGGCGGGGAAGGCATTTGCCCGCACACGAATCGGGGCGGGGGTCAGGGCTGGTCGTCTTTGGGGACCTCTTCTCCAATGATCTGGTAGTAGCGTTTGCGGTACTCGGGGTAGACCTCTTTGTCATCAATGACCAGGTGTACCCCACCACCTTCGTCGCCACCAAACAGGATGCGGTTGTAGATATCTTCTCGCTCGATCTGCTGGTGGACATAGGCGACTTCGAGCTTGGCCGGCGCGACAAGTGCGTGAGCGCTGCCAGCCCGTTCAAAGTGGATCACGATCCGCATGAAGGTCAGGCCCGCATCACGGAACATGTCCTTGTCTTCGCTTTGCTCGGCGAGCATGAGCTGCGCCTTGGCGCGGATAAACAGCTTCTCGGGAAGGTCGCCAGGATTGCTCAGCCAAGGCTTGATCGCTTCGAGTGTGCCCTTCGCATCACCTTCACTCAAGCGTTTAATCGCATCCCATTTGCCTTCGGGCTCGCCCCGACGTTCCAGCATCCGCCAGACGCTGTTGGGCAGAATCACCTTGGACTTGGACTTGATGTCGTTGTTCTCGGCCTGCTGCTGGCCAACCGGGTCGTCGACTTCGGGCAGCGGTGCCCCCTCTCCAACGATCGTGCGGTGGAACGCTCGGAGCTTGGCGCGGTGATCGCCTTTGGTTTGCTTGATCACGGCCATGATCTGCTCACCCATGCGCTTCTTCTTATTCTCATCCGCATCTTCGAGCGAAGCGACTGGTGGCTTGGACAGGAAATGCAGGTCCGCGCCCTCGGCAGCGAGCTTTGAATAAACCGAAGCGGCGTCCACGGGTTCGCCACGCTTGTCATAAACCTGAATCAGGAAGAAGCCTGCAAAGTGACGGATCCACTGCACACGGGACTTGCCCCAGACGTTCTCCAAAGAACGCTGAGCCGACCGAAGCTCGCCAGCCTTGAATGCATCCATGCCGGCCTTGAACTCCGGCACGCTGTCGATCGACAGGTCCACGATGTCGGCGAGGCTGGCGGACTGATCGCCGCCGGCGGTCCGGTACTTCAGCTTGCCATCCTCGACACCAATCAGTGTCACGCCATCAATCTGCGGGAAGCCCTCACGCTGAAGTGTGTCGGCGACGGTCGGCATCGCGACCAGCAGAGCAGCGCACAGTGCCAGCAGGCCGGCCAGTGGCTTGGTTGTCATCATTTGCTTGAGCATGCGGTCTAAAGCTCCACCCCCGGCAAGGTGTCTTTACTTAAGGTTCAGGTCGCGGGCACCAATGAACTTGTAGTTGCCGCCGGTGTCGTCGGCGATCAGTTGCAGCGTGCCTTTCAAGCCCGCACGGACCAGCGGGTCCTCATAGAGGAACTGAATCGTGTTGAACTTGGCCGGCGGCTTGTGGTCGTTGGCCTTACGGATCTCCTTCATCAGGTCATCCTGGAAGATCTCGTGCTGAGTCGCGCCCTGGCCCCCGCCTGTCAGGTTGTCCGACAGCAGGAACACGAGTTGTGGCTTGTAGCTCAGGCCACGAACGATCGCGGTTTCGACGTTCTGGCTGCCGCGGCCGCCGGTCTCGAACTTAAAGTTCTCAAGCGTCACCCACTCGCGGATGTCTTCCTTGAACTTCGGCGTACAGGCACGCAGGCCCTTGACCCCGCCGCCGCCGGGCACTTCATAAACACCCTCGCCGCTGAACATGATGATGGTGATGTTCTGCGCGGGCTTGAGTTCGTTCACAACGCGCTTCAGTTCGTTCACAACAAAAGGAAGAACGTCGACCATCGAGCCTGAGGCGTCGACGATGAACGCGATGTTCTTTGCGTTGCCGCCGTTGCCGAAGACGTCGGCACCAAAGTCGCCGTTGCCCGTTGTGTTACCCAGCGGCCCGCCGGACTGTCCGCCGGCATAGGTCAGACCGACCAGCGTCGTAGGGATCGGCGTGTCGGTCACGGTTGGCGTCGGGTTGGTCACGACCGGGTCCACGACAGGCACGGTCATCGGCGTGTCGGCCGACTGCTCCTGGACTTCTTCGATCACCATCGGCGCGCCGGGCGAATCGCTCAGCTTCGAGTTGGGGATCACCGGCTGCTCTTCCTCGGCCTTGATGATCGTCTGCCAGACCAGGAAGAACGCCACCACGATCAATGCGACGTGGAACAGGATCGAAATGCCCCAAGGCATCAATGCGACCAGCGTCTTGGTGATTTCATCACCAACGGACTCCTCTTCTTCGTCAAGAAACTCGTCGTCCAGTTCCGGGTCCGGAGCGGTCGATTGAGGATTCTTGGGCGGGTTGTCCTTGCTGGATGCGAAACCTAGAAACATGGTTTAGTCCTCGTACAATCAATTCAATGCTTTGAAAGTTAAGCCACGGACGTGGTTCAACCTTTTAATTGTAAGCCATGGAAAGGGATGATGCACACACGATCAGGCGAATAACTGGCCCCATTTACCGCAGATGCAGCTTACGTTGGCTGATAAAACGGTAGAGGCCGCCGGTCTCGTCAGCGATCCGGTCCAGCGTGCCCTGAAGGCCGGCACGGACCAGCGGATCCTCATAGAGGAACTGGACCGTGTTGATCCGGGTCGGGATCCTGGCTTGATTGTTGTCATGGATCAGTTCGATCAAATCGTCCTGCATCAACTCGTGCTGAGTCGCACCCTGGCCGCCACCGGTGAGGTTGTCTGAGAGCAGGATGATGAGCTGGGGCTTGTAGGAAAGAGCCCGGGTCAGGGCCGACGCGACGTGTCGGTTGCCACGGCCTCCGGTATCGAAGTTGAAATGGTCGAGTGTGACCCACTCGCGGATCTGTGCCTTGAAGGCTGGCGTCATGGTACGCATACCCTTCACACCCCCGCCGCCGGGCACTTCGTGGATGCCCTTGCCGCTAAAGAAGATGACGGTTGCCTTGCGGTCAGCTGGCAGTTCGTTCACCACACGCTTCAACTCATTGATGACAAACGGCAGCACATCCACCATCGAACCGGACGCATCGATCAGAAACACAACATCTTTTGCAGAGCCGGGGTCAAGGCCGATCGGGCCGCCATCACCGACTCCACCGCCCGGCTTGTCGCCAATCCCGACCCCGGGGTTCGAGTGCGGCACGACCACCTCCAAAGGCGGCATGTTGACGCCGGGAATGGTGGGTTGCGTCGGCGTGACTGGCACAACAACCGGCTGGATGAACGAGCCGCCTGAAGACTCCTGCTTCTCGGGCTCGTCGATCTGGTTGTGGTAAGCGGTAACATCAGGCGCATCGCGTAATGCCGGCACGGTTGTCTGGTGTTCAGGCTGCTTAATGATTGTCTGCCAAACCAAAAAGAACGCGATCACGATCAAGCCAACATGCGCCAGGATCGAGACACCCCAAGGCATTAATGCAATCAGTGTTTTACGGATCTCTTCGCCGACTTCGGATTCATCTTCGATCAGTTCATCTTCAGAAACAGGATCGATGTGTGAGACCGGTTGCTCATGCTGGTAACGTCGTTTCATGGGTTGGCTCCTGTGAGGCAATCCGCGGGTAGGCTAAACGGATTACGTTGTAAACACAGTAAAAAAGGTAGGTCTACGTATTGAACAACAACCACATCGTCATGTAAAGAACAAAATCAAAAAAGAATCGTTTTGCGTCCGCCGCGTAATTCAAATGAATGAACGACTCGCTCAAACTTTGCGATAAACGTCAGGCCGAAGATGATGCAAGACAGGAATGGCCTTACGCGCCTCATCGACCAGCCCAAGATCGATGGTTGTGACACTGCTGCCCGGGCTGTCGCCATGCTCTGTAAGCACGTTGCCCCACGGATCGATGATGGTGCTGTGACCAAACGCTTCGAAGCCGCCGGGGAATCGGCCGCATTGTGCAGGGGCGACAATGAAGCATCCGTTCTCAATCGCGCGGGCGCGCAGCAAGGTCATCCAATGCAGTTGCCCCGTTGCCTTGGTGAAGTTGGCAGGAACGAAGATGATCTTTGCGCCTTGCAGAGCGAGCGCACGATAGAGTTCGCCGAACCGCAGGTCGTAACAAATAGACAGGCCGACTTTACATGCAGGAACGTCGGCGGTGACCAGTTCGTTGCCGGGAAGATAGCGGTCCGACTCGCGGTCGGCATTGTCATCATCCATGACCACATCAAAGAGGTGCACCTTGCGATAGCTTGCAAGCGTTGACCCATCAGGGGCCAGCAACACCGATGTGTTGTAAGTCCGCTGCGGGTCACTGCTTTGCTCAACCATCGATCCGAGCAGCAGGTGCACACCCAACGCACCGGCCAATTCGCAGAACCGCTGCGTCGTCGGTCCCGGAATCGGCTCGGCAACATCCAGGTAACGATCGGCCATCGCCCTGCCGACACGCAGGTGCATCACTTCGGGAAGCGCGATCAAATCAGCGCCCTGCCCTGCCGCCTCACGCACCATCGCCTCGGCCTGGTCGAGATTGGCTGCGATATCTTCGCCGCTATTGAGTTGAGCCAGACCGATCTTCATGGCTCAAGCTTACCCGCTGAGGCGTCGATCGGCCTGCGAACAGGCGTCCCATCAGACCAATGGCCTAAGTTCAGTGCCACTTCTCCGAAGACATGGTCGCGATGCTCTTCGTCGCCATGAGCGAGCGCCTGCAACGAATCGAACCACCGCCAGAGTGCGAAGTCGTATGTGTTCACACTGACATGCCGCTTCTGTCGGTCAAACCACCCATTCGGCAGCATGTGGTCCGCAATGATCGTGGGCTCGCCATGGTCATCGTTGCGTAAGACCAGCCGCCGCTTGTTGCGCACCGCAACGCGATCGGCATTGTCATGAATACGCTGCCCAACCTTCGGGCTGACAATCCGGTCTTTCTCAACATCCACGATCAGCATGAGCGTGCCCTTGGCGATGGTGCTGTGATCTTCTGTGATCGAACTTAGCAGAGCACCAAGCCCACTGTCGGCCCGCGTATCGCCGGACTGCAGGGGCATGATCGCCTTGGGGGCAGGCAGTTTAAAGTGCCTCGGTCTTGCCGCGAGGTTCGCGATGATGGTGCCGCCCAGCGAGTGGCCCACCATGGTCAGTCGATCGGTATCGATCAGCGCGTGCGTGTCACCATCACAACGCTTGATCGCTTCAGCAGCGGCGGCCGCGGCCGTGTTGGTAAACGTCGCCGGGTCAACAATGCCCTTGTCGTGGTAGAGCGGGAACAGCACGACATTGCCCTTACGCACCAGGTGGGTGACCCAGGCGTGGTAGCCGCCGTAGCTGGTCGCCCCCATCCCATGGACGAAGAGCACCACAGGCAATGCCTGCTCGGGTGCCTCGCGCGGCTCAATGATGTAGTACCCCCCTGCCCCCTCGCCATATGCCGTGATGCGCGTGTGCTCAAACGGGTAATCGTTTGAGCCCGGTCCGGAGGCGGGTTGGCCAGGCGGCTCAGGCTTGCCCTGCGTGTCTGCAGAAGCAGTGCCTGTCGCCAAGACGACACTTAAGCAAAAGACCACACAAGCATGAAAAATGCTAAGCGGCATTACGGTATCTTAGTCATTGGAATTCACCCTGTCTGACTGATGGAGCCTGCTATGCAACTGTTGTCCCGTCTTGCCCTTCTCATCCTCACCGCATCGTTCTGTGCAGCCTGTACCAATCAAGGAAAACATGTGCCCCAAGAGACCAATACCTACGGCACCCTCCCCGATGGCCAAACCGCCTCACTCTACACGCTGACCAATGCCAACGGCCTGACCGCCACGCTCACCGACTTCGGCGCAACCCTCGTCTCACTCAAGACCCCCGACCGCGACGGCAACTTCGCAGACATCACCGTCGGCTATGACAAACTCGACGGCTGGGTCAACGACGGCAGCTACATGGGCGTCACCGCCGGCCGATACGCCAACCGTATCGCAAAAGGTAAGTTCTCCATTGATGGAAACGAATACACCCTCGCTACCAACAACGGGCCCAACCACCTGCATGGAGGCGATGTCGGCTTCGGCAAGAAGCTTTGGCAGGGAAAGACCTTCTCGAAAGACGAAGGCGAAGGCGTCGCCTTCACCTATGTAAGTGCCGACGGCGAAGAGGGCTACCCCGGCGAACTCACCAGCACCGTGACCTATTTCCTCAGCAATGAGGACGAGCTATACGTCATCTTCGAAGCGACCACGACCGCGCCGACCGTCGTCAACCTCGTGCACCATACCTACTGGAACCTGACCGGCGATCCGAGCAACACGATCCTCGACCACAAACTCATGCTCCTGGCCGACGGCTATGTCCCGACCGATGAGACCGGCATTCCCAACGCCGGCGTCCAGCCCGTGAAGGACACCCCCTTCGACTTTACATCGGCCACCGCGATCGGCGAGCGTATTAACGGCGACCACGTCCAACTGAAAAACGGCAACGGCTATGACCACTGCTGGGCGATCAACGGCGAGGCGGGCACGATGCGGATGGCCGCAGTCGCGTACGACCCCGGATCCGGACGCATCATGCAGATCAAGACCGACCAGCCCGGCATCCAGTTCTACGCCGGCAACTGGCTCGATGGCTCAGCGATCGGCAAGGGTGGCGTCCCGCAGAACAAACGCACCGGCTTCTGCCTTGAGACACAGGTCCACCCCGACTCGCCAAACCAGCCCGACTTGAGCAACGCGGTACTTCGCCCCGGCGAGACCTACAAGCACACGATGGTGCACGTCTTCAGAACGAAGTGAAGTGATTCGAACAGAGCACGAAGCGTAAGCGAGTGACCCGGCTATTCTTGCTCGGGTCACTCGCTTACGCTTCGTGCTCAATCAATCCTACTCCGCCTTATATTTTGG
>JBMZAP010000091.1:0-15891 GCA_049611445.1 Phycisphaeraceae bacterium | reverse complement strand
AGAAGAAGGCTACTAAGAAGAAAGCCACTAAGAAGAAGGCTACTAAGAAGAAGGCCAAGAAGAAGGCTACTAAGAAGAAAGCTACTAAGAAGAAGGCCACTAAGAAGAAGGCCAAGAAGAAAGCTACTAAGAAGCGAGCAACTAAGAAGAAGAAGTAATTCGCTTCATGGACTCATGGCTGGGAACGTAACCCGGCCATCCCCTCCCGCCGCCGCTCCGATGTTCCAGGCGGCACAGATTGATGCATCAAACCAACCGCATTCGCGCTGCGGAGCTAAAAACAAGGAAAGACGCCCCACGCGGGCGTCTTTCTTTTTTATTAGTCTTCGAGAGCATCGATACGGTTCGCAGCCGTTATCGGATCTGCCGACTGCCCCAGAGCGTTATCCGCCTATCACCTCATCTCAGCCAACAGCGCCTCGGCCGCGGCATCCTTGAACGTCACCGACATAAACGCCTCTGCCACACGTTTCAGCCCCTTGATCTGACGTTCTCGCGCCTCAACATCTGTCACCAGTTGAGTCAGTTCCTCTGCGATAGGCCGGGGGTCACCGAAGTGCGGGACGTACTCGGGGACGACCCGTCGGCCGTCCTGCCATTCGCTGATGATGTTCGGCAACGTGAACGTCCGCGACTTCACCAGCCAACGCCCCGCCGCGTGCCACTTCACCGGACTGAGGTTGTAAAACGCGACCATCGGCTTACCCAGCGAAGCTACCTGAAGCGTCGAGGTACCCGACTTAACCAAGGCAACATCGCACCAAGCGAGCACATCCTCGGTCTGCCCCGCAACCACCTCCAAGCCATCAGGCCAGGGCTCGTTACCACTGACTTCTCTCAGTGTCCTGACATCCGACTCGACCCGCGCAGCGACGACACCTTGCAGTTGCGGGTGCTGCTCACGCACAGTGTTATAAGCCGAGATCATTGTCGGCCAATTCGCCTGCAACTCACTACGACGCGAGCCTGGCATCAACGCGACCTTCACCGCCCCGGACTCGCCGGACTCAGGAAGGCCTGACGCGATCGGCTTATCCAAAATCCCCGGCGCATCTTCAAACACGGGGTGCCCAACAAAAACACCTTGTACGCCGCGCTCGTCCAGCCAACCGGGTTCAAACGGAAGCAGGCACAACACGAGGTCGCTCAGGTTCCGCAAGCGACGAACGCGCCATTGCGCCCAACTCCAGACCTGAGGACAGACCAGGTGCACGACCTTCGCCTTGGGTTGATACTTCTTAACACGCTTACATAGCGACCAGTTTGCAGCCGGGCTATCGACAGGAACAAATACATCGATCTCGCTGGTCTGGAGGTATTCGCTCATGACGCCGCAGCGCTTGAGGTGTGTCTTCACCTCGCCGAGGAACCCTGTCCCCATCGCGACCGCGTGCTCGGTGGTGACCTCAATTAATTCGGCCCCCTCGGCCTGCATTTTGGGCCCGCCGAAGCCCGTGAAACGCAACGTCGCATCACGCCTTTTCAACTCGCTGATCAACCGAGCGGCCAGCACATCGCCACTGGGCTCGAAAGCGGCAAAGAAGATCGTTCGCGGTCTGTCAGTCGCGTAGGGCATCACAAGAGTTTACCCCGCAAAGGCAGGCACCACGTTTGAAATGCCGATCAGTTGCTACTTGCGATTCTTTGGCACAGCCACGCCGATCTTCGAGGGGTCGTACTGCGCGGGATCGAAGTCAGGGTTGGGCTTGGGTACTAAAGCGCCGGTCTCACGGAGGTGCATATCGATCATCGCGTCCAAACGTTTAAGCATGACCTGGTGCTTTGCAGCGACATTGGTCGTCTCGCCAATATCCTCCGCAAGGTTGTACAGCCGGTAATCATGCTTGCCATCTTCACCAGCATGGAAGAGGCGGATGAGCTTCCAGTCACCCTGATGCACCGCGATCGAGGGCGGCAACCAGTCCGGCACCCTTGTGGCATGGGGGAAAAATGTAAAGACAGGCCTTTGCTCTAACTCGTCACCCTTGAGCGCGGGCATCATGTCCAGACCGTCGATCGGGTGTCCCTCGGGAAGGTCGATGCCCAGCGCGTGATGCAGCGTCGGATAGAAATCCGATGTCTGGATGATCGCATCGCTACGGCTGCATGGCTTGGTCACGCCGGGCCAAACCACCACGCACGGCACTCGGATCCCACCTTCCCAGATCGTAGCCTTGCCCCCACGCAGCGGCGCGTTGCTTGTCGGATATTCGCCCTCCACGATGTTGTACATGTTCCCGCCGTTGTCGGAGGTGAAGATGATAACGGTCCGGTCGGCGACACCTGCCGCATCGATCGCGTCCAGCAGGGTGCCTACGGCATCGTCCAGGGAGTGGACCATCGCCGCGTAGGTCGGGCAGCGTTGCGGGCTGGTTGGATCGATTCGCTGTCTGTATTGCTCGATGAGTTCGGGCTTCGCATCGAACGGAGCATGTACGGAGAATTGCCAGTAGTTCATGAAGAAAGGCTTGGCGGTGTCTCGCCGCTTGAGCCAGTTGACCGCTTCCTGAGCCATGCGGTCTTCGATGTGTTCGCCCGGCTTGTTGTGCTTGAAGTTGGGAAACTTCCATGGTGCGACGTAGCTGCCGGCGGGGCCTGGGCCGTACCAGTTGGGGATATCGGTCTCAAAGCCGTGCTCCAGTGCGGTGTATGGCGCCTTACCAAGGTGCCACTTGCCGAAATGAGCGGTGGTGTAGCCGGCGGCCAGCATCTGCTTGCCAAGTGTCGGCCAGGCGGTGTCCAGACGTGTAACGGTCTTAAGGTTGGTCGCCTTCTGTGATGCCGGTGTCTTGTTGTAGTCGGGCTTGAGCCGAACGGACGGGGTGTGGTGAGCCGGTGCAGTCGAGCCGTGGCGAGTGGGGCACTGCCCCGTCAGAATGCTCGCGCGGGTCGGCGAGCACAGCGGGCTGTTTGCGTACGCACGGTTGAAGGTCATGCCGCGCTTCGCCAGCCGTTCGATGTTGGGCGTCTTGTAGAGCTTGGTGTGGCCATAGAGTGTCGTATCGGCCCAGCCCAGATCGTCGGCGACGATGAACACCACGTTCATGGGTGGTACATCGCTTGTCACATTACGCGCGGTCGCATTCGGCTTGGTGCTGACCTTCGTTCCTAGCCAGGCGCGTGCCTTGTCGCGGGCCTCGCTCTCGCGGTGCATCCAGGCGTCAGTATGCTCATGCCGGACCGGGCCCTCGGGGATGTTGAATATCTCCCCGACAGGTGGCTTGATATACGTAAAGTCCGCGAGGTGGGCGTGCTGCTTGAGGTACTCGGCACCGACCCCGCTGACCAGTACCGGCCGGCCCTTCAGCCGGGCAAGGCGCTTAAGCGCGTTTTTACGCTCGGCCTCGGGGTAGCCCCAGTTACGCTGGCCGTCGAAATGGTCATGCGTGATCATGCCCTTCCAGAACGATGCGATCTCATCATCCGCCAGGCCGATATAGCTACAGGCGATCGCACCGCGGCTGAACCCGCAGATGAACAAGTTGTTTTTGTCGCCGCCGAACTGCTCGCAGATGCGCGGCAGGTTGGTCTTGCAGTAGTCGATCGTTGCCTGGCGATCACCCCACCACGTGACGGCGTTCTCCTTGCCGCCGTTCTGGACGTACGGCATGGTGACCCAGATGTATCCCTCGCCGCCGGTCAGCCCGTAACCAAGGTTCGCGTCCTTGACCTCGCCCGAGCCCTGGCCCGGCGGAAATTTGTTGCCGGTGTATTCCACGATCACCGGATAGGTCTTGCCTGGCTTCCAGTCCGTCGGTAGGTAGAGTGCGTGGTAGACGTCCGTGCCCTCGTACTCCTTGGCGACCTGACGCACGCGCTTACCTGCTGCGGGGGCTGCATCGACCATCGCAGGGGTCACCAGATCAGGTTCAGCTAGACGCGACTGCGGGTCGGCCTCTTCAAGCCCTTCGATCGGCTTGGGATACGGCGCGGGCCTCGCATCCTTATTCGGCACGCGGTAGCGCGGGTCGGGCTTCGTGCCCTCAGGCGCCCCCAACAATGACCAGGCGAACACCTCGCTGGCATCTCGCAATTCACCGTTCGCTGGCGGCAGCGACTTTGTCCACTCATCAAGCACGCTGCGTAGCCGTGCCGTGACCTCGGGCTCAGCCTTCGCAAGGTTCTTCGTCTCGTACGGGTCGTCCGCGACGTTGAACAACAGCTCGTGCGTATTGGACCGCCAAAGCTTCCAATCGCCGTCCCGGACCGCATACGTCTGCCAGAAGCCCCAGACCATCGGCTCGTCGCGCTGGACCTTGTCCGCCTTGCCAAGCAGCCTCGGCAGCAGGTCCACGCCATCGAACTCATCGGGGATCTCGCCACCCCCGGCAACGAGAGACGTCGCGGTCAGGTCCAGCGTCGTCACCATCTCGTCGATCACCGTGCCCGGCACGATCTTGCCCTTCCAATAGGCCAGCATCGGCACACGGATACCGCCCTCAAACAGGCTCCCCTTCTCACCACGCAGGGGTACGTTGTTCGAACCATCCCACACCCCGCCCTTGGTCCCCGGCGGTCCGCCGGGCAGGCCCGGCCCACTACGCCCCATCTTCGTTGGTGCGCCGTTGTCAGCCGTGAAGAGGATCAGTGTGTTCTCTTCCAGGCCATGCTCTCGAAGCTTGGCAACGACCCCGCCGACCGCGTCATCGATGGACTTGATCAGCGCTAGGCCCATACGTCGGCGGTCATCCCGCCAATCGTCGTAATGCGGGTAGTCAAGCTCGGGGAAGTTTTTGTAGTAGGGGTCGGACTTCTCGATGAGCGGGATGTGCGGACCGTACAGCGGCAGATAAAGAAAGAACGGTTTATCCCCGGACTGGCTGAGGTCGATGAACGACTCGCCGTACTTGCCCTGCAGAATCACGCGGTTGGCGACGCCTGCGGGCAGGCCGCGTTTGGCGTGGTGCTTAACGGACTTACCATCGAGCGTGAGGTTCGCCGCCCCGCTGGTCATCGCTCCGGTCCAGTAGTAGTCGAAGCCGCGGTTGTACGGTGCATGCTTGGCCTTTGGATCGCTTGACGGGCCAAGGTGCCACTTGCCTGAGAAGCCCGTGACGTAGCCGAGCTGCTTCATGCGATCAGCGATGGTCAGCAAAGGCTGGCCAGCCATGTCCGTCCCTTTGGGATAGATCCGAGGCATGCGGCCTTCGCCTTCGCCCGAGTCGTAAGCATTGTGAGGGAAGGCGAACTCGTTCTGAACCCGGCCGGCCATCAATCCGGCACGTGAGGGCTGACACTGCGGTGCGCTGGAGTATCCCGCGGTCATCAACGCCCCGCCACGCGCAAGCTTGTCCAGGTGCGGCGTGTCTACATGCTTGTCGATGCCATGAGCGCCCAGATCGGTATAGCCATGGTCATCGGTGTAGATAAGGATGATGTTGGGACGATCGGCCCCTCTTACCTGCCATGAGACAAGCACAAACAGTAAGCACAGCACACGAATCACACCATTATTCAACTTCATACTCCTTCGCCTGAACGGATCAATCGAGCACCTGATTTACTTGCCCTCACGCGCCCAACGTTTGTACTGCTCCGCGTTATTTCTGTATTGCTCACGCCACGCGGGGTCACGACGAGACTTCAATTGGTCCGCGATCTCCATCTCGTACACCTCCTCCGTCTCCGGACCGGGATCGCCGGTCTCTTGAATCCAGCGAATCAGCAACGCACGGTGGCGGAACAACGCCTTGGCGTGGGCAGGGTCATCGGCGAGATTTTCAATCTGCCAGCGGTCTTGTTTGTACCGATACAACTCTTCCCTGGGGCGTGTCGGCGAGAACAACAACTCGGTCGCAAACTGATCGAGCTTACCTGCGTCATGCAGCACACGCAGGCGTTGAATGATGAGCTTGCCGTCCTTGTATGTACTGGGCATGAGGAGCGGGCGATCGGGGTAGAAGTTGCGGATGTAGAGATAGTCCTCGCTACGCACTGAACGGATACGGTCGGCCGCCTCGCCGCAGCGGTCACGGGCCGCGTAAACAGCTTGCTTTGGCTTATATCCGTCTGCCAGCAGATCCTGACCCTGCATCTTCTGAGGTCGTTCAATCCCAGCAGCGGCGAGCGACATGGCCGCGATGTCGATGTGTTCGACCAAGTCCGTGCGTGTCTTGTCCGCTGCAACACCCGGGCCACGGACGATCAGCGGGATGTGCGTCCCCTCGTCGTAAAGGAACTGCTTGCCACGCGCATGGCTGATGCCATGATCCGTGAAAAAGATGACCAGCGTGTTCTCAAGCAGGCCCTCTTTCTTAAGACGCTCCATCACCCGGCCGACATGCAGGTCGGTCAGACGCACTGTGTCGAGATAGGTCGACCAGTCCTTCAGCAACACCGGGTCACGCGGGTAGTACGGCGGGAGCTTTACATCCTTTGGCGATGTCACCTCGCCAAACGCCTGCTTGGCCTGATCGTCCAGCTTGTCGTAGCCCGCTTCCGAGGCCCCGCGCAGCTTGCCCCCGTGTAGCTGCACCTGCATGAAGAACGGCTGGTTCTTATCACGGCCCGCCCAGTCGTGGCTGTCATAGATGGAGCGGTCCCAGCGGAAGTTGTAATCGGTCTTACCGAGACGACCTTTATGCTTCTCAGCCAAGGGCAGGCCCCGGTAATCGATCTCGGGCAGGCCACTACCCATGCACGTGTAATAACCGGCCTGCTGAAAGAGCGCGGGGATCGGCTTAACGCCGTCGGGCAGGACAATCCGGTGCGCCCCGCGCCCACTGCGGTGGTGGTGGGCGCCGATCGTGGTCTGGTACATCCCGGTGATCATGGCCGAGCGGAAGGTCGAGCAGACAGGAGACGTCGCATAAGCACGCGTAAAGCGGACACCTTGCTTCGCAAGCGCATCGACGTGTGGCGTCTGGATCAGCTCTTCGCCGTAGCAGGAAAAGTTGGCCGACATATCATCGACCACGAACCAGAGGATGTTGGGACGCTCGGCCTGGCCCTCTGCATTCAGGCCTATACACAGACACAATGCAAATAGAGCCACTTGCCCAAATATGAGTCCTCCGGAGCGCATCACTTCGCTGCTTCCTTCAGCTCTTTGAAGCGTTTACGCATCTCCGCAAGCTTCTTGGCATGCTTCGGGTCCTTGGCCAGGTCGATCTCCTCGATCGGGTCGTTGGTCAGGTCGAAGAGCTGCTCGTAGTCATACTCGGGCCAGTACATATATTTGAAGTCCTTGCGGACCAGGGCCTCGGAGTATGGGATGCGCTCCTTGTTGGAGATGGTCGGGTGCTCGTAGAAGAATTCCTGCCGCCACTGTGCCATCCGGACATTCGGCGGGATCGGGCGATAGAGCTGGCCAATATCCCGGCCCTGCATCCGCGCGGGTGCAGGAATACCCGCAGCATGCAGGATCGTCGGGGCGAGGTCGACACTCAACGTAAACTCATCATTGGTTGTGCCGACCTTCTTCTTGTCCATCCGTGGATCGACGATGACCAGCGGCACACGGATCGACTCCTGGTGCGGGTACCACTTGTCCGCCAAGCCATGCTCGGCGTGATAGTAGCCGTTGTCCGTTGTAAAAATCACGAGCGTGTTGTCGAGCACGCCCTGCTCTTTGAGCTTGTCGAGGATGACCCCGCAGGTCGAATCGACTTCCGTCGCCATGCGGTAGTAGTTCTTCATCATCCGCTGGAACTTCTCGGGATCGTCGAAGCGCCAGTACCAACGCTTGCGGCCCTCGTTCTTGTCGGTGAAGAAGTCCGGCAGGTTCTCCCAGCTCTCCTGGGTCGCGTTCACCGGCACGGGGATCTTCACGTCCTTATACAGCTCCATCGACTCGGGTTGTGGCAGAAACTGGTCCTTATGCGGATCCTCGGCGTGGGTCGCGAAGAAACAGACCGTCAACGCAAAGGGTTTGTCTTTGGGGCGCTGGTCCAGAAACTTGAGCGCGTCATATTCGTTGCGTTTCGTGACATGGACCTTGCCGTACTCCTCGGTCTGATACCAATGACGACCGCTATAGAAGGTTGCAAAATCAAATCGCTCGGCAAGCTTGAATGACTTCGACGCACGGTTGTGCCACTTGCCAACATGCCCCAGCCAATAGCCTTTGTTGCGTAGCAGGCCGAGGTAGGTCTCGTTCCAAGGCGTGTTCCACATACTGAACCCCTTGGCCCCGTGGCGAGACATCCACTGGCCGGTATAGAGGTTGGCCCGACTGACGCCGCAGATCGAGGTCGTCACGCAGTTTTGGGTGAAGCGCATGCCCTGCTTCGCGAGTGCATCGATGCGCGGCGTCTTGACGATGGGGTTGCCTGCACAGCCAAGCGTGTCGTGCCGCCAATCGTCGGCATAGAGCACGAGAATGTTCATTGGCTTGTCGCCATGACCGTCGGCCAGTACCGAGGCACAAGCGGTTGAGCACAACAGCAGGACGAAGAGGAGCAGTGGAGAAATGGTCTGTTGTTTCATAGGCGGCATTGTATTTGATCTGGATTTGGATATGGAAAACCGCGGCGTTTTACGACGGAATCATGTTTGAGACCAGCATAAATGACGCATTGGATTGCGTCGGCCTTACGGCCTTCGACGGCGAGCAACCAGCAGACCACCCAGACCCAGCAGGGCAAGCGACGATGGCTCGGAAAACTCGGTCACGCTGAATCCGGAGACAAAGCCGGTGATATCACCATCTGCATGCACGATCCCTAACGAGTTTATGTCCGCACGGGCAAGTAAAGTCGGGAATATTGCGAGTGCAATTGCTTCACGCAAAGTTCAGCTACTCCATTCGATCTGAGATGTAGATACATCCCAACCCAATGCGGCGGCATCGCCACCCGCCTGAAAGCGCTATTTTATGAAGACAGAGATTTGATCAAAACCTCAATCAATCGGCGGCTCGGGCAACGGCTTCGGCTTTGGCGGCGCGTTCGGATCGACCGGCGGCTTAGGCGGCGCATTCGGGTCCGGTGGCGGCGGTGGTGGTGGCGTACAGCGGAATGGCGTCCACCGCTCAAAGATCGAGGTCTCGAACATCGGCTGCCAGCCCGCGGGCAGGTTCGCTTCATCGGTGATTGTTCGTGCGGTTAGATAGGCCTCGTAACTGTCCGGCCAAACCACATAGCGGGCATAGTTGTTGTCCCGACGCATCCTGAGCAAAGAACGCTTCAACCGTGCTGATCCTCGCTGCATCTCCTCGACCGATTCACCCAGTCCATCCTCGGGAAACAGCCGCATCACAACCCGGTTGCCATGGTTGCGCACCTTGATGCGGATCCCGCGGTAAACCACCTCGGTCTTCTCGAAGTAATCGACAATCGCCTTGCACGCTGGCTCATTTTCCTTGGTCGCCTTCCGCACGACCTTAATCCGCTGTTCGACCACTTCGAACAGCTGCTCCATGGGAACTTCCAACACACGCCCACCCTTGCAAAGAAAGAACACGGGCTCAGCACCTTCGGGTGCAATACGCGGATTGGGGATGGTCACCAGCTTCGGCTTAGCAGGCACAGGCTCACCGACCACAGCCAGGCGTTTATCAATCTCGACCGACTGCTCCTTGACCGTCTGCAGTTGGTCCTGCAAGGTCTTCAGGGCCTGCTGCTGATTTTTGAGCTGCTGAGCCAATGCATCGGGATTGGGCAAAGGATCTGTGTCCGCTGGCTTGGGATCAAGCTTGGCCAGTTGGTCTCGAAGATTGTCCAGAACCTGCCGCTCGTAGGTCAAGTCCGTTTTCGAGTCGGGTTGGTTCCGGGCCAACTCTAGCCGAGCCGCGGTCTGGGTCGCCTCCTTCACCGCGAGGTCGTACTGCTCTTGCGTAACCTGGTCTTCCTCGGAAAGCTGCTCGCTGATCCGGCTGACCGCCTCATCGACGCCGAGGATCGTCAGCACCAGGATGATCACGAGGATGCCCACCACGTTGGTCATCGTGTCCAACAACGAATCGAGGCTGGCCTGAATGGATTGGTTACGTCGTCGTTTCATGAAAACGGCCTAATCAAACATCGATAGGTCCAGAGGCCCATCCGCCGGCACGGGAATCTTGCCATAACGACACTGCCGTTCACGCGCGATCCTCGTAGCGAGGTTATAGGTTCGAATGCTGTCCGTACGCAGTAGGAAGATAACGCGCTCTTTATCCTTCTGAGCGAGGCGATCGAGTAATCCAAGGAATTCCGGGGACTTTGCAATCTTGCCGTAAGCGATTTTTATCTGCTTACCGCCGGTATGCAGGATCAGTTGATCCTTCGTACATTCGATGAAGTGGGGCTTGAGGTTGATCCCGCTGCCCGCAGGCCGCACAACCGTGCCCGCTGGCTTACCCGCTTCGATACGCTTTTCCAACTCGGTCTGATCTTGCTTGATCTCCTCGCGGATCTCACTGATCTGCGGCTTGATCGAATCGATCTTGGTTTTGACCTGAGTCAGTTGCTGACGGATGGCCTGGGCCTGCTGCATGACCTTTTCTCGCGCCTGCTGCTGTTCGGCCAGTTGCTTGGCCTCGGCGACCTGTGCTTTGAGCTTGTCAATCTCTTCTTTGATTGCCAGCTCAGCCGCATAATTTGCGTCAAGGGTTTGCAGTTCTTCCTTGTCTGCATTGAGTTGGGCAACGAGCGGCCCATACTTCTCGGTGCGCTCGACCGCAGCAAGGTCCTCGGATTGATCCATCTGGCTGATCGCGACGCCGGTGATGATGAAGGTGAGGACACCGATCAGGCACGCGAGGATGCTGAGAAACGGGAAGAGCGAGACGGGCTCATCGGAATTGGATTTAGGCTTAGCCATCGCCGTTGGTACTGCTGTTTGTTTTTCCTCTTCCGAACCAGCGTTTCTGCTGCTGCACGACCACCTGCTTGCCATCGAGTTTGGCGAGCGCGTGATCAAGCGATGACAGGCCATCCGTCACCGCGTTGAGGTATTGCGTGAGGGCTTCGCCATTCGCATGCAGCCTTGCCTGCAGCGATGCGTCCTGTCGATCCATCGCTTCGGACAACTCTTTAAGTCGATCCAGATGAGCCGCCTGCAACTCGGCGACTTTTGTCGCAAGATCGGCACCACGGCCTGCGGTCTGCTCGAGCATCTTCGAAGATGCCGCGATCTCTGCGTGGTGCTTGTCCATGGCGGACTCGATAGCCAGGCGCACCTGCCGGGCCTGCTCGCCGTCCTGCACGTTCGTGGCGTCCTTAAGACGCTTGAGCAGGTTCTCATTGCAGTATTCATCAACCCAGTTGAGCAGGTCCTCCTCGGCTTTCTGCATCGAACTGGACGGGAACATCACCAGCAGCGACATGACCAGTGCGATCAGCGTCGTATCGAACGCGGTCGCCAGACCGCCGGTCACGCCCGCGAGGGATTCCTTGAGCTTGGCCACATCCTGGGCACTGTCCATCGCACCGGTGAAGCTGCCGATCGAGTCCCCGATACCGATGACTGTGCCGATGAAGCCGAGGATGGGGATCGCCCAGATAAAGACCTTGATCACCGTGTAGCTGGACTGGACGCCTGTCGCGTCAATATCCGACTGCGAAGACAGCACGCTCGCAACTTCCTGTGTGTTTCGGCGAACGCGGAAGTGTTCCAGTCCGCGCAGCACACGATTCAACAGAAAACTCTGCCGGCTCTCGCCCGGCAAGCTGTTGATGTGCTCGGCGAACAGGCGCGTATTATTGACGTTGATCTCTTCAGCAATATCCGCGGGCAACACATCAAAGAGCATCGACTCTTTCTGACGACGCAGGCCCTGCCATTTCAGAATCAGGATCCCGGCGGACCAGCCCATCAAGAGCACCAGCACAAAAGGTACCCAGCCACGATCGATAAAGAGTTCACCGAAGTAGCTTTTTCGAGCGGTCAGAAACAGCAAGCCATACAGCGCAACACCAAAAGCGATACCGATCGCGAGACTGATGAACTGGTTCGCGTCCGTGCTCGACACCTGTGAGCCCGGCTCGGTGTTGCTGCTGACCGAGGGGGCGGGTTCGTGGTGCTGCTTGACGCGAGCTGTCGGGATCGAGTCAGCGGGTGGCTGTTGCCGACCCGTCGAGTCGCCTGCGTGCGATCGTGCGTCCTGATGGCCGTCACCGCCAGTCGCCGCAGCAAGCTCGGAGAGCGGGTCCACCGACCCCTCGGCGGGCGCGGTAATCGTGATCGAACTCTTGCAGAACGGGCAACGCGTGCGCTTGCCGACATGCTCGTCGCGGACCTTCAGCGATTTATCACAACTTGGGCATATGAATTTGAAATACATGGGCATCCACAGACAGAATTGAATTCCTTCCAAAAACACGCCGAGCGGCGTGCCATGAAGGCTTTATTATCGATATCTGTCGTGATAGCACAAGGGACACCTTGCCAGATGGCTTAATCCAGCCATTGTCCCCCGACATCCTCGGCCTTGAGCGGCTTTTCGGGCGGCTCAACGCCTGGCCATGTGCCGATCTGAACCTGATTGTTGTACACATCGGCCAGCAGGGCCTTGGCCCGCGTGAGCATCTGCTTGACCTTCTCGGGGTTTTTGCCGGCAAGGTCGGCTGATTCTTTCGGGTCCTGGTTGAGATTAAACAGCAGCGGGCCCTTGCTGGTGTCCGGGTCGCCCTTATCGCCTTTGTTGAAATAAAGCTTCCATTCCTGAATACGGATCGCGGTGGCCTGTCCCTTGCCGTGCCAATAGAGCAACTCGGTGCGCGGGTGTTCGTAGAAGTGGTTGGCAAATGTTCCCCAGACGTTAACGCCGTCCATCTTCTGAGCACCCTCGGGCAGTTTGACTTCAACACCGCAGGCATGGGCAAGTGTCGGATAAAGGTCCATCGCACTGATCATCGCGGCACTGCTCTGGCCTTTGGCCACCTTCCCGGGGTAACGCACGATACAGGGCACGCGTGTGCCACCCTCCAGCGAATGCCATTTCATCCCACTGAAAGGCGGATCATCGTTGGGCCCCTGCTGTCCGCTCTGTCGGCCATTATCAGATGTAAAGATCACGATCGTGTTGTCCGTCTTGCCTGCCTTGTCCAGCGCACTGAGCACCTGCCCAATGCGGTGATCGAGTTCTTCAACGGTGTCGGTGTACTTGCCTGATTTTTTAGTGCCGGACTTTCCAAGCCAATCGGGGTGAGGGTCGGCCGGAAAGTGCGGTGCACTCCAGGGGACATAGAGGAAGAAGGGCTTATCGCTCTGCTCGCTAATCACGCGAATCGCTTCCTCGGTGAACGTCTCGCTGAGCAAAGCGTTATCCCATTTCTCCTTCACGAGTTTGCCATCACGGAACATGTCGCGGTCCTGATTGTTCGACATGCGGATGTAGTAGGTCGAGTCAAAGCCTTGTTTCTCAGGCGACATATTCTGAACGCCCAGGTGCCACTTGCCCGTCATCGCCGTGCGGTAGCCACCGTCGCGGAAGGCTTCGGCGATGGTGTAGACCTTGGGTGACATCCCGGTTTTGGGGGCAAAGCCATAGCCAAGCACACCCCAGCGCCAGCCGAGCCGAGCAGGGTATGAACCGGACAAGAGTGCCATCCGCGAGGGAGAGCACACCGGGTTGCCCGCGTAGTAACTGGTGAGTTTGAGCCCTTCTCCGGCAAGCTTGTCAATGTTCGGCGTCTTGATGCGTGTGCTGCCGTAACACGAGAGGTCCTCGTTCGCCAGATCGTCGGCCATCATGAGGATGACATTGGGGCGATCGTCGGCTTTGACGCTGATGGTTGCGGTCAGGCCGAACATCAACGTCAGCAACAGGATCCGGTGGCTAAGTGTCTTCATGGCAGTATCAATGAAAAGGACGGGTCAGAGTTCATCAACATACAAGGCATGGCCCGCTGCTGCGACCAACCATGCGGCTTCTGTTGTATCGCGGCGCTGAAACGGCGTTATCGGCACCTGATCCGTCTGCCAGATCGCGCCCTGCAAGGGCCCATAACTGCGGCATATTCACAGGTGCTGTGTATCCATGCCGAACGCCGACGAACGCATAGCTCAAGGCAAAAAGCATTACCCCCCAACGCGAGAGTGAGTAACAACCGTGATCTGGAGAGAACCGATGCCGTGCAACACTCGACCGTGCAGCCGTCCACTCGATTTGTCGCGCGTCGGCTGGTTCGTTCTGCTGACAACGCTGTTCGCCGCCGCCAGCCCATCGCGCATTATTGCAGCCGATTACGACATCACTGCATTTGGCGCGATCGCTAACGATGGCGTCAATGACCTTGCAGCGATTCAGGCCGCGATCAGCGCTGCCTCCCCCGGCGACCGCATCATCATCCCGGCAGGTACATTCCACGTGAGCGATTCGATCCGTCCGATTGGCGATATCGCTATCGTTGGCGCCGGACGGGATAACACGGTCATACGGCATACGGGCACAACCTCTGCCGACGGCCTGGTCCGTCTCCACGCAACGGGCGTCAACAACGTCGAACTCGCCGGCTTCACACTGGACGGCCAGAACAGCCTGCTCGTCCAGCAAGGCATGGTCATCGGAGGCACAGGCGGCCACCACATCCATGACCTGAGAATCCAGAACCTGACGGGCAACACCTTCGGCTCAGCCGGGATTTATGCCTCGTTTGACGCCGACAACAACCTGATCGAGAACAACGAGTTCATCAACATCGGCGTCACGCGTGAATTCGGTAGCGGCATCCGATTCGACCACGGCTCAGAAGGCAACCTGGTCATCGGCAACACCATTACCAACACCGGACGCGGCGGAATCTTCTTTTCCAATGGCTCGACCGATAGCGTGATCCGGAACAACACCATCACGGGCTCTGGTTTGACCGCAGAAGGCCTTGGTATCGAAGTCTGGGGCGGATCGCACCGATCCGTGATTGAAAACAACACACTCGACCACTGGCTGAGTATTGACCGCTCCAACCAGGTCGCCGTACGTAACAACACGATCACCGCTACAGACGGCACACTCAAGTTCCTCGGCATCGAGGTCGCTGGCGGGTCCGACATCGTCATCCAAGGCAACGACGTTGGTGCAGGTAACGAAATCGGCCTGTCGCTGTCGAATAACACCGCCAAAGAGCGGATCTACGTTGCCAACAATACCTTCAGCGAGTCCACGATCTGGGGCGCTCAATTACAGGATGGGTCCAACGGCACAGGTGAGGTCCGCCAACTCTACTTCTACAACAACCGCTTTGAACAAACGGTAGCCGACCCGTTGAGCGGCTACTACCCGCCCGGCGTAGGCTTCCGCTTCAATGCGCTGGACAACGGCGGCGGGATCCGACAGATCGTGTTCGACGGCAATCAGTTCATCAACAACGACGACGCCGGCATCCAGATCTACACCGACTTTGGCACGATCGACAAAATCAGCTTTGTCGGCAACACCCTCAGCGTCAACGGGGACAGCGCGTTCATCGACGTCCTCACCTTCGACAACCTCGAGTGGGACAGCTCTAACGTCGTCGTCGGAAATGCCGAGGACAACACCCCCACCGCCAGCGCAAGTGCTTCGGGCTTTGCAGACAACGAGAAGCCTTCACTGCTGCAGATCGTTGCGCCGAGCAAAGTCGTCGTGGGCGACGCGGTTTCCTTCGCTTTCCTCTACGCAGACGATGGTGACCCCCTGCCCGCACAGGTGCTCTGGGACCTCGGCGAGGGACTGCCCACCACTGAACTCGCGCCGATCCACACTTTCAGCGAGTTGGGCTTCTACAATATCGCGCTGGTGGCGTGGGACGCCGAGGGGCGAGCGGTGCACAACGTCGTGACCATTGAGGTCGCTGCCCACATGCCCGAGCCCTCGACACTGGTCCTGCTCGTACTTGGCGGGCTGAGCCTGCTGCCGCTTCGCCGAAAGACCATGGTCTCTTGATCAACAATCGATCATGAAAGAATAAAAGCCCTTGCTTACCAGCATTCACGCTGGCCCAGCAAGGGCTTGTATTGTTGGCAACACTGGGCAAGTGCCGCCGAATG
>JBMZAP010000090.1:0-15907 GCA_049611445.1 Phycisphaeraceae bacterium | reverse complement strand
ACGACCGACGTGATCTATCCCGACGACTGGGCGGACGTCCGCGACCCGCTGTACTACATCACGGCCCGTTATGCCCGGGCGCTGGAACTGGCGGTGAGGCGTTGCCCGGAGCAGTACTGGTGGATGCACCGGCGGTGGAAGAGCCGGCCCAAGCACGAGCGGCTGGGCAAGGAGATGCCCAGGGTGTTGCGTCGGAATCTCGAGGACCTGCCGTGGATGACCGAGTCGCTGATGCGAGAGCTTGAAAAGCCCGTCGAAACGGTGCGGTGAGTGGCTCGTGGGTGCCAGGTTGCCGGGGTTGCCCTGTTGGGGCGGCTAATGCATTTGTGTGCTTGACCCGCGGGCTTGAGAGGGCGACAATACGGGACCACACCTCGCAACCCTGCGAATACCGAAACCACCAACTGGAACGATAGATATGACCGAACAGGCAGAAGACCTGCGGCTCAAGGAAGCCAAGGTATTGATTGTTGACGACGACCCTGAGATTCGCACCGCGATCGACCACGCCCTGCAGGCCGAAGGGGCCCTGACGCAGTTCTGTGGCGATGGGAACACGGCTGTCCGCATTATTGAGACCGATCCGCCGGACCTGGTGATCCTGGACATGATGCTGCCCAAGCGGTCTGGTTTTCTGGTGCTGGAGAAGATCAAGCAGTTTGAGAACTGCCCCCGCGTGGTCATGGTGACCGCCAACGAGGGCAAGCGACACCAGGTCTATGCAGAGGCCCTGGGTGTTGACGGCTACCTGCTCAAGCCGGTGCGATTAGAGCGTCTGATCGCCCTGGCTGAGGACTTGGTCGGCTCGGAGGGCTGAGCAAAGCGTTTCGCCGGCCCGGTGCTGTATGCGCGGAGGCCGCTGGAGCGTCTTTTTTGTGTATCCGGCGGTTTCGGATCCGTCGGTGTTCCCCTATAATGCTCTGCACCGAAGATCGCTGCTGGCAAGGGTTTGCGAGCGATTGACCGGCGGGGCCAAGCCCGGAGTCACCTGCTATGAATGTCGCCCACCTAAGCCGTCTGATTCGTCCCGCGCTTTGTCTGCTGATCGGCATGTCGATGGTGGCTGGCAGTTTGTCTGTCGCGGCACAGAACCGTCCAGGCGAAAAGAAAGATCCGCTGATTTCGGACGACGATATCGAGCTGATCAAGGTCTATGAAGTGGATCTCGATTCGGACCCCGCGCCGCGTGTGGTGATCCCCAAGACCGAACTGCGTGACTTCCTTAAGGAGTACCAGGAAGACGACCGCATCCCGCGTGGCAAGCGTGAGCAGGACAAGTGGCTGCGTCTGGACGGGCACAAGCAACTGGCGCTGCTGTTCCAGCTGCGTGCACGTGATTACTACAAGCATGTTCGTGTCCGCAGCCAGATCGAATCGCTGCGTGAGTTCAGCAACGTGCACCGTCGCTACATCCTCGAGTATTTCCAGCCGAACTTCGGTTCGGGCAAGGTGCCGGGCCTGTTCCTGTTCCCGCGGACACGTGGGCTGGATGCCGACCGGCTGGAGATGACCAACTTCTACATCCTCACCCAGGCGTCGGTCGACGGCAAGCTTGTCATCGACCGCAACGAGCCGGAAGACTCCCTGCTGGTGCAGTGGGGCCTGCCGCGTGCGTCGGCCAAGTTCCCCGTACCGGAGGAGCTTGAAGGATGGCAGCCAAAGTTCAAAGACACGGACGACGAGCGATACAAGGAACTCGTCAAGTGGATTAAATCGCTGATCCCAGCGAACCAGGGCTCGAACTATGGCATCAACTACCGGATGCCGCAGCACAAACAGCCGCGAAGTAATTAAGACCTCCAGCATGTACCCGGCCTGTGCGACTGTCTGCAGCGGGCCCAAGGAAAAATCTCGTGCGTAAATACCTGACTGCCAGCCTCATCGCCTGCCTTGCTTCTGCTACCTTCGTCGGATGCGGCGAGAAGACGCAAGAGGCGCAGGTCTCTGAACAGCTCGAACAACTCCTGGACCAGATGAGCCGGCTGCAATATGCCGACGCACCATCCGAAGGCAACGAACTCGTCTACACGCTGGGCAAGGAAGTCAACGGTGTACAGGTGCCCGGTTCGACCCGTTTTGAAGCGGCCTACCTCGACCAGGCCCTCGCGCTGCTGCCGCTGGCTCAGGAAATCGAAGCCAAGGGCAGCGACCTGCAGAAGCAGTCGGCCAACGCGATCATCGGCACCATCAAGGCCGACGAAGCGTCCTTCCTCATCGACGAAGCAGAGCGTTCGTTCCAGCACGGCTCGAAGCTGGTCGTTGACCTGCGGAGCAAGCTGGCGGTGCTCCGCGAGATCAGTGCGTTGAATGACTCGGTGGCTGGCGACGGTGCCGAGCAGATTGCGGCTTACCGCGAGGGCGTCAATGCAGGTGGTTACGACCTGATCGGTATCAACGGGATGCAGGAGAAGGCCGACGAGGCTGCCGGCATCGCGAGTAAGGCCAGTGCAGATCTCGCCAAGTACAACGAGCAGATATCGGAACTGCGTGACAAGGTGTCTGAGTACGAGGCACTGGAGCTCAAGCTGACCGGTCAGTCCCGCAGCTCGCAGTCCTCCGACAAGTTCGACAAGCTCGATCAGGCGACGACCGCGGCTAAGGAAGCCGAGACGGCTCAGGCAGAGGCACAGAGTCTTGAGATCGACGCCTGGATCAGCGAGCGTGTCGCCAACCTCGCCGAGTTCAGGCGGCAGCAGCTGGACGGCAAGAAAGGCGTCGAGACAGCTTCCTTACTTGGCAAGCTCGACGGTATCCTCAGTGCGGCTGCTACGCAGACCAACGTTTCGACCAGCAGTGACACCTACACCAACCTGACGGGCATGCTCGCGGAAGCGAAGCAGACCGCGGGCGACGACGCGATGAAGGCAGCGGCTTTCCTCCTGTCGATGAGTGACTACGGCACGGCTGCGGCGGCCGACCTCGACCAGCGTTCGATGCTGGTGAAGGCCGCAGACCAACTGGTGCTCGATGAGATTGGCGTGATCGGCCTGCTGGAGATGAAGATCGCTCAGATCAAGGTCGAGCGTCAGCGTGTCGCAAACAAGCTTGCGGAGATCGACGCGGACCGTAAGAAGGTGATTGAAGAATTTATCGCTGACTTTGCCTCCCGGGATGCGATGATCCAGGCCGCCGGTTTTGACCGCATGGCCGAGGCCGCTGCGACGCTGAAGGAAGCAGAGCAGGCCTATCAGGGTGCCGGCCGCAAGACCGACATGGACCTGATGAGCGTCTACACGCTGCACGCCCGCGTGCTTCACCAGCAGAGTGTCTCGGCTCGCCTCTACAAGACGACGCTGTCCTCGATTGCTGCGGCTGGCCCGGAACTGTTGGGCACCGAACTGCATGGCACAATCAGCGGCCGAGCCAATGACATGGACACCCTTCTGGGGCAGGTCGCTGCGGGTATGCTCGAACTGGAAGAAGCCGCGAGTGGGCCGCTCGGTTCGCTTGGCAACACCGATGCAGAATCTGATCGTGGCCAGATTGCGGCACGACAGATCGCGGTCTATGACTCGCTGACCAATGCGGTCCGACAGGGCGGCGGCGGAACACCTGCACCGCCAACCCCTGGTACCCCTGACACGCCCGACACCCCGGCCGCTGGCGGCACGGATCCCGCGCTGCTGGGGACTTGGAAGCAGGTCATCACCGAGATCGAGGGCCAGCCGCTGCCTCAGCCAATGGTTATTCAGCTTACCTTCAATCAGGACGGCGTCCTTGGCTTCAACATGACCGCTCCCGACGGCAGCAAGCTCGTAGCCGACGGCTCCTATTCTGCAGGCAACGGCAAGGTGGTTATCAAGTCCCCCGCGGAATTGGGTGGCGATGAAGAGCCGGGCACCTACGAGATCACCGGCGATACCCTTAAGCTGGTGAATGACGCCGATGGTGAGACGATTGAACTCACCCGCGTCGAGTAGTGCACTTCATCCAAGGTGCCAAGCACCTGAGATGGCACATTGAAAATTCAGAATGAGAGACTGCAGCCCCGTTAAAAGCGGGGTTGTTTCTTATCCTTCGATCTGCAGTTCAGCCAGCGCGGTGGCGGTGTCCTGCGTGAAGGGGAAGACCTTGTCCAGGCCGGTCATCAGGAACACGGACCAGACGGCGTTACTTGGGCTGGTGACCCTTAGCGCGACGTTGTGGTCGCTCGCGGTCTTTCGGAGCTTGAGCAACTGCGAGAGGTTGGAGCTGTTGATCGAAGTAACTTCGCTCAGGTCGATGACCAGGGAAGGCGGGGCATCGTCTCTGCCCAGGCGCTGGAGCAGGGGGTGGACATCGTCAGAAAAGGCAGGCTCGTTCTGTAGACGGACAATCCAGATGTCATCGGACCAGCGTTCGGTTGGCATGAGTGAACTCCTTGCCCTGATCTTAGGCGGTTTCGTCTGCTGCGTCTTCTTCGTCTGTGTTGTCGTTGTCTGCAACACGGGCTACGGCGACGAGTTCGTCATTGCCCTTGAGGTTCACGACACGGACGCCCTGCGTGTTCCGCCCGGTCTGGCGGATGGAGTCGGCGGCGATACGGACGATCATGCCGTCATGCGTGATGAGCATGAGGTCGTCGCCCGGCGCGAGCAGTTTGATCGTGACGACCTTGCCCTTGGTGGTCTTCATGTCACGCCGACCCTTGCCGCCGCGGGACTGGGTGCGGACGCTGCCATCTTCGGAGTGGACCAGGTATTCGCCGACAGGGGTGCGTTTGCCGTAGCCGCCTTCGGTGACGGTGAGGAGGTTGCGCTCCTGCTCGTCGGCGGGAAGGCGGACCATGCCGACGACGGTGTCGCCCTTGGTAAGTTCGATGCCTTTGACGCCCGAGGCGTTTCGGCCCATGACGCGAGCGTCGGACTCCTCGAAGCGGATGGCCATGCCCGTGGCGGTGCCCAGCAGGATGTGGTCTTCGCCGGTAGTCCAGGTCACGCCGACGAGCGAGTCGCCGTCACGCAGGTTCAGCGCGATGATGCCGGAAGCGTTGACGTTGCGGTAGTCCTTGAGCGCGGTGCGTTTGACCAGGCCGTTGCTCGTGGAGAACAGCAGGTAGTCTTCGCTCTTCTCGAAGTCGACGATGGGCATGAACGAGCAGATACGCTCGCCTTCCTTGAGGTTGATCAGGTTGATGATCGCCCGGCCCTTGCTGGTGCGCGAGGCCTCGGGGATCTC
Source organism: Phycisphaeraceae bacterium (assembly GCA_049611445.1). GTDB lineage: Bacteria > Planctomycetota > Phycisphaerae > Phycisphaerales > Phycisphaeraceae > JAHQVV01. The sequence goes on along the minus strand of JBMZAP010000090.1, from coordinate 10,750 downwards.
GAATACCTTGATCTTGAAGACCCGGCCCGTGTCGGTGAAGCACAGCAGGTCGTCGTGCGTCGACGCAACGAACAGGTGCTCGATAAAGTCGTCGTCGTTGGACTTCGCGCCGATGATGCCCTTGCCGCCCCGGCCCTGCACCTTGTACTGCTCGGTGGGCAGTCGCTTGACGTAGCCGGAGTGCGAGATAGTGACGACCACCTGCTCGACGGGCGTGAGGTCCGCGATGTTCAGCTCGCCAACTTCGCCGGCGACGATCTCGGTGCGACGGTCGTCGGCGTACTTGGCCTTGAGCTCGGTCAGGTCGTCCTTGACCAGTTGCAGGACGCGCTGCTCGCTGCCGAGGATGGACTCGTACTCTTCAATCTGGCTCAGCAGTTTCGCGTAGTTGGAGACGAGCGTTTCGATCTCCAGTCCAACGAGTTGGATCAGTTGCAGGCGGCCGATCGCCTCGGCTTGCGTGCGCGAGAGGAAGATATCGCTGTCCGCCGACTGCGCTAGGAAGCGATCCGGGATGTGCTCGGCCTGGGCGTGATCTGGTGGGATACGGAAGCCGCGTTTCATCAGCTTCTCAATCGCCTCGTCACGCGTTCGGCTCGAACGGATCAGCTTGATCACTTCATCGATGTCGCAGACCGCATAAATCAAACCCTCGATGCGGTGCGCTTCCTGCTGCGCCTGGTGCAGGCGGTAGGCGGTGCGGCGACGGATCACATCGACGCGGTGCTCGATGTAAAGGTCGATCAGTTCTTTGAGCGACAACGTACGCGGCTGGCCCTTGACCAGTGCGATGTTGATCATCGAGAACGTCGACTGCAAAGGCGTCAGTTGGTAGAGCTGGTTCTCGATGACGTCCGGGTCGGCGCCGCGCTTGAGTTCGATCACCAGGCGCATGCCGCCGCGGTTACTTGACTCGTCGATAACCGAAGCAATCTCGGTGAGCTTGTCGTTCTTGCGCTGCTGCTTGATCTTCTCGATGACCGAGTCGTTCTTGGAGACCTGGTAGGGAAGTTCCTTGACGACCAGCAACTCTCGGCCGCCACGGGTTTCCTGCTCGATGCGGGCACGAACGGTGACGCGGCCTCGTCCGGTGGCGTAGGCCTGGACGATGCCGGCTCGGCCGCAGATGATCCCGCCGGTGGGGAAATCCGGGCCCGGGATGATCTCCATGAGCTCTCGGAGCTCAATGTCGGGGTTGTCGATGGTCGCCGTGATGGCGTCGCAGACTTCGCCCAGCGCGTGCGGGGCCATGGACGAGGCCATGCCGACGGCGATACCGGTCGAGCCGTTGACCAGCAGATTGGGCAGCTTGCCGGGCAGGTACTTGGGCTCATCGACGGTCTCGTCGAAGTTAGGCTGCCAGTCGACGGTGTCGAGCTTGAGGTCTTCGAGCAGTTCGATGGCATGTCGGTGCAGCCGGGCCTCGGTATAGCGCATCGCGGCCGGGGGGTCCGGGTCGATGGAGCCGAAGTTGCCCTGCTTGTCGATGAGCAGGCAGCGTGTCTTCCACTCCTGGGCCATGTTGACGAGGGTGGGGTAGATGGCCCCGTCACCGTGGGGGTGGTACTTCTTCATCGTCTCGCCGACGATGCCTGCACACTTGGAGTGCTTGCGGCCCGGGGAGAGGTTCAGGTCGTTCATCGCGACGAGGATGCGGCGTTGCGAAGGCTTGAGGCCGTCACGCACATCGGGCAACGCACGATCGACAATCGTGCTCATCGCATAGGTCAAATAGCTGTCTGCAAGCTCGCGTTCGATCGCCAGATCGACTACCTGACCGGCCGGTTGAACGGGGCCGGGGACGCCCTGATCGGCGTTGTTTTCGGGGTCTTCTGCGGGCGTGTTGGGGTCGTCTGCCATAGACCCGAATTGTACCTTAATCAGCCGCTTGCCGCTCGCCGTGAACCAGTTCAAAACCCCTTAAAAACATGGCAAAAATCAAGCCTGCCAATCGCTCGGGGTGGCACTGTTGAACAAGGCCAGCGAGCAATGTTCCGGCGGGAAAAGTTGACAGTGGTTCACCTGCTGTGGCGGTATGCATCGGCTTGAAATATCACGCGAATTTGTCCGTGATTACCACATCTTCCAGCGGCAACTGGCCCGGCTTGGGGAACGGGTCGGACAGGCGTTTGCCCACGACGATGACGAACCCAATCGTGTGGTCTTCGGGCAGGTTGATGATCTTCGCGACCGCTTCGGGATCAAAGCCGATCATCGGGCACGAGTCGTAACCCATGGCCTTGGCGGTAAGCATGATCGTCTGGCCCGCGATGCCGACCGAGCGCATCGCCTCGTCGCGGATCAACTGGTCTTTGCCCTCATAGAACGGGACCATCATGCCCGACAGGCGCTCGCCCACTTCCTTGGGGGCGTTGACCCAGTAGCGCTCCGGCTTGTCGCCGTAGGCCTTGAGGTCCGCACAGAGCACGATCAGCAGTGACGCGTCGGTGATATGGGCCTGACCCCATGCAGCGTCACGCACCTGCTGGCGAAGCGCCTTGTCTTTGACCAGCACGAAACGCCAGTTCTGCATGTTGAACGAGGTCGGCGACTGGATCGCGGCCTCCATGAGCGTCTTTTCTTCCTCAGGCGTCAGCTCGTGTTCAGGGTCGTAGTGCTTAACGGCTCGGCGTTCGTAGATGGCTTGCAGGGTGTCCATGAGTATCTCGTGTTTATCTGTTTCGGCGGTTCGTAAGCAGGCTGCAAAGTATACGCAGGGAATCGGGACCAGGGATTAGGGAGTAGGCTGGATTTCGCCTTGACCTATTCCCTATTGCCTATTGCCAAGTCCCCATTCCCTGCTCCATGATCCGCTACAATCCCCGCCCTATGGAAGCAGGCATCGTAGGTTTACCGAACGTAGGCAAGTCCACGCTCTTTAACGCCCTGACCGAATCGCAGGGTGCCGAGGCGGCGAACTATCCGTTTTGCACCATTGAGCCGAACGTCGGCGTCGTCGCGGTACCCGATCCGCGCCTCGACAAGATCACGAAATACATCCCACCGCAGAAAGTCATCCCCGCGGCGCTGCGCCTTGTGGACATCGCAGGCATCGTCAAGGGGGCCAGCGAGGGTGAAGGCCTGGGCAACAAGTTCCTCAGCCACATCCGCAACGTCGACGCGATCCTCCACGTCGTTCGCTGCTTCGAGAACGACGACATCACCCACGTCGATGGCAGCACCGACCCGATGCGCGATATCGACGTCATCGATACCGAACTCATGCTCGCCGACCTGCAGACCATCGAGACCGCGCTGCCCAAGGCGGCACGCTCGGCCAAGTCGGGAGACAAAGATGCCAAGATGCGGGTCGAACTCCTTGAGAAAGCCAAGGCGTTGCTTGATGAAGGCAAGCCCTTGCGCCAGCTCGACCTGAACCCCGAGGAGGCCAAGGCCTTGAAAGGCTTCGGCTTCATCACCGCCAAGAAGGTCCTCTACGTCGCCAACGTCGACGAAGACGATGTGCTCGGCGAAGGCGAACTCGTCGCCAAGGTCCGCGAGCGTGCCGAAGCAGAAGGCGGGGCGGTTGTCCCAGTCTGTGCGAAACTGGAAAGCGAACTGGCCGAGCTTGAAGGTGATGACAAGCTGGAGATGCTCGAGGCCGTCGGCCTGGCAGAGCCCGCGCTGGCGACGCTAGCCCGTGCCGCTTACGCGTTGCTCGGCCTGCAGAGCTTCTTCACCGCCGGCGAGCAGGAGGTCCGGGCCTGGACGATCCCCATCGGCGCGACCGCCCCACAATCCGCGGGCGTCATCCACACCGACTTCGAGAAGAAGTTCATCCGGGCCGAGGTCTACACCCTCGACGTCCTCGAAGCCCATCAGACCGAAAAGGCCATCCGCGACGCCGGTAAACTCCGTGTCGAAGGCAAAGATTACGTCGTGAGCGACGGCGACATCTGTCACTTCCTGACGGGGGCGTGAGTCTTACTAGGAGCCACCTATGCGCGTTGAATACAAGTTCTTCAAAGCGACACTCAAGAGCTGGGATGCCATGCACGCCGAGGCCGCCGAGTTTGCATCCAGCATCGGCAAAGACCGGCTGATCTCGATCTCCCACTCGTCCGATCACGGCGAAGGCGTGATCACGGTGTGGTACTGGTCGGAGTGACAAAACAAGGGTGCTCAGGTAGTGAGGTGGCACCCTTGATCGGTCAATGAAAAACCGCCCATCACGCGATGAGCGGCAGGAGGAGGACTCTGTGTTCGGCGTCAGCGCCGTCTTCGCGCGACGAGCAGGCCAGCGAGGGAGAGCAGCGCCAGCGACGAGGGTTCGGGCACATTCAGGAACGCGACGGGATCATCACCGTTCTGGAAGGTGAAGATCCGCATTTCATCGAGATCGCCGGTGAAGCCGCCTATTGCGTTTGCCATCACGCCGATGTGGCCATTGGAGCCGTGGGTCGGCGTACCGTTTGTTGCTCCCGCCTGTGCAACGCCGTCGATGTAGAGCGACGTGATGCCCGAGTCGCGGATGACAGCCAGGTGCGTCCACGCGCCGGAGGAAATGGATTGGCCTGTGCCGCCGGGGGCACCGATCCACGCGACGTTGTGGTAGCTGCTGACCCAGACGCCGTTGGCGACCCCGATTTTCAAGGATCCGTTAACCATGCCGTTAAGTTGAAGCAGGTCCACGGTACCCTGGGCGAGGTTGGACGTTCGGGCCCAGATTTCGACTGCGAAGTTGTCCGTCGGAAGGGCGGCGAAGTTGGCCCCCCAGGCCCCGCCATTCGCAGCGGTGTCGGTGGTGTAGGCCGAGGAAACCGGGGAGGGCGAAGCGGTGTCGGTCGTCATCGAGGGAGTGACGTAGCCGGTGAAGTGGGACCCGCCGACGGCGTCCTGTGGTCGGCCGTTGGCGTCCATGGACCCCGCCTCGCCGAGGTGGTACTCATGGACAACGGTGATGGCGGCCTGTGTTGCAGTGGTGGCAATGCCGCAGGTTGTCAGGCAACCGGCGATGGCGAGATGTTGTGTCAGAGTCTTGTAGTGCATGTGATTTCAGGAAGTAAGCAGGGTGAAAAACGGTAACGAAGTGCAGGTTCGAGGCGGGTTTGGGTTCTTGGGGGGTGTTGCAGTTGGCGTCAGCGCCGCCGTCGTGCGATGAGCAGGCCGCCTAGGCCCAGCAGGGCGAGGGAGGAGGGCTCGGGGACGAAGAGGGTGTCGCCGTAGAACTCCAGGCCTCGGACCGTATCGATGCTGCCATCGGAGAACGCGACGCTGCTGAGGTTGGAGTTGCTGCCAGTGCCGGCAAGGCCGGTTCCAGATTTGACGCCGAAACCAGCGGAATCGCTGCCGGACCAATCGCCAGTCAGCCAATTGGTGTCGTTCGCGGAGCCCGCAAGTGTTCCATTGATATACAGCGCAATGACCTCGTTGCCGGTGCCTGGCTCGACATCAAAGGTCCAGATGAGGTCGTAGGTGCCCGGGCTCAGTGCCGCGGATGTCACGGTCATCAGCCCACTGCCGCCACCTCCGCCGTCGTCACCCGAAGCGCGGAGGACCAGAACGTTGCCGGACTCGTAGTTCAGTGAAAAACCGATCGTTCCGCCGCCGGTCTCGAAGAGGGTCTGTCGGTTGGATGTCGAGTAGTTGCTCAGCGTCACGGTCATCGCGAAGGTGGCGTCGAGGTTATCAACATTCGTCAGGCCGTCGCCCGCATAGTCCGCGCCGTTGAAGGTGGTGCTGTTGCCGTCTCCGATGTTGTTGCCGATCGAGCCAACCGTATTGAACGTCTGCGTCGTTGTGCCGGGCAGGGAAGTCACCGTCGCGGCTTTGACGCTGGTGGCAAGCGCCAAAGCGACTGCGGGCATGCTGATCCATGTGTTGGCTGTCTTGAACTTCATCTGGATTCCTATACAGGCGTGAAAGAATGATTAGTTTTGTCGCCGACGCGCGATGAGCAGTCCGCCCAGGCTAAGCAGGGCGAGGGATGAGGGTTCAGGGACGACGTTGTACTGGACGTTGGTCAACTGGCCTTGGTCCAGGCCGGAGTTGCCGCCGAAGAGTACGCCGACCGCGGTGTAGGTGAACAGGGAAGTGGCCTGATCGTTTTTGGTGTAGGTCAGGCTGTAGCTGCCATCGCCGCCGGAGATCGACGAGACGATATCGACGGTGCCCGCTGTGTCTCGGGTGATAGACATGGACCAGTTGTACGGGAGCGTGGAGCTGCTATCGAACGATCCGGTCGGGCTGCCGCTCGCTCCGATATTCGATGCGTTGCCTGAGGAACTGATAAAGACCCCGTCGGTACGGCCTTGAAAAAGACCTGTGCCAGATTGATGAAGCCAGCCGCCGGTCCAGTTGCTGGCACTGTTCAGGTCAAACTGGCCGCCATCGTTAAACGCACCGAAGCGGTACTCGCTGGCGTTGTTACTTACGCCGCCGGTCAGGATCATGCCGCCTGAGATAGTCAGTGTTTCGCCGACGGCGAGGGTGACGGAGACGGGCGCGCCGTTGGGGCCGAACTGTCCTGCGATCCATGAACTGTTCGCATTGCCGGCCGACCCATCGCCGAAGGTCGGGCTGTTGGTGTTCAGGCCACTGTTGGTTGAGCCGGAGTTGAACTCTTTCCAGTTCGCAACGGTGCCGGCTTGAGTCGTTGCAGCCAGCAGCGTCGCCGCGGCAAAGGCCGGTGCGGCAAGTCCTGCAGACGTCTTTATGCTGTGCATGTGTATCCTCCAAGTCGATGTGCTTCGTAGCTAATCTTAATTGACCAGCGTGTGCTGTCGACCGTTTCCCTTGCAATACACGTAAAATACAGCTTCGGCGGTACACCCAAGTCGCTAGGCACTTTGCGGATGTGTGCCGCAAAAGCCTTGCCATTACTGGCGCAGGCAAAAAGTTGTGCAAGGGTGCCACTCCGAGTGTTTAGCACTTATTGAATTTACGCCGCGTCGTCACCGTCAAGCAGTAACCGTTCGCGCTGGAGCATCACGCTCAACGTGTGGCAGACCAGGTCGATCTGTGTGTCGTCCAGTTGATTGAAGAACGGCAGCGCGATCGTGCGGTCGCTGATCGACTCGGTGATCGGGAAGTCGCCCGCCGCGTAACCATGCTGGGCCTTGTAGAACGGCTGGAGGTGGATCGGCGGGAAGTAGTTGGAGCAGCCGATCTCGTGCCGACGCAGCCCGGCGATGATGCGGTCTCTTGCAGCCCGGTCGTATTCCGGTGCCAGGCGGACGACGTAGACAAACCACGAAGCCTCCTGCTCGTTGCCCGTCGCGTGTGGCAGGATCAGGTCGTGATGGTCCAGCAGGCGCTGGGTGTAGGCGTTGGCGACGCGCCGGCGTTGGGTGAGCAGGTCGTCGAGACGGTCCATCTGCACGCAGCCCAGTGCCGCGTTGATCTCGGACAGGCGGTAGTTGTAGCCCAGCCGTTCGTGCGCGAGCCAGGACCCGGTCGTGTTGCTCGAGAGCTTGTCGCTGTGGTCGCTGGCGACACCCCGGCCCTGGTTGCGCAGGCTCTTGCACATGTCGGCGAGGCGGTCGTCATCGGTGACGATCATCCCGCCCTCGCCGGTGGTGATCTGCTTGTTGGGGTAGAAGCCGAAGACGCTTGCCCGGCCGAAGCTGCCGATGGCTCTGCCGTTGAGTTTGCCGCCCAGCCCTTCGCAGGCGTCTTCGATCAGGGGGATCTCGTGGCGGCGTGCGACCGACTCGATCGCGTCCATGTGACGGGGATTGCCGAACACTTCGACGGCGACGATGGCCTTGGTCTTCTCGGTGATGGCGGCTTCGAGTCGCTTGGGGTCGATGTTCAGCGACTGCGGGCAGATGTCCACGAAGACGGGTCTGGCTCCGACCATGAGGATACAGTTGCTCGATGCGATAAAAGAGAACGGCGTGGTCAGCACCTCGTCGCCGTGGCCGATGCCCAGTGCCTTGAGGACCATGTGTAGCCCGGCGGTGCCCGAGGAGCAGGCCACGCCGTGCGAGCGATCGCAGCGTGCCGCGACGAGTTGTTCGAAGAGGTCCTGCTTGGGCCCGATGCTCAGTCGCCCGGAACGCATGACGTCGGTGACGGCATCGATCTCGGCTTCGGTGATATCGGGGCTGGACAGTGGGATTTCTGACATCGGCCGCGTCCTTGCGGGAGAGAGTAAGGGTAGAGGATAACGATTTCAGCGTTTAGCGCAGCACCTTGGCGACCGACTTGTCCGCCAGGCTTTTGTGCTTGAGGTACATCCAGCCAAGTTGCATGCGTAGCGCGAGTTGGAAGTTACCGACGCCTTGCACGATGTCGGACACCTCGCTCCACTCGTCTTTGTTCAGCGTCGCGTCGTGGCGGGCGCGGACGAATAGCCGAAGCGCCTCGGTTGTGAAGTCATTGAGATCATCGCCCTCAAGCGTCTGGGCCAGGGCCATGAGGTCCACACCTTTCGCACGTGCAGCGCCCATGAGCATGATCTGCCGCCGGGTCAGGTAGATGCTGTCGTCGCCGGGGCCTGTCGGCCGGGTCTGGTTCACATCCAGTAGCTGTGCCAGCCTGACGTTGGCACCCTTGGGGTACAGTTCGCAGTAGGTGGTGGTCGCGGCGATTGCGACCTGGATGATCCGGCCGCGGTGGTGTTTGGGCGCCTTGGCGTGGTTGAGGATGATCTGTTCGAGCAGCGCGGGGCCTTGCGCGGTCTTGGATCGCTGGCAGTACGTGACGATCCACTGCAACGAGATCGGTTGGCCGGTCTGGATCAGCGGTGCAAACGCGTCGGCAAGGTTCTCGCTCTTGCTGGCGATGGCTTGGCCAGCCTTGCCGATCGCAGCGATCCATGCACCTTCCTCGGCAAAGCTGTCGAAGAAGTTCGGCTCGAGTTGCTCGGCCCCGTCCAACGCGATCATTGCCAAACGGATCCGCGCGGCCGAGCCTTCCTCGTTGCGGAACATGGCTTTCCACTGCTCAGGTCCGCCGGGCGTCTTCAGGCGTAGCGCCGTCTGGATTGCCAGCAGCTTAAGAGACGATGTCCGCTCGCGGTCTTTTGCGATCGTCAGTGCCAACGACCCGGCTGAAGTAAAGTCCTGTCGCATCGCGGCGTCGAGGACCTGCCCGAGCACCGCGTCGATGTTGTTCGCCTGCAGCGTGGTCAGGTTGTTCAGCGCAGCTTTACCGGCACTGCTGCCCGACTCGGCAAAAAGCATCGACGCCAGCGCGTACTGCAACAGTTTTGCCGCGGTGGTTTCGTCATTGATCTCGATCGCCAGCGATTCACGAAATGGCTTGACATCCACCTCGCCGCCCACGCCCAGCAGACGAAGTGCGACCGCTTGACGCAGTGGGAGCTCCAGACCGTCCCACGTCAACAGTGTGGCCATGGCCTGCTTGTCGATCAACTCATCGTCGATCGCAGCGGAGAGCACCTGGACAAGCTCAGCCTGATCCTCCACCTCGGCCAATGCGCTCAGATTGATCTGACGTTTCGGGCTCAGCGACGCTGTCCCCAGCTGGCCATGGATCCGCATCGACAGGTAGGGCGAATTGCTCAGCCCGCGCATCAGCGGCAGCAGGGCCGGGTCCTCCAACTCGCGCAGACCCAGCAGAAGGGCGTTGTGCGAGCCATCTCGCTGAGGCTTGGTGGCCTGCTCAAGCAGGTTCTGCGCCGCGGTCACACCCGGATCCGCCTGTGCCTGAGCCGTCGGCCCCGGTAGACAGCAGGTCAACGCAACAAGCACAGTAAGCAGGCGGCAGCAATGTCTCATTGCAACAGTTTAGCTTTTGGTCATTCGCCCACCCGCCGCACGGTAAACTATCGCCCCATGCCATGCCCGCGTGAAAACATTCAGAAGCTCTCGGCGTATACGCCAGGTGAACAGCTCGACACCTCCATTGTCACCAAGCTCAACACCAACGAGAACCCGTATCCACCCTCGCCGAAAGTGATGCAGGCGATCGCCCAGCTCCCTGCCGAGCTGCTGCGGGTCTACCCGCCGCCGTTGGCCCAGCCGTTCCGGCAGGCCGCCGCCGAGCTGCACGGCGTCCATGCCGACAACATCATCGCGACCAACGGCGGGGATGAATTGCTGCGTCTGCTGCTTACCTGCTACTGCGAACCCGGAATAAACGGTGGCGGCATTGGCGTGACTGACCCGACATATTCTCTCTACCCCGTGCTCGCCGCGATCCAGGACACGCCGGTGATCAGCGTGAATCGCAACGATGATTTCTCTTTTGCCGACGACACGATCCAACAGTGGAACGATGCGGGCTGTGTGGTTGGCATGATCGTCAACCCGCACGCGCCGACCGGTCGCTACGAATCCGTTGAAACGCTTGCTCAATGTGCCGAACAGTTCAACGGCCTGCTGCTGATCGACGAGGCGTATGTGGACTTCGCACCCGACGATGCGTTGCAGCTCGTACGCGACGGCGTGGACAACGTGATCCTGCTGCGTTCGCTGAGCAAGGGCTACGGCTTGGCCGGGCTTCGCTTCGGGTACGGCATCGCCCATGCCGACATCATCGCGACGCTGGATAAGGCCCGCGACAGCTATAACACCGATGCGCTGAGCCAGGCCGCCGCCGTCGCCGCCATCACCGATCAGGCCTACGCTCAGGACACCTGGGCGAAAGTGATCGAGCAGCGTGGGCGACTAACGGCCGAGCTACGTCAGCGCGGCTTTGACGTGCTCGACAGCCAGAGCAACTTCGTGCTGACGACCCCGCCCGATAAGCTGCCCGCCGCCGCCTTGTACGCGGACCTCAAGGCGCGCAACCTGTTGGTTCGCTATTTCAACCTTAGAATGTTGGACGATAAGCTCCGTAT